>CAZUIA010000076.1:0-11538 GCA_964620835.1 uncultured Oscillospiraceae bacterium
GACCGGCGCGGCCGCGGCCTCCCTGGCCATGCCGGAAAGCAGGATGCGCGCGCTGATCTCCTCGATCTCCACGCGGTGGCCGTTGAACTTGATCTGCCGGTCGGCCCGGCCCAAAAAATCCCAGTTGCCGTCCGCCCGAAGCCGCACCACGTCGCCGGTCTTGTACATCTTCGCGCCCGGGACGAACGGGTCGGGCACAAAGGCCGCTTCCGTCAGGTCCTCCCGGCCGATGTAGCCGTCCGCCAGGCACTCGCCCGCAAGGTACAGTTCGCCCCGCGCCGTGGGCGGCACCATGCGCCGCCCGCCGTCCAGCGCGTAAAACCGGCAGTTTTGGATCGGTTTTCCGATGTGGATGGACGGCTCGGCGAAAAGGTCCGCGAAGGAGCAGAACACCGTGGCCTCGGTCGGCCCGTATTGGTTGACGATGCGCGAAACGCCCGTCTGGCGAAGCGCCTGAAGCAGCGGCGGCGTCACCGGCTCGCCGATGAGCAGCGCGGCGTGAACGCCCGAAAGCGCCGCGCAAAACGCCGCGTCCGACAGGCAAAGCTGCATCCTGGACGGGGTCAGCTGCACGGTGTCCACGCCGGACGCGCGGATGCGCTGGGCCATGCGCCAGGGGAGGAGCATCTCCTCCTCGTCCGCCACCACCACGGTCTTTCCCTGCGTAAGCGGCAGCCACACCTCCGTGGCGAAGATGTCGAAGATCACGTTCGCCGCGCACAGCACGCGCTTGCCCTCGCCGATCACCTGCTCCCCGGCGGGCAGAAGGTTTGACAGCGCCCGGTGCGACACCATCACGCCCTTGGGCGTGCCGGTCGACCCGGAGGTAAAGAGCACGTACGCAAGGCCGCCCTCGCGCGCGGGCGGGACAAAGCCCGCCGCGTCGGGGTACGCGCACCGCACGGCCGGGCAGGGCATGCCCTCGGGCGCGTCGATCCCCTCGCCCAATAGCAGCAGCGAAGCGCCCGAAACGCGCAGCATCTCGGCCATGCGCGCGGCCGGATAGGCGTTTGCCAAGGGCACGTACGCGCAGCCCGCCATCCAGATGGAAAGCAGCTGCACGATCAGGTCCCCGTCCCGCCGGGTGAGTAGGCCGATCCGGTCCCCGGGCTTTGCGCCCGCATGGAGCAGGTGCCCGGCAAGCGCCCCGGCGCGGCCCGTCAGCTCAGAAAAGGTGTAGGTCCTATCGTTGCCCCAGGCCACGGCCACGCGGTCCGGGTACAGGATGGAAAGCTCTGAAAGCAGCCGGTCCACCGGCGTGTCGTCAAACAGAGCGCGCAGGCGGCCCGGCCGGTCCACCAGGCGCACCCGGTCCGCCGGGGAGACGGCGGGCAGGCTGCCCACCGGGATCTCCGCGTCCTCCACCGCGGCGCGGACCGCCGCCTCAAACGCGCGCGCCCACAGGGCCGCGGTTCCCTCGTCCAGCAGTTGCGCGGCGTACTCCAGCGTGAACGCGTAGCCCTTGTCGCCGCGCACGCCCTCCAGCGTCAGGGGCAGCTTCGCCGCCCCCGAATCCAGCGGCAGCTGCGAAAGCTCCGCCTCCCCCAGCCGAAACGCCGAGGGCTTCACCGGCACCATGGAAAACAGCACGTTGTACAGCGGGGTCCTGCCCGCCTCGCGGGGCGTGTCCGCCAAGGAGACGATCTCGTCCAATGTCAGGTCCTGGTGGTCGAGCATCGCGGCCGCGGCGGCCTGCACGCGCGAAAGGTAGGTGGAAAACGGCTCGCTTTCGTCCACCGAAAGGCGCAGCGGCAGCGTGTTGATGAACGCGCCCGTGACGCGCATCAGGTCCGGGTGCCGCCGGCCGGACACGGGCGAGCCGAGCACGATGTCGCGCTGATCGCTCAGGCGGGACAGCAGCGCGCCAAAGACCGCGGCGAGAAACGCGTAGGGCGTTGCCCGGCGCGCCTCGCACAGCGCGTCCAGCCTGGCGGAGGTCTTTTCGTCCAGCGAAAGGCGCACCTTCGCGCCCCTGCCGTCCGCGGCCGGCGGCTGCGGCCGGTCAAAGGGCAGATCCGTCTCTGCCGGCGCGCCTTTGAGGCGCTCCTTCCAGTACGCGCGCTGCGCGTCCAGGTCCCTCGGGTCCTTCGCTTCCAGCCAGCACGCGAAATCGCGGTAGCGCACCGCGGGCATCTCGGGCGCAAGGCCCCGGTACAACAGGTCCATCCGCTCCAGCAGCAGCGCGCCGCTGATGCCGTCGGAAATGATGTGGTGCATGTCAAACAGCAGCACACTTTCGCTGTCCGGCCCGTTCCAGACGCCCGCGCGAAACAGCGGGGGCTTCGCAAGGTCAAACGGCCGGACAAACGCGTGAAACGCGGCCTCCGGGTCGTCCCCGCGGACGGTTTCCAGCGCAAAGGGCACGGCCGGCTCGATGCGCTGCGCCACGGTCGCGCCGCTTTGCACAAAGGCGGTGCGCAGCGATTCGTCCAGCTCGATCAGGCGGCGAAGGGCCGCTTCCAGCCGGTGAAGGTCCACGGGCCGGGAGGGGCGAAACGCGCCGGGCATGTTGTAGGAAACGCCACTTGGGTCCAGCGTGCTGAGCACGTAAAACCGCTGCTGCGCCGGGGTGAGCGGGTAGGTCTCCCGCTCGTTCGCGCGGGGAATGCCGGTTTCCCGCTTGGCCGCGGGGGTGCCGGCGCCCGGCAGAAGCCGCGCCAGGCGGCGCACCGTGCTGTTGGCGAACAGGTCCGCCATGGACGGGGCCGCGCCGAACTCGGCCTCCACGGCCAGGAGCATCTCGATGGCGTTGAGCGAATCCCCGCCCGAGAGGAAGTAGTCCGCGTCCGCGCCAAGCGACGGGCTTTTGAGCACCCGCCGCCACAGGGCGGCAAGGCGCGCCTCGGCCTCGGTTTCCGGCTCGGCGTCCGAGGCGGAAATCTCCGGCGCGGGCAGGCGCGCGTAGTCGGTCTTGCCGTTGGTGGTGACCGGCAGCGCGGGCAGCCGCTTAACATAGGCGGGCATCATGTAGCGGGGCAGGTAGGCCGATGAAAACGCCAGCAGGTCCGCGCCCTGAAGCGGGGAAAGCGCGGTGTAGTACGCGCATAGCAGCGTACGGCCCTCGCCTTCAAACACGCGCGCCGCCGCGCCCGTGACCTCGGGGTGCATCAAAAGTGCGGCCTCGATCTCGCCCATCTCGATGCGGTAGCCGTGCAGCTTCACCTGGCTGTCCTTGCGGCCGAGGTACTGCAGCTCGCCCCGGGGAGTCCAAAGCCCCAGATCGCCCGTGCGGTACACGCGCCCGTCGGTGAATGGATCCTGCAGAAACCGTTCGTTGGTCAGGCCCGCGTCGCCCCGGTAGCCGTGGGCAAGGCACGCGCCGCCGATGTAGATCTCGCCCGGCGCGCCGATGGGCTTGGGCGAAAGCCGCTCGTCCAGCACGTAGAGGCGGCAGTTGCGCATGGGCTTGCCCAGGGTGATATGGGGCGCGTCGTTCAGGCGCAGGAGCGTGACGCCCACCGTCGCCTCGGTGGGGCCGTACTGGTTGTAGACATGCGCGTCGGTCAGGTCCTTGAGCGCGCGCAAAAGCTCCTCGGGGAAGCTTTCGCCGCCGCAGACGATCGCCTCCACGTGCGCCAGCGCGCGCGCGAACAGCGGCTCCTTCAGGTACGCGGCCAGGCGCGAGGGCGTCATGGACAAAAACCCGACCGCGTAGGAGCGGATCAGCCGGGCCAGTTCGGCGGGGTCGTTTCGCCGCTGCTCGTCCGCGATGACGACGGTGCGCGCGTTCAAAAGCGCGGCGGCGCTCTCGATGAGGAACGCGTCAAAGCTGATGTTCGTGGCGGACAGCACGCCGCCCCTTGGGTAGACGCAGCGCATGGCGGCGGCAAAGTTCAAAAGCGAGCGCTGCCCGATCTGGACGGCCTTGGGCTCGCCCGTGGAGCCGGACGTGAGCACCAGGTAGGCGACGGGGTCGTCCGCCGGGGGCGGATCAAACGCGCCCGCGACCGCCCTCCGCTGAATGCCCTCGGGCGTGACGAGCGCCGCGGCGCCGCAGCGCGAAAGCGCGCTTTCCATCCGCGCCGGGGGTTGCCCGGTATCCAGCATCAGCCACGCGTTGCCGGACAGGATCACGCCGCACAGCCACGCAAACAGCTCCGCGCCCGCGGGCATGGACAGGGCGACGACGTTGCCCCCGCCGCCCAGCGCGGCCGAAAGGGCCTGCGCATGGGCCTTGGCCCGGCGAAGCAGCGCCTCGTACGTCACCCGCTCGCCGGAAAAGATGACGGCGACGCGCGAGGGGTATTCGGCCGCCTGCCGAAGGAGCGTGTCCTTCAGGCTGTGTCGGGGAAGGGGCGCGCCCGTGGCGTTGAAGGTGTAGAGCACCTTCTCCTCCTCGGCCTCGCTCAAAATGCGAAGCTTGCCGATGGGCTTGTCCGGATTTAGCAGCGCGTCGGTCAGGATGTTGACGAGATAGGCGTGCAGCACGTCGATCTCCGAGGCGGAAAACAGCTGCGTCAGGTAGTCGTAATCGACCAGGAAGCTGCCGTCGCCGCTTCTTGCGGAGATGTGCACGCACAACGACTCCGCCTGGTAGCCGCTGTATTGCCAGCGGCCCTCAAAGGACACCCGCGACTCGCTATCGGCCATCAGCACGCCGTTTTGGAACGAAAGCGCGATGTCAAAGAGCTTGAACGGGCAGCCGTTTGCCTGGGCGATGGCGCGGATATCGGAAAAGGGCAGCGACTGGTGGCGCAAAAGCTCGTACCAGTCGGCCTTCAAGGCTTCGTTGAACTCCGCGAAGGTGACGGATTCGTCGAGGGAATTGACGAACGGCAGCGTCGTGACGAACATGCCGGGCGTCCTTTTTTCCTGGAACGTGCGCCGGTTGATCACCGGCACGCCCACGCAAAAGCGCTCCTGGCCGCGCACGCGCCGAAGATAGATGGAAAGGGCCATGTAAAACACCGCGAAGGGCGAAACCTTGTGCTGCTCGCAAAAGGCCATGATGAGCCGGTTCAGCCGCTCGGGCAAGGGAAACGAAGCGCGCCGGCCCACGGGGCTGACGGTCGCGTATTCGTGGCCCTTCGCGCTCGCGCCCGGCAGGTCGCGAAGCGTCCTGCGCCAAAAGGCCTCGTCGCGCGCCTTTTCGGGCGAGGCGAGGTATGCGTTTTCAGCCTGGATATGCGCCTCATACGGGGGAAAGGGCGAAAGGTCGGGCTCCTTGCCCGTGAGCAGCGACAGGTACATTTCCGCCAGCCGGTTGAGGATCAGCCCCTGCGACCACGCGTCGGAGATCAGGTGGTGCACCTTGAGCAGCACGCCGCCGGTGCCGTTGGCGCGCTTGAAAATGGCGCAGAAATACAGCGGGGCATCCAGGACGGGCATGGCCTCGCGCGCCACGGACAGAGACCATTCCTCCACGCCCTCCATGCCGGTCATGGTAAAGTCAAAGAAGGGAACATGGTCTAAAACGTCGTCCGCCACAAACTGAACGGGTACGCCGCCCGGCGCCCGGATGCGCGTGCGCAGCGCCGGCGTCAGGGCGATGAGCCGGCAAACCGCCGTCTTAAGCATCGGGATATCCAGCCGCCCGCCAATGTTCAGGATGCTCGAGATATTGTTGATCGGAAGTCCGGGATGCGCGGTCTCGAGATTCCAGATGTTCTCCTGGCTTTGCGACAAAGGAAAGGCCGCTTTTGACAGGTTGCCGTCCTTTTCCATCGCATGCATGACGGGCCTCCCTTCCATGCGCTACAATGTATAACCTACAAAAGGAGCATACTCCATATTGTATATTTTTTGACGCGCCTTGTCAAACCATATTCCGGCAAAACGCGAAATTTGTGGAAGCGTGGGACGAAAGCGTCCGTTATATTCCGTTTTGGTTTTCGCGCGAATTCCGGCGGCCGCGGGCAAGACGCGCGGCCGCCTTCGTTTGCGTGCAAAAGGCTTTTCTTTTCTTTCCACTTCTGCTACAATAAGCCGGTTAAAGGAGAGGATCGCCGTGTACACAATTGCCGTGGACGCGATGGGCGGGGATTTTGCCCCAAAGATCACCGCAGCGGGAAGCATCCGGGCGCTGGAAACGTTTGAACAGATCAAAATCCTGCTCGTCGGCCAGGCCGACCGGATCGAGCCGCTGCTTTCCAAGGCCGCCGCCGTCAGGCCGCGCCTTCAGGTGATCGACGCGCGGGAGACCATCGCAAACACCGAGTCCCCCGTGCTGGCCATCCGCACGAAAACGGATTCGTCGCTCGTGCGCGCGCTGTCGCTGGTGCGCGACGGCCAGGCGCAGGCGCTCATCTCCGCCGGGTCCACCGGCGCGGTGATGGCGGGCGCGCTGTTTCGCCTGGGCCGCCTGCCGGGCATCGACCGCCCCGCGCTGGCGACCCTCTTGCCGACCGTCACCGGCTCCCCGGCGCTTTTGATGGACGTGGGCGCGAACGTCGACTGCCAGCCCGAATGGCTGGTGCAGTTCGGCCGCATGGGCGCCACCTACATGCGGCAGGTGCTGGGCGTCAAAAACCCGCGCGTGGCGCTCCTGAACATCGGCGAGGAGGCTGAAAAGGGCAACCAGCTCACCAAGGCCGCGTATCCGCTGATGGAGCAAGGGGGCTTTTCGTTCATCGGCAACCTGGAGGCGCGCGGCGTGCCCATGGGCGAGACGGACGTGATCGTCGCGGACGGCTTTTCGGGCAACATCCTCTTAAAGAGCATGGAGGGCATCTCCAAGGCCATCTTCACGCTCATGAAGGACGAGCTGATGCGCTCCAAGCGCTCCAAGATCGGCGCGTACCTTGCCAGAAACGCGTTTTCGCGCCTGAAAAAGAATTTGAGCGCCGACGAGGTCGGCGGCGCGCCGCTTCTGGGGACGACCGGCGCGGTCATCAAGGCGCACGGCAACTCCAGCGAATACGCTTTCTTCTGCGCCATCCGGCAGGCCCTTTCGATGCTGGAGGGCAACGTCGTTTCCCTCATCGCCGACCAGGCGCAGGCATCCATTCCATCATAAGGCATAAGGAGGCATTTCCCATGTACGACAAGGTTGCCAAGCTCATCGCCGATCAGCTTCGGATCGACGTTGGCACCATCACCCCCGCGTCCCGCCTGCTGGAGGACCTGAAGGCCGACTCCGCCAACGTCATGATGCTGATCATGGACCTGGAGAGCGAGCTGGGGCTGACGGTTGAGGACGACGCGCTCATGCGGCTCAAGACCGTCGGCGACATCGTCGCCTACATTGAGTCGCGCCGGTAAATGCGCTGCAAACGGAACCTGACACCGCTGATGGAGGCGCTCGGCTATCCTTTTTCGGATGCCGGGCTGCTTTCGCTTGCGCTGACACACCCTTCCGCCGCGGCCGGCGGGGAGGACAACCAGCGCCTGGAGTTTCTGGGCGACGCGGTGCTGCAGCTCACGGTCAGCGCGGCGCTGTACGCGCGCTACCCAAAGGGGCGCGAGGGCGAGCTGACCCGGCTTCGCGCCTCCCTGGTGCGCGAGGAAACGCTGGCCGCGGCCGCGCGGCGGCTTTCCCTGGGCGCGTTCCTCTCGCTGGACCACGGCGAGGAGGCGACCGGCGGGCGGGACAAGCCGTCCGTGCTGGCCGACGCGATGGAGGCCGTGCTGGCGGCCGTATACCTGGACGGCGGCCTTCAGGAGGCCGCGCGGGTGTGCGCCCTGGCGCTTGACGATTTCGCGCCGCCCCTTTGCGAGCGAAATTTCAAAAGCCTTTTGCAGGAAAGGGAGCAGGCCGAGGGGCGTCCCGCGCCCGAATACCGCGTCGTTTGCGAGGAGGGCCCGCCCCACAGCCGCGTGTTTTTCGTGGAGGTGTATCTTTCGGGCGAAAAGCGGGGCGAGGGCCAAGGGCCTTCGAAAAAACAGGCCGAGCAGGAAGCGGCGCGCGGGGTGCTTGAGGGGCGAGGGCCGGGGGCGGACAAGCCGCGCCGCGCCGTATCCCCGGGGGGCAAGGAAGAACCTTGACCCCTCCCTGATCCGGGAGGAACTTTTTTGAAGCTCAAACGTTTGGAAATCCAAGGCTTTAAGTCCTTTGCCGAAAAGACGGAAATCGTCTTTGAGCAGGGCACCACGGCCATCGTCGGCCCCAACGGCAGCGGCAAGTCCAACATCTCCGACGCGGTCAGGTGGGTGCTGGGCGAGCAGAGCGCCAAGCAGCTGCGCGGCGCAAAGATGGAGGACGTCATTTTCGGCGGCACGGAAAAGCGAAAGCCCCACTCCTGGTGCGAGGTGTCGCTGCTCTTTGACAACGAGGACCGCGCCCTGTCGATGGACTGCGCCGAGGTCATGGTGACCCGCCGCATCTGGCGAAACGGCGAAAGCGAATACTACCTGAACAAGGCCGCCTGCCGCCTGAAGGATATCACGGAGCTGTTCCGCGATACGGGCATCGGCAAGGAGGGCTATTCCCTCATCGGCCAGGGCCGCATCGACGAGATCCTGAGCGCCAAGTCCGACGAGCGCCGCAGCGTCTTTGAGGAGGCCGCGGGCATCGTCACCTACCGTGCGCGCAAGGACGAGGCCGAGCGCCGCATGGCCAACACCCGCCAGAACCTGGACCGCGTGGAGGACATCCTGTCGGAGCTTGATGCCCAGATTGGGCCGCTGTTTCAGCAGGCGGAGGACGCGCGCACATACCTTGCCCTTCGCGACACGCTGCGCGATCTGGAGCTGAACGCCTTTTTGATCCACCACGACCGGCTCAAGTCGCAGGGCGCGGCCCTGGAAACGCTGATCGAGGCCCTGGACGCCGAGCTTTCAGAGGGCGAGCCCGAGGTGCAGGCCCTGTCCGCTCAGCGCGACGAGCTGGGCGAAAAGGCCGACGCCGCCGAGGCCGAGGACCGGGCGCTGACCGCCCTTGTCCTGGAAGCGGCGCGGGCCGTGGAGGCGCAGGAGGGCCTGAACAACGTCCTTCGCGAGCGCATCGCCCACGCCGAGGCCGACGATCGGCGCGAGGAGGCCCTGCGCGCGGAGGAGGCGGGAAGGGCCGAAGCGCTGGAGCGCCTGCGCGCAGAAAACCGCGCGCTCCTTGCCGCGCGCGATGCGTCGCTCCTTGCCGCGCGCCAAGCGCTTGCCGCGCTTGATGCGTCGCTTTACGAGGCCCAGCGGGACGCCTCCTCGCTGGAGGAGGCGCTTGAAACGCACAAGGCCGCGATCATGCAGGCGATGAACCGCATGTCCGACATGCGCTCGGCCAAGGCGCGGTTGACCACACTGCGCGAGAGCCTGACGGCAAGGCTTGAGGAGGCGGAGCGCTCCGCGCTTTCCTTTGGCGACGGGCGGCAGGCGCTGCTTGACGCGGCGCAGGAGGCCGAGGCGTCGCTGAAGGCGGCGAAGGACGACCTTTCCCTGTTGGAGGCCGAGGCGCGCGGGCTGGACGAATCGGTCCATGCCGCGGCGCAGGAGGCCGAAGCGCTGCTTTTGGACCTTCGCGACAAGACGGGCAAGCGCCACGAGGCCGCGTCCCGCCTGAAGGTGCTGCGCGAGATGGAGCGCGACTACGAAGGCTACCAGCACGCCGTCCGCCAGGCGCTTTTGCGCGCCCGGGGCGACAAGCGCGTGCACGGGGTGGTCGCGAACCTCCTGCACACGCCCAAGCAGTACGAGCGGGCGCTCGACATGGTGCTGGGCGGCGCGCTGCAGCACATCGTCACCGAGGACGAGCACGCGGCCAAGGACCTGATCGACTACCTGCGCGAAAACCGGTTCGGCCGGGCGACGTTTTTGCCCCTGACCACGGTGCGCGGCCGCACGCTCGCGCGCGAGGAGCGGCAGGTGCTTTCCATGCCCGGCTGCCTCGGCGTGGCCAGCGAGCTGATCCGGTTTGACGAACGCTACCGCGAGATCGTGGAAAGCCTCCTGGGGCGCACGGTCGTCGCGACGGACCTGGAAGCCGGCATTGAGATCATGCGGCGCGGGCGGCACGCGTTTCGGCTGGTGACGCTGGGCGGCGACGTGATGCACTCCGGCGGCTCCATGACGGGCGGCTCGGTCCAGTCCAGGATGACGAGCCTTCTGTCGCGCGAGCGCGAGATCGCCGAGCACGAGGCCCTCGTCGCCTCGCTGGACCTTTCGCTTTCCGACATCCAGGCGCGCATCGGCGCGCTGGACGCGCTTCGGGCGGATCAAAAGAAGCGGCGCAACGCACTCTATGACAAGGCCCACCAGGCCGAGATCGCCGTGGCGCGCGAGACGGAGCACGCAGGCGCCGCCCGTGCCGAGCTGTCGCGCCACGACGAGATGCAGGAGCAGGCCGAGCTGCTCGCGGACCAGATCCGCACCAACCTTTCGGATATTGAGGAGCAGCTCGCCCGCGCCGAGGCCGCCCACGAGGGCGGGGAGCTGAACCAGGCGGACATGCAGGCAAAGACCGTCGCCATGCAGGCCGCCCTTAGCTCCGCGCGCGCGCGGGTGGACGCGCTTCGCGAGGAGGTCACGGCCGGCCGCGTCAGCGTCGCGTCCCAGGAAAGGGAGCTGGAGGCCGTCCGCAGGGAGGGCGAGCGCCTGAACCGCGAGGAGGGCCAGCTATTCAAAAAGCAGGAGCAGCTTCAGGAGGGGCAGCAGGAGAGGGCCGCGCGCCTTGCGCGCGACCGGGAAGCGCTCCTGGAGGGCGAGGCCGCCCACGCGCGCCGCGCCCAGGCGCTGGAATCGCGCCGGGCCGAGCAGGCCGCCTGCGCCCAAAAGCGCCAGGACCTGCAGGCGAAAACGCGCGCCCTCACGCAACAGCTGGAGGACCTGCGCCAGCGGCTTTCCACCTCGGCGGACAAGCGCCACAAGACCGAGCTGCAGCTCGTGCGCGTGCAAAACGACCTGAAAAACCTGCAGGACCGCATCTTCAGCGAGTATGAACTGACCTACGGCGGCGCGCTTTCGCACCGGCGGGACGGGTTCGACCTTGCAAAGAGCGAAAAGGAGATCGCGTCCATCCGCGCGCAGATTCGCCAGATGGGCTCTGTCAACGTCAGCGCGGTGGAAACCTACCGCCTGACGAAGGAGCGCTTTGACCAGCTGAACGCGCAAAAGCAGGACCTGCTCAAGGCCACGGCCGACCTTCAGGACATCATCCGGGAGCTGCTGGTGAAGATGGAGCGAAAGTTCAAAAAGCAGTTCGCGCAGCTGAATCAGTATTTCGGCAAGGCGTTTGAGATGCTCTTTGGCGGCGGCCACGCGGAGCTCAAGCTCATGGACGAACAGGACATCCTCAACTGCGGCATCGAGGTGGTGGCGCAGCCGCCGGGCAAGAAGCTGCAGCTTTTGACGCTCCTGTCGGGCGGCGAGCGCGCGCTGACGGCCATCGCCATCCTGTTTGCGATGCTGCAACTCAAGCCCACGCCCTTTTGCGTGCTCGACGAGATCGAGGCCGCGCTGGACGAGGCGAACGTTGCCAACTTTGCCGATTTTCTGAACGAGTTTTCCAAAAACACCCAGTTCGTCGTCGTCACCCACCGCCGGGGCACCATGGAAAGGTGCCAGGCGCTCTACGGCGTGGCGATGGAGGAAAAGGGCGTTTCCCGCATGGTGTCGGTAAAAATGGCGTGAAAGACGCGCAGGGGGGGGCCGCGGTTCCCCCTGCGGCCCCCC
>CAZUIA010000077.1:0-4350 GCA_964620835.1 uncultured Oscillospiraceae bacterium
ATCAACCATATCCCCGTGCACAAGCGCAATTTTGGTATGGTCTTTCAAAACTATGCCATATTCCCCAACATGACCGTGTACCGAAACATCGAGTACGGCCTGAAGAACAAAAAGCTTCCCAAGGCGGAAATCGAAAAGCGGGTCGCCAAGATCATGGACACGGTCCAGATCACGCCGTACAAGGACCGGTATCCGGACAAGCTCTCCGGCGGCCAGCAGCAGCGCGTGGCGCTGGCGCGCGCCATCGTGGTGCGCCCGCAGGTGCTGCTCATGGACGAGCCGCTTTCCAACCTGGACGCGAAGCTCCGCCTGGAAATGCGCGAGGCCATCCGCGAGGTGCAAAAGCAGATCAGCATCACCACCGTGTACGTCACCCACGACCAGGAGGAGGCGCTCGCCATCTCCGACCGCATCGCGGTCATGAACAAGGGCGACATCCATCAAATAGACATCCCGGAAAACATCTACCTGCGCCCCTACGATACCTTTGTCGCCGACTTCATCGGCCATTCCAGCCACTTTACCGGCCGGGTGCTCGCATACGCGGGCGGGAAAGCGACCATCCGCATGAACACCGATCACACGATCGAGGTGGAAAACGTAAAGCCCGTTGAAACGGGCGCCGAGCTGCTGGTCTATGTGCGGCCGGAGGAGTTCATCTTCACCGCCGAAGCTAAGGGCATGCGGGGCATTGTCCTGGTCAAGCGCTTCCTGGGCAAGTACATCCACTACCAGGTGGACTTTGGCACGGGCGAGCCGGTGGAGGTCACCGCCGACACCAGCAGCGCCGAAAAGATCTACGCGCCCGGCGATACCGTATACCTGACGGTCAACGCGCGGCGCATCAACCTCTTTGACAAGGTCTCCGAAACGACCCTGATTCAGGGGGTACAGAGCCATGTTTCCTAAGCGCGGCGTACGCTTTGATTTCTGGAGCCTGGTAGGGCTTATATCCCTGGTCGTGTTCGGCCTGTTTCTGATCATCCCGGTCGGGCAGATGATCGTCTATTCGTTCCAGTCCAAGGACGGTGTCCAGTTCACGCTGGAAAACTTCGTCAAGTTTTTCTCCCGCCCCTATTACATGAAGGCCATGACCAACAGCATCTATGTCGTTTTGTGCGCCACGGTGCTGGTCATCGCCATCGGCGTGCCCCTGGCCTACATCATGACCACCTTCTCCATCCGCTTCAGGCGCCTGGTGGACATCCTGGTGATCATCTCGATGCTGTCGCCGCCGTTTTTGGGCGCGTATTCCTGGATTTTGATGCTCGGCCGAAACGGCGCGATCACCAGCTTCCTGCGCGAGGTCGTAGGCCTGAAGATTCCCAGCATCTACGGCTTTGGCGGCATTCTGCTGGTGTTTGTGCTCAAGCTGTACCCGTACATCTACATGTACACCAAGGGCGCGCTGAAAAAGGTGGACGCGTCGCTGGGCGAGGCGGCGGAGAGCCTGGGGTACCACGGCATCCGCAAGGTGCTCAGGGTGAGCCTGCCGCTCGTGCTGCCGACCATCCTGGCGGGCGCGACGATCGTGTTCTTGCGCGCGTTCGCGGACTACGGAACCCCGCGCCTGATCGGCGAAGGGTACAACACCCTGCCGGTCATCATCTACCAGGAATGGGTCAGCGAGACGGGCACGAACGCGTATTTTGCCTCAGCGGTCGCGCTGATCATGATGCTCATTGCCGCCGCCGTGTTCCTTTTGCAAAAATGGATCTCCAGCAGAAAGAACAACACCATGAGCATGCTCAACCCGCCCCGGCCCAAGAAGCTGCGCGGCCTGCCCAACATCCTGGCGCATGCGTACGTCTATCTGGTGGTCCTGCTCTCGACGCTTCCGCAAATCTATATCATCTTCATCTCCTTTCGCAACACAAAGGGCATTCTGTGGGCAGAGGGGTACGGCTTTGGCAGCTATCTCACCGTGTTTGCCAAGTCCCTCTCCTCCATTGGCAATACATTCAAGTTCGCGCTCATCGCCATCGCCGTCGTGGTCATCCTGGGCACCCTGTTTGCCTACCTGACGGTGCGCAAAAAGAGCTTCCTCTCGCGCATCCTCGATGTGTTCATCATGTTCCCGTACGTCATTCCGGGCACGATCTTCGGCCTGATCCTCTTGATGACCTACAACAAGGGGCCCCTGGTCCTCAGCGGCACGGCCGCCATCATCATCATCGCCTACGTGATCCGGCGCATGCCCTATACGGTGAGGTCCAGCGCGGCCATCCTGCGCCAGATCAGCCCCAGCATCGACGAGGCCTCCGCCAGCCTTGGCTACGGCGCCATGCAGACGTTCTTTAAGGTGACCATGCCGGTGATGATCCCGGGCATCATCTCGGGCGCGATCCTGTCGTGGATCACCATGATCAACGAGCTGTCCTCCACGCTGATGCTCTACACCGGCCGGACGCAGACCATGACCGTCACCATCTTTCAGGAGATCAGCCGAGGCGGCTATGGCACAGCGGCGGCGCTTTCCACCATCCTGACGGTGACGATGATCGCCTCGCTTTTGTTGTTCTTTAGGCTCACAAAATCTGAGGATATCGACCTGTAACCCCATAACCGGTTGACCGATTCAGGCGCAAAGGGGGGTTCCCTTTGCGCCTGCGCTACGAGGTGAATGTATGTACGATATTCTGTTTCAAAACGGCACCGTGCTGTCTGAAAGCGGGCCCGTGCCAAACGGCTTTCTCGCCGTGCGGTCGGGCATGATCGCCTATGTCGGGACCGAGCCACCGGCCGGCCCCTGGAAAAGCGCCGTGGACCTTTCAGGCGCGTACCTCTCGCCCGGCTTCATCGACGCGCACACCCATGGCGCGGGCGGCCACGACTTCATGGACGCAACGCCCGAGGCCATCCTCGGCGCGGCGCGCGCACACCTGAAGCACGGCACCACGACCGTCTGCCCCACCTCCATGGCCAGCGACGATGATGCGCTCTTTCGGTTCCTGGACAGCTTCGAGGAAGCAAAGGCGCACCGCGCGGCCATGCCGCACATGCCCGGCGTCCACCTGGAAGGCCCGTATTTTTCGCCCGCGCAGGCCGGCGCGCAGCCGCCCAAGTTCATGAAGCGGCCGTTCCCGGACCACTGCTTCCAAGTGCTCGAGCGCGGCCGGGGCCACATCGTCCGCTGGTCGTGCGCGCCCGAGGTGCCGGGTGTGCTGGATCTGGGGGATGAGCTCGTCAGCCGGGGCATCCTGCCGTCCGTCGCGCACACGGACGCGGACCTTGCCCTGATGGAGCGCGCCATGCTGCACGGCTTTACGCACCTGACGCACTTCTATTCCGGCATGTCCATGCTCAAAAGGGTGAACGGGCATCGAATCCTCGGTGTGGTGGAGGCCGGATACCTGTACGACGCGCTGACCCTGGAGATCATCGCCGACGGGGTGCACCTGCCGCCCCCGCTGCTTCGGCTGATCGTCAAGGTAAAACCTATGGAAAAGATCAGCCTGGTCACGGACAGCATGCGCGCCGCCGGCATGGGGGACGGCCCTTCCATGCTGGGCGCGAAAAAAGGCGGGCTGCCCGTCATCGTCGAGGAGGGCGTGGCCAAGATGCCCGACCGCCAGGCCTTCGCGGGCAGCGTCGCCACGGCGGACCGGTTGGTTCGCGTCATGATCAAGGAGGCCGGAGTGTCCCTCTTTGACGCGGTGCGCATGATGACGCAAAACCCGGCAAACCTGCTGGGCATCGGCCGCCGCACGGGCAGCATCGCCACGGGAAAAGCCGCGGACCTGGTGATCTTTGACGAGGGGATTCGCGTGCGGCGCGTGTATGTGAGCGGCGTGGAGGTCCCCATCGACAGGAACGAGGAGGATGCGATATGAGAATTCATATTTTCAAGACAGCCCAAGAGATGGGCGCCGACGCGGCGGACTTCATCGCCGGCAAGCTGAACGAGGCCATCCGGCTGCGGGGCCAGGCCCGGCTGCTGCTGTCCACCGGCGCGTCGCAGTTTGAACTGTTTGACGCCCTGATTCATGCGCCCGTGCCGTGGGACAAGGTGACGATGTTTCACCTGGACGAATACATCGGCCTTCCGGAAACGCATAAAGCGTCGTTTCGCAAATACCTGAAAGAGCGCTTTGCGGATCATGTCTCCCTGAAGGAAGCGGTCTATGTAAACGGCGAGGGGGATGTGCAAAAGACCGTCGAGCAGTTGACCCGCCGCGTAAGCGAGGCGCCCATCGACGTCGCCGCCATCGGCATCGGCGAAAACGCCCACATCGCCTTCAACGATCCGCCCGCGGATTTTGAAACGGACGCAAGCTACATCGTCGTGACCCTGGACGAGCGCTGCAAGCGCCAGCAGGTGCGCGAGGGCTGGTTTGAAACCCTGGACGA
>CAZUIA010000077.1:4360-10584 GCA_964620835.1 uncultured Oscillospiraceae bacterium
TGTCCATGACCGTCCGCCAGATGCTCAAGGCCAGGTGCATCGTCAGCGTCGTGCCGCATGCCGTCAAGGCCGGCGCGGTGCAAAACACCCTGTCCCAGCCGGTGAACAACCAGGTGCCCGCGACGATCCTCAAAACGCACCCCGACTGGCACCTCTACCTGGACGCGGACTCCGCCCAGGTGGCGTGGTGAGGCAAGGCCCGGGCGCGAACGCTTCGGAAAGAAAGCGCGGCCATTGCGCGCCGTGCGCATCTTTGCGGCGATGCCCTCCATATAGGATAAGGGCATAGGCCCGCCGCCAATCGCTTCGGCGTGACGAAAGCCCCTGGAGGAACCCTGCGGGAAAACGCGCGGGTTTCTCCGGGGGCCTTTTCGCGCGCGGCCGCGAAGGGGCCGGAGGCGCGAAAAAGAACCGGCCGCGGTCCTTTTCAGGAACCTTGGCCGGCCGTCCCGTTTCTCCTTTTCAAGCCTTCGCGCTTTCAGTCCCCGATGGCGATCTCCTCCGTCTCAACGTCGACCTCGGGCAGATCCGCCTCGCTGCTCTCGGTTGGGCTGAGCTCCGGCTGCTTGACGCGCGTCAGGCGGATGGGCTTTTCCGTCGCATCCTCGCGCAGGACCATGGTTTTGCTGGAACCGCCGCCGTTGGAATAGCTGTACACGCGCCGAAGCGAATCGGACGATTTGCCCAGCGAGATGCCGTAGGGGTTGAGCATGTTAAACACAAACTCCTCGCCCTTGATCACGCAGGTGCCGTTCAGGTAAAACGCGAAACGGTCGCCCGCTTCCGTCTCCCAGGTACCCAGAACGCGGTAAATGTTCTTGTTGAGCAGCTCGTCGGCGTTTTTGAAGCCCCTGCAGGCGATCAAATACCGGTACGCCTCCAGGGAGCGGTCCTCCTCGATCAGCTTGCGGGCGATTTTCAGGTTCGAATCGTAGTAAATCGTCTGCACGTTGGCGTAGGCCTTGGGCAGCGTTTCAATCTCCAGTTCCGACAAAAGCGCCACGACGCCCTCAAAGTCGCCCTCATCGTACATGCTTTCGGCATCCCCCGCCTTTTCGGCCAGCCACAGGTCGTACGCTTCGTCGCGCTTTTTCTTGGCATCCCCGTACGTGGAAATGCTGTGGAACAGCGCGCCCGCCTCCTGATAGCTGCCCTCCTCCATCAGCGCGGCCGCCTGCAGGTAGATGCTTTCGCTCCGGCGGTCCGCCGCGTCCTTGTACTTCCCGGCCAGCGCGAACGCCTCCGCCGCGCCCGAAAGGTCGCCGGACGACGCGAGCGACGCGGCGTGCGCGTAGATGATCTCCTTCGCTTTGTCTTCCGCCGGCTTGTGCTCCTCGATGGCCGTCAGGGCCTCGTACGCGCCCAGGAGGTCGCCGCTTTGCAGCACCAGCAGGGCCAGCTCGTACGCGCACTCCTTGACGCGCGTTACGGCGTCCGAATACTTGCCCAGCGAGGCGAAGATGGAGGACGCGTTGGCGAACTGCCCGGCCTCAAACGCCTCCTGCGCCATCGCGTAGGTCGCGGCCTTGGCGCGGTCCGCGGCGTCGGAATAATCGCCCAGGGCCTCGTACGCGTCGATCGCGGCCTCGAAATCGCCCGCTTTCTCCAGCGCGCCGGCGCGCTTGTACTGCGCCTGGCGAAGGAGCTTTTCCACATCGCCATAGTCGGGAATCTTTTCAAACAGCGCGATCGCCTCGTCATACTCGCCCGCGTCCGCCGCGGCCTTGGCGGGGCGGTAGATGCACTGGATGTACAGATCGTCCGCGTCCTTGTAGCCGGGAATCTGCGCGAACAGCTTCACCGCTTCGTCGTGCTTTTCCTCGGTCATCAGCGCGACGGCGGGCAGGTACACGCATTCCTTGGCCAGGTCCGCCGAATCCTTATAGTCGGGGAATGTCTCAAAGAGCTCCTTGGCCATGTCGTATTTGCCCGCGGTCTTGGCCTCGTTGGCGGCCAGATAGATGCTCTGCTTCATCTGGTCGCTGGAATCCTCATAATCGCCCAGCAGCCTAAACCGCTCGTACGCGAACTCGTATTCGCCCTCGAGCTGGCTCTTGAGCGCGCTGCGGTAGATGCTCTGCTTGCGCTGCTCGTTGGAGTCGCGGTAGCCGGGGATGGACGCGAACATATCGATCGCCCTGTCAAAATCGCTGGCGGCCATGGCCTCCATGGCGGGCTGGTAGACGCACTCCTTGGCCTGCGCGGCGGCGTCCTTATACCCGCCCAGCGCCTCGAAGGCCAGCTTGGCGGCCTCGTAGTCCTTTTTTTGCATCAGGATCAGCGCGAGCTGGTAATCGGCCTGGTTCTTCAGGTCGTCCGCGTCCCGGTAGCCCCGAAGGCTCGCCAGCCTATCGGACGCCTGCTGGTATTCCTTGCGCTCCAGCGCGATGCGGGCCAGCTGGTAATGCGCCTCGTCCATCATCTCGGACGCGCCCGGGTAGCCGTCAAGCTCCGTGAGCATCGAAAGCGCGCGCTCCACCTGGGCCTGCTCGCCGGTCTGCACATAGTCCGCGGCGGTGCGCAGGTCGCACTCCTTGATCATGTCGGGCGCGTCGCGGTAATCCATCAGCGCCACAAACGCCTCGCGCGCGGTCTGAAGGTCGCCGGACACCATCGCGGCCTTGGCGGTCTGGTAGCGAAGCTCCGGCAGGCCCAGGACGATGAACAGGTACGTCGCCACGCCGAGGATCAGCGCGACGGTGACCACCGCGGTGCGCGCGCGCCGGGCGCGCTTCTTGCGCCGCGCCCGCTCCTGGCGGACGAACTCCTGCCGGGAGGCCTCCTCGCGCGCCTGGCGCGCCTTTTCCTCCAGCTCCTTTTCGCGCTGGTCAATGGCCTCCTGGACGGCCTCGGGCGAAAAGCGCTCAAACACCTCTTCCTTGCCGCGCAGGCACCGGCGGCAGTGCGCCTCCTCGGCCGCGTTCACCCGGCCGCACACGCAGATCCACACCGCGCCCTGGTCGCTCGGGTAGCCGATGGCGTCCGGCCCGGCGATATAGCGAAGCTGCTCCTGGCGGCGGTTGGGCGGCAGCTCGTTGGGCGCATAGTCGACCAGGCGCGCTTCCTGGGCCCGGCGCCACTCGCTGCCGTCGTCAAACCAGGCCTTGTCGATGGTCAGGTCCGCCGCGTCCACCTCAAGGCCCTGGGTGTCAAGCGTCACGACGAACGGCCTTCGGCCCTTTGCGTCCAGGGCCATCGGGCGCTCCAGGCGGCGCGACAGCACGGCGCCCTTGTCGTCAAAGAGGGTGACGGTGATCTGTATAGATGAAATCGACCGCTCGTTCAGGTTGTAAAACGTGAAGGAACAAGCGGGCTTTTCCTTGTCGGGCAACTGGTATTCCCAAAGTTCGATCGGACATGAAAGGTCAACTTTCATCAATCCACCTCCAAAAGAGTCGCGGATGGATAGATTTTCCCACGTATCATCATAAAGGTTGGCTACCCGATTGTCAAGGACTGCCACTTTTCTTACCTATAACTTTATGGTATACTTCCCCTGTCCCAGGGGACAATTTCAAGCAATTTGTGAGGCGTTTCATGCGTAGAAATTGGTTTTCGTTTGCTGTACTGATCGTCTTTGCGCTGTCGCTGCTTTTGCCCGGCGCTTCGCTGGCGTCCTCCGCCGCCGCGGCCGCCCAGCCGCTGGTGGACTGGGCCTGGCTGGTGAAAGAGGTGGCCTCTGGTAAAAAGACGATTGACCTGCCCAATAGCATCACGTTTGAGGGGGAAGAAGGCCTTTTTTCCGAGGAAACGGTCACCATCAACGGCAAGCATTTCACGCTGACCGGCGCGGTGGTCGACGGCGGCAGCTTTATTTTTACGGACGTATACTTTGACGGCGGCGACGGGATCGACCGGGAGGACGGCGGCGCGGCGCTGACGCTGCGCGGCGAGGGAGCGATCGCCGTGCTGATGGGCGATTCCCGCGCGGTCGGCGGCCACAGCGGAGAAAACGGCAACCGGGGCGGCGATGGCATCCTCCTGGAGGGCGACCGGCAGGGCCTGATCCTTCGGGGCGCCGCCAGCGCCGTCGGCGGCATCGGCCTTTTGGAAGGGGGCGCGGGCGTTCGCGTCACGGGGCAAAGCGGCAACGTGCGCATGACGGACAGCGCGTCGGCCATCGGGGACGCGGGCCTGGCCCGGGGCGGGGCGGGGCTGGACGTGCCCGCCTGCTGCAAGGTGACGCTGGACGCCTCGGCATCCGTGCTGGGCGGCCGCTCGGTACAGACGGCGGGCCCGGGCATCCTTTCGCGCCTGACGGACGCGGGCGGCCAGGCCGCGCCGGTATCCCTCGGCGGGGCGGCCATCGCCACCGGCGGCGCCGGCGACACGGGCGGGGACGGCGTTTTTATCGCGCGAAGCGAGCCGGGCGAGGCGCCCGACCTGCTCCTGTCCGGCGAGGCCATGCTCTTTGGCGGCAACGGCGGCGTGGCGGGCTCGGCGCTCAAGGGCGTGAGCTGCCGGATCGAATACGCCGGGAAAGCCCTTGTTTTGATCGCGGGCGGGCATTATTACGAGGACGAATCCCCGGTCAAGGCGCTTGAAGGCTGCGTCGAGGCGGGGGATTCGGACAAGGCGGTTCAGGAAGCAGGCGTCAGGCTGACGGCATACCCGGCGAACAACCTGTCGCAGGTGATCGACAGCGCCGTGATGCAGCGCGGCGCGCGCTACGCCCCCGCCATCCTGGAAGACGGCCTGACGAAGCGAAACCTGGTTTCCAAGCTCGGCGGCCTGAGCGTTGAAAGAGGGCGCGTGAGCCGGGCCGGCGTAAACGGCGGCGGCCTGAAGATCACGATGTTCAACGGCACCTATGAGCAGCGCCTGGAGTTTGAGCAGCGGTTTTTCAAAAACGGCGAGGACGTTTGCCTGACGCTGATCGCATCCAAATCGATGGAGTCCTATGTCGTCGAATCGACCGTGGCGGCGCTGAAAAAGCTTGTGTCCCTGGGCGTTGCGCAGCTTGCGTACACGAGCGTGGACCCGGTGTACTGCGAGCGGATCATCGACCTTTCGGCGGTGCTGGAGGCAGTCGACGCGCGGGAGAGCCCCGTGGAAACCGTGCAGTTCGGCACGGCCGACGACAGCGTGATCTTCCTGTTTGAGGGCGGCGCGAAGGAATACCAGGAAGCGCTGATGCAAAAGGTTCTCCGGCCGCTTGCGCGCGGGGAAGGCGAGGAAAAGGCGGCCGAGTAGGCGGCGCGGTTCCCGCGGGGCCGCGTGCGCGCTTTTCTAAAGCAAGTTTCCACGGCTGCCGGCGCGCCGGTTTGCCGCAAGCGCCCGTCCCTCCCACAAAAAGCCCAAAAATGCGGCGATCGTTCGTGGATTCCTGATAAATTCGTCAAACCTGGGCGCGCTTGCTTGTACCCGCTCCCTTCGCATGCTATAATTCAGGACGACGCGCCCCGCGAACGGGAGGAGGATGTGCATGTGGATGGTGATTCACATGGCCAAATCGCGCGCCCTTGCCAAGGCCATTGGTCAGAGGCTGGAGCGGGAGGGCTTTTTGGTGAGGCTGAATCCTGTGTACCGCGCGGTGAGCGACGAGGAGAATTATTTCGAGCTGATGGTGCCGGAGTCCGAAGCCAAGGAAGCACGGCAGGTGCTGGTGGACGACGGCCTGTGCTGAAGGAGTTAAACCCATGAAGAGAATCGCAGTCCTGACCAGCGGCGGCGATGCCCCGGGCATGAACGCCGCCGTCGTTTCCGTCGCGCGCTCGGCATCCCATTACGGGATGCCGCTCATCGGCATCATCCGGGGGTATAACGGCATCATCCGGCGGGACCCGGCGTTGCTTTCGGATTTTTTTGCGCGCGCATGGGAGGTTGTCGGGCCTGAGGGTGAGGACGCCGGCGCGCTCAAAGCGCTGGAAAGGGCGGTGCGCGGGGAGCTGGGCCACTCGTTCCCGGATTTTACGCCGTTTTTTCGCAAGTACAAAGAGCAGCTTTGCCTGGCCGGGGATTTTGAGGCGTTTTTGGCCAAGTACCCGGATTTCCGCAAGGATTTCGTGAATTTGGATATCGACACCGTGCTGGATATCGCCGACCGGCCCGGCACGCACCTTCGCACCGCGCGCTGCGAGGCGTTTCTCAACCCGGTGGTGCGGCTTTCGGCGGTGCTGAACCTGATCGCCATCGGCGTGCAAGGGCTGGTCGCCATCGGCGGCGACGGCAGCTTCAACGGTGCGATGCGGCTGTGCGAGCTGGGCATGCCCTGCATCGGCATC
>CAZUIA010000077.1:10653-11450 GCA_964620835.1 uncultured Oscillospiraceae bacterium
GCGCCAGATCCGCGCGACGTCCCGCTCGCATGACCGCCCGCACGTGGTGGAGGTCATGGGCCGCGCCTGCGGCGACATCGCCCTTCGGACGGCCGTATCCACCGGGGCGGAGATCGTCATCGTCCCCGAGGTGCCCTGGAGCATCGAGGAGGTGGCGAAAAAGCTGCAAAGGGAAATCGACAGCGGAAACACCCGGGCCACGGTGATCGTGGCCGAGGGCGCGTACGATTCCATGGCGCCCTTTGACGTGTACGGCTTTTTGATGGAGCGCGGCAAGCAGTGCTATCCGGGCGAGACGATCAGCGCTTACCGGCTCGCGTCGATTCTAAAGCGCATGTGCCACGACGCCGAAGGCAAGCCGGTGGAGACGCGCTCCACGGTGCTGGGGTATACGCAGCGCGGCGAATCGCCCACGGCCTACGACGCGGCGTTCGCGTTTGAGGCGGGCAACCGGGCCGTGCGCCTGCTTCGGGAAGGCCAGCAGAACCTGGTCATCGGCGTCAAGGAAGGCCGCGTGTTTGACATGCCCATCGGCCAGGCGCTCAAGCTCCAGGAGCATCGGGCGGACTTTTTCAACCGGGAGCTGTTTGACTTGGTGAACGCGCTGTAATCGCATCATAATAAGGAAGCAAGGGGTCGTCGCGCGGGGATGGACGCGCGGCGGCCCCTTGCATTTTGGGAATTCGGGCGCCGGGCCGGTCAGAGAAAGGGGGACCGCGCATTCTTCAAAAGGGAAGTTCGTCCCTTCATGAAAACGGCTTGGCATGTCGGCCAAAGCAGCCGCTTCCGGCAGTGTA
>CAZUIA010000078.1:0-11332 GCA_964620835.1 uncultured Oscillospiraceae bacterium
ACGCGGGACACCTTGATTAAAAGTCAAGTGCTCTGCCAACTGAGCTAATGGGTCAAGCCCTGGCTGGGGTGGCAGGGATCGAACCTGCGAATGCGGGAGTCAAAGTCCCGTGCCTTACCGCTTGGCTACACCCCAACGTCCGCGCCGTAAGGCTTATAAGCAAATGGGGAGAGAGATGGGATTTGAACCCACGACATCCAGAGCCACAATCTGGCGCTCTACCACTGAACTACTCCCTCCGCGTTGGCGCGCCCGAAGGGACTCGAACCCTTGGCCTACGGCTTAGAAGGCCGTTGCTCTATCCAACTGAGCTACAGGCGCACGGCGCAATCCCTGTCCGGCGCGGAAACCCATGGCTCCCGCTGACAATTGCAAAGTTTAACACAGGCCTGGTGTATTGTCAACCGGTTTTTCTTTATATTTATCTCTTGACAAGCGCGCATCGCAAAGCGCCCGCTTTTCATGCCTTTCGTTTTTACCCGGGCGCCGGACTCTTGCGGCACAAACCGCCGTCAACGGCGGCACCGATCCGCAAAACAGCAGAGAAAACGCCCACACCGTGGCGGGCGGCGCTTCCAGCGGGCGCAGCCGGAGGGGATGCGGCCTCACAGCTTTCCCCTGCCCGCGATAAAGCTGGCGTAGCCGAGGAGCGCCCCCTCCACAATGCGCATGCGAGGGCCCGGCCCGGCCAGCAGCGAAAGGGCCTCCACCTTGACGCCGGTGACCAGGTTCATGTACTGGTAAAAAATCAGCAGCAGCGCCAGAAAGCCCACCACCCAAAACGTGCCGGTCAGCGGGTTTTTGCGCGCGCCAAAGCCGGCCATCTGCGGCAAAAGCGCCAGCCCCGCGCCGAGCACGGCGCCGAGCAGCACATCCCAAATAAACGCAAAATGCGCCACCTGGTCCAGCGAAACGTTCAGCCACGCCAGCGCCGCCACGGCTGCCAGCAGCAAAACGGGCACCACAACCGCCCTTGCTTTTCGCATGAGGTCACCCCCCGTCGTGGGTATTGTACAGGACGCGCAAAGGACGGTCAAGCCTTGCGAAGATGAAAAGAATCGGATACAATCAGTACAAAGAAAACCACAGCAAGGATGATCTGGATGCATCGCACGAAGGTAGGCATCGTCGGCATGGGGTTTATCGGCAAAGCGCATCTGGACGCGCTGCGCCGCATCGCGGACGTCGAGGTCGCCGCGATCGCCGAACACGGCGAAAAAAAAGCCCGTGAACTCGCCGCGCGCTGCGGCGTGCCAAGGGGGTATGGGGATCCTTTTGAAATGATCCGCGACGCGGGAATCGACGCCGTGCATAACTGCACGCCCAATGCCTGGCATGACCGGATCAACCTCGCGGCCATCGACGCGGGCAAGCACGTATACGCCGAAAAGCCGCTGTCGGACACGGCGGCGGCCGCCCGCGAGGTGTGGCAGCGCGCGGAAAGAGCGGGGGTGGTCCACGGCCTGAACCACCAGTACCGCATGAACCCGGCCGTGCAGGAGATGCGCGCGCGCATCCTGCGGGGCGACATGGGCCGCGCGTTTCTGGTTTCGGGCCGCTACCACCAGCAAAGCGGCCTGTACGAGACGGATTACAACTGGCGAATGACCGAGGGCGGCATGAGCTGCGGCCTGTCCGACATCGGCACCCACTGGGTGGATACCGCCCGCTGCGTGCTGGGGCAGCGCGTCGCGCGCGTGTTTGCGCACGTACAGACCATCCACCCCGTGCGCGTAAAGCCCGACGGCGAGCGCGTCGAGGTCTCCACCGACGACCTGAGCTGCGTGCTTTTGTCGTTTGAAGGCGGCGCGCAGGGCGTCTTGACCGTATCCAAGGTGAGCGCCGGCCATATGAACGATCTCGCGCTCGGCGTGGACGGGCAGCGCTTCAGCCTGTACTGGGAGCAGGAAAACCCCAACCGCCTGCGCATGGGCTATAAAAACGCGCCGAACATGGACCTGCTGGTCGCCCCGCAGACAGTGGACCCGGCGGTCAGGGATCTCGTCACGCTGCCGGGCGGGCATCCGCTCGGGTTTTATGACGCGCTGACCGCCTCCATGCGCGAGTTTTACGCCGCGGTGCGCGGCGAGATCGCGCGCTCGTCCATGCGCTGCGCAACGTTTGCCGATGGATTTGAGGGCATGGCGTTCGTGGAGGCCGCGATGCAAAGCCACCGCACGGGAACATGGGCGCAGGTGCAGCGATAGCTATTTCCGCCGCCAGATCGCCGGGGAAAGCAGCAGCAGGATCGGAAAGATCTCGAGCCGCCCGATGAGCATGTAGGCAGCGAACAATCCCTTGGAAAACGCGGAATAGACGGAGAAATTGTCCATGGGCCCGACCCGCCCGAGGCCGGGCCCCACGTTGTTGAGCGTCGTCAGCACGGCGCTGACATTGGTCGTGTGGTCAAAGCCGTCCGTGGACACGGCCAGCACGCCGCCCAGCACGAGCAGCGCGTATACCGCAAGGTACACCAGCACGCCATGGCTGACCTCCGCCTCCACGGGCTTGCCCTCGAACTTGATCACCCCGACGGACCGGGGGTGCAGCATGTGCGAAATCTCACGGCGAATGCTCTTCAGGAGGATCACCAGGCGCGAGATTTTAAACCCGCCGCCGGTGGAGCCGGCACAGGAGCCGATGATCATCAGCAGCAGGAGGACGGTGTGCGAAAACTCCGGCCATTTCGCGAAATTGGCGGTGGCAAAGCCCGTGGTGCTCATGATGGACGCGCTTTGAAACGCCGACAGGCGAAGCGCCTCCCAAACGCTCTGGCACGCGGGCCCGATATCCACGGCCATCAGCAGCACGGAAACCGCGAACACGCCCAAAAACCATCTCAGTTCCTCGCTTTTGAGCGCCTGCTTCGGCTTTTTCAGCACCACCAGGTAATAGAGGGTAAAGTTGATGCTGAACAGCAGCATGAACACCAGGATGACCATTTCAAGGTACACGCTTCCATACGCGGGGATGCCCGCGTTTTTGACGCTGAAGCCGCCGGTGCCGGCGGTCGCAAACGCGGTGGTCACGCTGTCAAACAGCGGCATGCCGCCGAGCAAAAGCAGGATGATCTGCGCCGCGGTCATGGCGCAGTACATGCCGTAGAGGATGCCCGCCGTGGTGCGCGCGCGCGGCACCAGCTTGCCGACCGACGGGCCGGGCGCCTCCGCGCGCATCAGGTGCATCGACCGGTCGCCGCCGAGCTGCGTCACGGCCATCAAAAACACCAGCACGCCCATGCCGCCGATCCAGTGCGTGAAGCTGCGCCAAAAGAGCAGCCCATGCGGCAGCGCCTCAATGTCCGCCAGGATTGTCGCGCCGGTCGTGGTAAAGCCGGACACGGTTTCAAAAAAACAGTCTACATAAGAAGGGATCGCCCCGGTGATCCAAAAGGGCAGGGCGCCAAAGAGCGACAGCAGCACCCATGACAGCGCCACGGCCACAAACCCCTCGCGCGCGTAAAAAACGCGCGTGCGGGGCGTAAACAGGTTCAAAAAGGCCGATACGCCCAAAAGCAGCGCGATGGGCACGCCGTAGGTGAGGAGAAGCTCATCCCCGTACCAAAGGCCGACCAGCGCGCACAAAAGCAGCAGCAGCGCCTCGGCAAGGGCGACGCGCGACAGGATGCGGGCAACGATACGATGATTCATGCGGACCTCAGTGCTTTGCGCGGTGCGTAAAGATGTCGTTGTAGTCCTTGCAATACGGGCTGTCGGTGATGACGATGACCGCGTCACCCTTCTCGATGGTGTCGTTGCCCGTGGGGATGATCGTCGCGCCCTTTCGGACGATGCAGCCGATCAGCAGCTTGGGCCGAAGCGGCAGCTCACGGATACGAAGTCCCAGATAGTTCGCCGTGTCCCGGATACGAAACTCCAGCGCCTCGATCCGCCCGCCCATCAGCCGGTGCAGCGTTTCCACGTTGGAGCCGAGCGAATTTTGCATGCCGCGCACATAGCTGACGATGCTGTTGGCCGTGATGGCCTTGGGCGAAATCAGGCTGTCAAGCCCTATGTCGTCCAGCACGCCGAGGAAGGCCAGGCGGTCCACCTTGGTGATGACCTTGCCGCGCGTGCGCGTCTTGGCGTACAGGGACAGGATGATGTTCTCCTCGTCGATGCCCGTCAGCGCGGCAAAGGCGCCGGCCGTCTCCAGGCCTTCCTCGCTCAGAAGGTCCGGGTCGGTTCCGTCGCCGTGAATGATCATCGCGCGGGGCAGCGCTTCGCTCAGCTCTTCCGCGCGCGACGGGTTGTTTTCAATGATCTTGACGGAAACGCCGAGCTCCAACATCTGCCGCGCGAGGTAATACGCCACGCGGCCGCCGCCCACCATCATGATGTCGCGGGTATGGTGCTGGACCGCGTCCAGCTTCCTGAAAAAGGCCTCGGTCTCGGCCGGCGGCGAGGTGAAATGGATGTGATCGCCCGCCTTCAGGACGAAATTGCCGGCGGGGATATGGACGGCGTCGCCGCGCTGCACCGCGCAGACGAGCACGTGCACCTTGAGCGTGGCGGCGATTTTTGAAAGCGCCATGCCGTCCAGCACGCTGCGCTCGGGCACGCGGTACTCGACAAGCTCCACGCGCCCGCGCGCAAACGTTTCAATTTGCGCGGCGGACGGGTAGCGCAAAAGGCGCGCGATTTCCGTCGCGGCGGACTGCTCGGGGTTGACCGCCATCGAAAGGCCCAGCTCTTCCTTGAGCAGCACGAGCTGCGCGGCGTAATCGGGGTTTCGCACGCGCGCGATGGTATGCTTCGCGCCCAGCTTCTTGGCCAGGAGGCAGCAGATCATGTTGATCTCGTCCATGGATGTGACGGCCACGAGCAGGTCCGCGTCCGCGACGCCGGCCTCCTGCTGCACGCTGTAGGACGCGCCGTTGCCGAGCACCGTGATCACGTCCAGCGCGCTGGACAGCGCGGACAGGTTGCGGGGGTTGTTGTCAATCACGACCAGGTCGTGCCCTTCGGAGGCAAGCCGTTCGGTGAGCGTATAGCCCACCTTCCCGTCCCCAACGATGACAATGCGCATGATTCTCTCCTCTGCGGCCGCTTTTTCGCCAAAATACGGCAATCTTTTACAAAGCGCGGCCCATGTGCATATGGATGCCAGCATTATAGCACTGACAAGAAAAAAAGCAAGTGTACATACCCTGGCAGATGATGTATACTGTTGTTTGGAAACAGGAGGAAAGCGCCATGCAGCAAGAAAGAAACGCAGGCGGCCTTGCGCCGAAGGCGGCAACCACCAACCACGATACCGGCCTGCTCGGCATCCTCGCGGTGCTCTGCATGATCGTGGACCATGCCGGGGTGGTGTTCTTTCCCTCGCAGGCGTGGATGCGCGTCGTCGGGCGCGTCGCGCTGCCCCTGTTCGCCTGGGGCATCGCCGTGGGCGCGGAGCACACGCGCGACATACGCCGCTACGCCCTTCGCCTGTTTTTGCTGCTGCTGATCTCCCAGCCCTTTTACATGGGCGCGCTCAACCACCCGATCACGACGATAGACCCCTTTGCCTCGCTCAAGCTGAACATCTTCGCCACGCTTCTGCTCGGCCTGATCGGCATCTGGGGGCTGAAGGAAAAAAAGGAATGGATGACGGTCCTGGCCCTGCTGCTGGCACAGACCCTCTCGATGGACTACGGCCTGCGCGGGGTGCTGTGCATCCTGCTTTTGTGGGCCGTGCGGGACAGGCCGTTTTGGCTGGCCGTCCTGTTTTCGGCCTACTGCGTGGTCTGGGGGGATGGCAGCGGCTCGGTGCTCAAAACGCCGTATTTTGACGTAAAGCTGCAGACCACCGCGATCCTTGCCCTGCCGCTGATGCTCTGGCCGTCCGCCAGGCGGACAAAAACGCCCCGGTGGCTGATGTACGCGATGTATCCCGGCCATCTGGCCGTACTGTGGTTTCTCAAAGAACTTTTGCGATGAAAGGAGCGATCGATCCATGCCTTACCTTGCCGGGGAGACCCGCTATCTGTCGATGCCCTACCGCCGCCTGGGCAAAAGCGGCCTGAAGCTTCCGGCCGTTTCGCTTGGGTTTTGGCACAACTTCGGCGGCCTTGCCGCGCCGGAGACCGGCCGCCAGATGATGCTTCGGGCGTTTGACCTGGGCGTGACGCACTTTGACCTGGCCAACAACTACGGTCCGCCGCCAGGCTCCGCGGAGGAAGCGCTCGGCCGCGTGCTCCAAAGCGACCTTCGGCCCTACCGGGACGAGCTGATCATCTCCACCAAGGCAGGCTACACCATGTGGCCGGGCCCGTACGGGGACTGGGGCAGCCGAAAATACCTGCTGGCAAGCCTCGACCAAAGCCTCAGGCGCATGGGGCTTGAATACGTGGACATCTTCTACCACCACCGCCGCGATCCCGAAACGCCCATGGAAGAATCCCTTGGCGCGCTGGCAGATGCGGTAAAGCGGGGCAAGGCCCTGTACGCAGGCGTTTCCAACTACGGCGCGGAGGATACGCGCCGCGCCGCCGAAATCCTGCGGGGCATGGGCGTGCCGCTTGTCGTCAACCAGCCGCGCTACAATATGCTGAACCGCCAGATCGAGGAGGGCCTGCTGAAGGCGCTCAAGGACGCGGGTGCGGGTGCGGCCGTCTTTTCGCCGCTGGCGCAGGGCATCCTTTCGGGCAGGTATTTGGACGGCGTTCCGGCCGATTCCCGCGCGGGTGGGCCCAACCCCTTCCTGAAGGCCGAGCAGCTGACGCCGGGCCTGATGGAAAAGGTGCGCGGCCTGAACCGTGTGGCCGAAGGCCGCGGCCAGACGCTCGCGCAGATGGCGCTTGCCTGGGTCCTACGCCATGAGGAGGTCGCCACGGTACTGGTCGGCGCCAGCCGCGTTTCGCAAATCGAGGAGAACGTCCGAGCGATCCAGGACGCCGCGCCGTTTGCCGCCGAGGAGCTTGAAGCGATCGACCGCATTTTGGCGTAGTCGCCGAGCGACAAACCGGGAAGGGCCGACGGCGCACCGCGCGCTCAACCCTTCCCCGCGCCAAGGCAATCGGGCGCCGCCGCCGGACGGCCGCGTCGAAGGTTTTGCGGCGGGAACAAGCGGGCGGCGCAAGCGCTTGAACGCCTGAAGCCGCGCGCGGGCGCGCGCCAGGCGCGGCCTGTTTGGATGCCCCCCATGGCGTATGCATTAAAAAGCGGCGAAAATGCCGTCCGCCGGACCAAAAGGGTGATTTTTCACGGGCAAACGCCCCAGGATATTGCCTCAAACGCCTTGCAGGCCCTAAAAAGTGTGGACGCATCAGAAAAAACAACAAGTTCCAAATTTAGGGTTGACAGGTTATGCTTCTTCCTGTATAATTCCTTCTTGCATGAATGAAATGAGAAAGGAGGCGCCCAAAATGACAAAGTTCCGTTTGCTCAATGGAATCGCCGCATTCGCACAGCGCCTCCGTCTAGATCCGCGCCTTTTATAAGAAAGCACGGTTCTTCTAGCCGCCGGCGCGTACCACCACGCGCCGGCGGCTTTTTGTGTTCTTTTTTCATCAAGAAAGGAAGTGGGAACCATGCAGACGCGCAGAGCCCGCCTGATGCTGAGGCTGATCGCGGACAGCGGCAAGTACTACGCAAGGACCTTTGTCTCCATCGCCGTGACGGTGCTCATCGGCCTGATCACGCCGCTGGTGCTGGCGGAGACGATCGACGCGATCATCGGCACCCGGCCGCTGAACGCGCCCGCCTTTGTCGTCCGCGCGTTTGAAGCCGTCGGCGGGCGGGCCTTTGTGGCCGAAAACCTGTGGATTATGGCGCTGCTGCTCGTGTTGCTGAGCGTGTTTCGCAGCGGGTTCATGTACGTGAAGGGAAGGTCCGCGGCCCAGGCTGCCGACACCGCCTCGCTCACGCTTCGCCAGCGGCTGTATTCCCACCTGCAGCGCCTCTCCTACGCCTACCATGTCCGGGCCGAGACGGGCGATCTGATCCAGCGCTGCACGTCCGACGTGGAGACGGTCTTTCGGTTTTTGTCCGCGCAGCTCAGCGAGGCGGTCAATGCCGTGCTGATGATCGGCATCGCGATCGCGATTCTGCTCGGCCGAAACGCCCGCCTGACGATGATTTCGACCGCCATGGTCGTGCCGCTGTTTTTGTTCGCGTTTTTGTTTTTTAAGCGCGTGGTCAAGCATTTCCGCATCGCCGACGAGGCCGAAGGCAAGATGAGCGCGGTGCTCCAGGAAAACCTGACCGGCGTGCATGTGGTGCGCGCCTTTGGCCGGCAGCATTTTGAGGTGGAAAAGTTTGACGAGAAGTCAAAGGACTTGCGCAAAAAGTCCGACAAGCTGGTGTGGCTCTTGTCGGTGTACTGGAGCGTGTCCGACGCGATGACCATGGCGCAGATCTGCGCAATGCTGGTCTTTGGCGTGACCTTCGCGGCGCGCGGCGAGATCACCGTCGGCACGCTGACGGTATTCGTCAGCTATATCGGCATGATCCTCTGGCCCGTCCGGCAATTGGGGCGCGTCCTGTCCGACGCGGGCAAGGCGCTCGTGTCGCTGGAGCGCATCGACGAGATCCTGCGCCAGCCCGAGGAAAAGGACGCCGAGGATTCGATCCGGCCGGACCTTACCGGCGACATCGTGTTTGACGGGGTGAGCTTTGCCTACCAGGAAAAGCGCCCGGTGCTGCAAAAGGTGTCGTTCACGGCCAAGGCGGGCGAGACGGTCGCGATCCTCGGATCGACCGGCAGCGGGAAGTCCACGATGATGCACCTGCTGCAGCGGCTTTACGAGCCGACCGGCGGCGCGATCACGATCGGCGGCCACCCGCTTTCCAAGATCGAAAAAAAGCACCTGCGAAGCCGCGTAGGGCTGGTGCTGCAGGAGCCGTTCCTCTACAGCAAAACGATCCGCGAAAACGTGGCCATCGCCCGCAAGGAGGCGACGGACGAGGAAATCCACGACGCCGCGGGCGTGGCCCAGGCGGACGCGTTCATCCGCGAGAGCGAAAAAGGCTATGAAACGCTCGTGGGCGAAAGGGGCGTCACCCTCTCGGGCGGGCAGAAGCAGCGCATCGCCATCGCGCGCACGCTGATGAAGCAAAACGACATCCTGATCTTCGACGACTCCCTGTCCGCCGTGGATACCCAGACGGACGCGGCCATCCGCAAGGCGCTCACGCAAAAGCGCAAAGGGGTCACGACGTTCATCATCTCGCACCGCGTAACCACGCTCGCCGAGGCCGACCGCATCCTCGTGCTCGACCAGGGGCAGATCGTGCAGCAGGGCACGCATGCCGAGCTGATCGAAAAGCCGGGCCTGTACCAGCGGATTTACCAGATCCAAAGCGCGGTGGAGGACGAACTGTGCAGGGAAACCGCGTGACTGTTTTGAACGCAACAACCAGGGAGGTGAACCCCCTTGCAGGGCTGGGATGAGAAGGATTATGCCGAACACTTTGACGCGTCGCTTTGGAGGCGGCTGCTCCGCTACGCAAAGCCTTACCGAAAGCACCTGATCGCGATTACCGTGCTGATGGGCCTGAACGCGCTGATCGACGCCGTTTTCCCGCTGCTGACGCGCTACGCGATCGACCACTTGATTCCGCAGGGAAGCGCGCTGGGGCCGGCGTTCACGCGCTTTGTCGCGGTGTTCGCGGCGCTGGTCGCCGTGCAGACGGCCACCATCTATGCGTTTTTGCGGCTGTCCGGCATCGTGGAGATCGGCGTCTGCTACCTGATTCGAAAGCTCGGCTTTGAAAGGCTGCAGGAATTGCCGTTTGCGTATTACGACCGCACGCCCGTCGGATATATCATGACCCGCATGACCAGCGACGCGCAGCGCCTGGCCGACACCATCGGCTGGTCCCTGCTCGACCTGTGCTGGGGCGCGTTCTACCTTTTGTTTTCCGGCGCGGCTATGTTCTCCATTCACTGGAAGCTGGCCCTTGCCGTGATGTGCGTGCTGCCGCCGCTGGCGATGATCAGCTGGTATTTTCAAAAACGGATTTTGAAGAGCTACCGCGAGGTGCGAAAGGCCAACAGCCAGATCACCGGCGCGTTCAACGAGGGTATCATGGGCGCCAAGACGACCAAGACGCTGGTGCGCGAGGAGGCGAACTGCGAGGAGTTCAATGTGCTGGCGCGCAAAATGAAGACCTCCTCCGTGCGCGCGGCGACGCTCTCGGCCATCTACCTGCCGATCGTCATCTCACTGAGCACGCTGGCCACGGCCTATGCCCTGTGGAAGGGCGGCTACGACGTGTTCACCGGCACGATCACGCTGGGCACGATCAGCGTCTTTATCAGCTACACCGTCAGCTTCTTTGAGCCCGTGCACCAGATCGCCCGCATCTTTGCGGGCCTTCAATCCTCGCAGGCCGCGGCCGAGCGCGTGATGACGCTGATTGAGATGGAGCCGGAGATCAAGGACACCCCGGAGGTCGTCGAGCGCTTCGGCGACAGCTTCGCGCCCAAGCGCGAGAACTGGCCGGCCATTCACGGCGATATCGAGTTTGAACATGTGACGTTTCAATACGCGCAGGGCGAGGCGGTGCTGTCGGACTTCAGCCTTCAGGTGAAGGCGGGCCAGACGGTCGCCCTGGTGGGCGAAACCGGCAGCGGCAAATCCACGATCGTCAACCTGATCTGCCGCTTTTACGAGCCCACCGAGGGCCGCATCAAGATCGACGGCACGGACACGCGCGAAAGGTCGCAGCTTTGGCTTCAGGCAAACCTCGGCTATGTGCTGCAAACACCGCACCTGTTTTCCGGTACCATCGCGGACAACATCCGCTACGGCCGCCTGGACGCGACCGACGCGGAAATCGAGGCCGCGGCAAAGATGGTGGGTGCGGACGCGTTCATCGAAAAGCTGGAAAAGGGTTACCAGACCGACGTGGGCGAGGGCGGCAACCGGCTGTCCACCGGCGAAAAGCAGCTCATCTCCTTCGCCCGGGCCATCCTCGCCAACCCGCGCATTTTCGTGCTGGACGAAGCGACCTCCTCGGTGGACACCGAGACGGAGCAGAGAATCCAGCTCGCCATCCGCGAGGTGCTGAAGGGCCGCACGTCGTTCATCGTGGCGCACCGCCTTTCGACCATCCGCTCGGCCGACCGCATTCTGGTCATCGACGGGGGCAAGATCATCGAGGACGGCAGCCACAAGCAGCTTTTGAAGCGGCGCGGCGTGTACTATGAACTGTACACCAACCAGTTCCGAAAGGAGCAGGAGGCGCGGATTCTGGCCGGAGAAGCATAGCATGGTACATCGACAACGTACGCTTTGTCGATGCGGAGGAAGGACGGCGCCTGAAATCCTTCGGGATTCTCGGGCGACCTCAGGCGGAACGCCCCGTCAGCGCCTACGGCGCCGCCGGGTTTCGGGCGGCGA
>CAZUIA010000079.1:0-11315 GCA_964620835.1 uncultured Oscillospiraceae bacterium
GGTCGGCACGCGGAACGCCATGCCGGTCAGCTTGCCGTTGAGCTCGGGGATGACCACGCCCACGGCCTTCGCGGCGCCGGTGGAGGACGGAATGATGTTGAACGCCGCGCCGCGGCCGCCGCGCCAGTCCTTCTTGGACGGGCCGTCGACCGTCTTTTGGGTGGCGGTGGTGGCATGCACGGTGGTCATCAGGCCGCTTTCAATGCCGAACGTCTCGTGGATGACGGCGGCCAGGGGCGCCAGGCAGTTGGTGGTGCAGCTGGCGTTGGAAACGACGGTCATATCCTTTTGATACTTGTCGTTGTTGACGCCCATGACGAACATCGGGGTGCCCTTGTCCTTGGCGGGGGCCGTGATGACGACCTTCTTCGCGCCGCCCTTGAAGTGCGCCGCGCAGGACGCGGAGTCGGTGAACACGCCGGTCGCCTCGGCAATGTACTCGGCGCCCGTCTCGCTCCACGGAATCTCCTCGGGCTTCATGCAGGCGTACACCTTGATTTCGCGGCCATTGACGATGATCGAATCGGCCGTGTGCGAGATCTCACCCTTGAACCGGCCGTGCACCGTGTCGTAGCGAAGCATATACGCCATATAGTTCGGGTCGATGAACGGATCGTTGATCGCGGTCACGATCAAGTCCGGATTGCTCAGGGAAGCACGGAAAACCAGACGGCCAATGCGCCCAAAACCGTTGATACCAATTTTCGTAGGCATGGAATCCCTCCTCAATACTCTTGTCCGCCATATTTTTACCACGGATGATTGTACTTAAACCTTTTTCAAAAAGCAAGCATTTTTTGGAAGTTTGCGGATTTTTTAACAAGATGTCGGAATCCTGTCCTGGCAGGGGACATTTACCTGGCATTTCCCACAGCCGTACCGCTTGCGCCGGCTCTTGCCGCGAGGCGGCAGGCCCTCGATGTGTTTCAGGAACGCGCTGCAGGGCGGGTGCGCCTTCGCCTTGTCAGGGCCGCGCGAAGGGTCGATGCAGCGGACCGGGCAGTTTGCCGCGCACTGTCCGCACTTTGCGCAGTACGCGTACCGGTTCTCATACGGCCGCTTTGTCACGGGAAGGGGGCACGCCGTCACCACGCTGCCCAGCCGCCCCGCCACACCCTTTTCCGTGATCAGGCCCTTGGACAGCCCGAACGTGCCAAGCCCGCAGATGTATGCCGTGTGCCGCTCGGACCATACGGGCGCGAACTCCGCCAGCATGCGGTAGCGTTCGTCCTGAAGCGGCGTTACGGAGGGATACCCCCGCGCCGCGAGCCAATCCCGCACAAACGCCCGCAGCAGCCGCAGCATGGTTTCCCCCTCGTACCTTGCGTGCAGCCATTCGTCGGCAGGCATTTTTTTCGGCGACTTTGCGTTTGCTTCCCGCACCCGCGCGGTAAAGGGCACGAAGAAGGACAGCACGCTTTTCGCGCCCATCACCCAATCGCCGGGCAGCGGATAGTCGGGGTGAACCGCGTCCGGTGCGCGCAGAGCCAAAAACAGCGGGTCATCCGCCGCGGCCACGGCAAAGATCGGCGCGTCATACAGGGTAAGGCCAATAAGGTCGTCGCGCATCGCGTCCTCGGCCGATACGCGGTTTTGTTCATGCGAGAGCAAAAACGCCGTCGCGTCCGCGGTCAAGGCGGCGAGCAGCGCATCCCCCGCCCCGCTCACAGCAGATTCTCCGGGTTCAGGCAGAGCAGGTCCTCGGTCACAAAGCGCCCGTCCTTCCTTACCAGCACGCCGTCAAAATACATTTCTCCGCCGCCGTATTCGGGCGTTTGGATGCACACGAGGTCCCAATGGATGGCGCTCTTGTTGCCGTTGTCCGCCTCGTCGTAGCAGCTGCCGGGCGTAAAGTGGAACGACCCGGCGATCTTTTCATCAAACAGCGTATCCTTGATGGCGTGGTGGATGTACGGATTGACGCCGATGGCGAACTCGCCCACGTATCTGGCGCCCTCGTCCGTGTCGAGGATGTCGTTTTGCCGCTTCGTATCGCTGCTCGTGGCCTCGACGATCTTCCCATCCCGAAACGTCAGGCGGATGTCCGAAAAGGTGGAGCCATTGTACAGGCTGGGCGCGTTGATGTACAGCGTGCCGTTCACGCTGTCCTTCACCGGCGCGGTGAAGATCTCGCCGTCCGGGATGTTCAGCTTGCCATCGCACTTGACGGCGTTCATGCCCTTGATGGAGAACGACAGGTCCGTGCCCGGGCCGACGATGCGCACGCGGTCGGTGGCCTCCATGCGCCTGACGATCGCGTCCATCGCCTGGGACATCTTCGCGTAGTCCAGGTTGCAGACGTTGAAATAGTGCTCTTCAAACGCGGGCGTGGACAGCCCCGCCTGCTGCGCCATGTTCGCTGTGGGGTACCTGAGCACCACCCAGCGCGTCTTGGGAATGCGGATGTCGGTATGCACCTTTTTCCCGTACCGGCTGGCGTGACGCCGAAGCTGCGAGGCGGGCACGTCGCTTGTTTCATAGCTGTTTTCCGGGCTCCTGACGCCGATGTAGCACTGCATGTCGGCCATGCGCGCGGCGTCATACTTGGCGAGCGTGTCGAGCAGCTCGTCCGTCGCGTGCATGAGGAGCGACCGCTGCACCAGCGGGTCGACGATGGAGACGAACGGCTGCCCGCCCGCCTCGTACACCTGATCCACCAGCTCCGCCACAAACTCGCGCGAAAGCCCCGTGTTTTCGATCAATACCCGGTCCCCGGGCTTTGTCTCCACGCAATAGCGCACCAGCTGGCGCGCGAGCGTGACCATCCTTGCGTCCTTCATCCTTACGCCTCCCTCTCTTTTCGCTGCATCAGCACCGCGGCCACGACGATCGCGCCCTTGAACGCGTTTCGAAGGAACGACGGCACCCCGAGCAGGTTTAGCAGATTGTTCATCACGCCGATGATCAGCATCCCGAGCACCGTGCCCACGACGGATCCCTTGCCGCCGGACATGCTGGTGCCGCCGACGATGACCGCCGCGATGGCCTCCAGCTCATACCCGCTGCCGGCGGAAGCCGTGTCCATGGAGCCGATGCGCGCCACCTGCAGCGTCGCCGCGACGGACACGATGAACCCCATCAGCGCGTAGACCTTGAACTTGACCCAGTCGACGTTGATGCCCGACAGCCGCGTCGTCTTTTCGTTGCTGCCCACGGCGTACACGTGCCGCCCAAACGCGGTGTGGCGCGCCACCACGGCCAGCACCGCCGCCATCACAAACCAGTACACGATGGGCAAAAAGCGCTGCCCCAGGATCACCTGGTTGGCGAGCTTGGTAAACTCAAGCGGCACCCTGGGGGTATACGCCTGCATGAAGTGCTGCGTGACGGAGCGGATGATGTTCATCGCGCCTAGCGTCACGATGAACGGCGGCACGCGGCCCTTTGTCACCGCCACGCCGATCAGCGAGCCGAGCGAAAGCCCGGCCAGCAGCGTAACCGCAATGCCCAGCATGTAGGCCGGCACGCCCGTGATGCCAAGGCTTGCGAGCCACCCCCCGCCGCCGGTATCGATGCACATCATGAGCAGGGTGCCGGCGCCCACGAGCGTGGAGCCCACGGCCAGGTCGATGCCGCCGGTCAGGATGACGAACGTCATGCCCAGCGCGATCATGCCCACGATGGCGTTGTTTCGGAGGATGTTCAGCCAGTTGGTCAGCCAGGTGTTGAACCAGTCGCCAAAGGTCTCAAACCGAAACCCCAGCGCATAGGTCTGCAAAAGCACCATCACCAGCAGCGCGGCGCCTGTGGAAAAGAGCGGCTCGGCGCGCCATTTGCGCTTGATCCACGTCAGCATGTTGTCTCCTCCGCTTCCGTGCCGGGGGCAGCCAGGCTTCCGCCCGTCGCCAGCACCATGATGGTATGTTCGTTCAGCCCCTTGCCGGACAGCTCGCCGCGCACCTTTCCATGGTACATCACCAGCGCGCGGTCGCACACGCGGATGATCTCCTGCGCCTCGCTGGAGAGGATGACCACCGCCACACCCCGGTCCGCCAGCGCGCCGATGATGTCGTAGATCTCCTCCTTCGCGCCGACGTCGACGCCCTGCGTGGGGTTATCAAAGATCATGATGCAGGGCGAGGCGGCAAGCCACTTGCCGAGCACCACCTTTTGCTGGTTTCCGCCGGACAGGCTGCCGATGGGCAGGCGCACGTCCTCCACCTTGATGCGAAGGTCCCGAATCTCCTTTTCGCCCTGGCTTCTCTCGCGCCGGCGGTCGATCAGCCCAAGCCGGGTCAGGCGCTTAAGGGTCACCAGCGACAGGTTTTGAAGCACGGACATGTCCTTGACGATGCCGTTTTCCTTGCGGTTTCTGGGCACATAGCCGATGCCGAGGCGCAGCGACTTGTCCGTGCCGGTCATGCGCTCGGGATTGCCTAATACCTCCACAGCGCCGATCATGCGCTTGTCCCCGGCAAAGATCGCCTGAAACAGGGCGCTGCGCCCGTCGCCCAAAAGTCCCGTAAACCCGACGATCTCCCCCTGCCTTATGGAAAAGCTCACGTCCTCAAAGGCGCGGCCGAGCGACAGGCGCTCCGCCCTGAGCGCCACAGGGCCAAGGGGCCGAGCCTTGATCAGTTTCTCGGCGCGCACGTCATGCCCGACCATGTGGCGGGCCAGGTCACGCTCGGTAACCTCGGCCGTTTTCCCCTCGGCCACCACCCGGCCGTCCCGCAGCACCGTGTAGGTGTCGCAGATCGTAAGCACCTCGTGAAGCTTATGCGAGATGAAGATGATCGACACGCCCTGCGCGCGAACGGCCCGCATCATCTCAAAAACGCACCGGATCTCCACGTCCGTCAGGGATGTGGTCGGCTCGTCCATGATGATGACGCGCGCCTTCATCAAGAGCGCCCGCGCGATTTCCACGACCTGCTTGTACGACGCGTCCAGATCGCGCACCATGGCGCGCGGATCCAGATGCACGTTCAGGACGTCCAGCACTTCGCGGGCCTTTGCCCGCATCGCCTCGGCGTCCAAAAAGCCGCCTTTCTTTTTCAGTTCCCGGCCGATGAACAGGTTTTCGTAGACGTTCAGGTCATTGACAAGGTTCAACTCCTGGTGAATGAACGCGATGCCCGCGTCCAGGGAGGCGCGCGGGGTATCGAACCGGACGGCCTTGCCGTTTACCTCGATGGTTCCGCTGCCGGCGTGCAGCACGCCGCCGAGGATGTTCATCAGCGTCGTCTTGCCCGCGCCGTTTTCCCCGATCAGCGCGCGGATCTCGCCCTCCTGAAGCGACAGGTCGACGTCCCTGAGCACCTCGTTTCTGCCAAAGGACTTGCAGATTCCCCGCATAAAAAGCGCCATCGGCATTCCCCCATGTCCTGGCTGCTTTGAAGCGAACCGATTCTTCGCCAAAAGAGACGCCGCGCCAAGGCCCTCGCGCGGCGTTCCTGTTCATGTGACATTTGTATGAAAGACCGCCGCGGCCCGTACGCGCTGTAGACTATTGAAAAATCCCGGGAGAGCCCGAGAGGGTTCGAAAACCCTCTCGGGCTCCAATCAAATCCAGCGGCAAGAACGGTGGATTTGCGCAGATTCCGCAGGCGAAGCCGGAGGAATCTGTACGTATAGCTCCCGCCCGTAGGACGGGATGAGGGCGTGCGAATTGTAAATTCGCCGCCCGAAACCCGGCGAACGCGAAGCGTTTGACGGGGCGTTCCACCTGAGGCCGCCCGGAAATCCCGCAGGATTTCAGGCCGAATCCTTCCTAAACCGTTGACAAACCTCAGTTTGCCAACGGCCTTTCCGCTTAGTACGGGCTGTTCTCGTCCAGGAAGTCCTGGTGGTTGTCGCGGTCCACGATGGTGGTGGGGATGATGATCTCCTTTTCGACTTCCTTGCCCTCGGCAAGGTCCAGGGCCATCTGCACGCAGCCTTCGACCATGGACGGGTGGTAGGTGGCGCTCTGCAGCCAGATGTCCGCGTATTCCGGCATCATGTTGAAGTATTCCTGGCATCCGCCGCCGCCGGTGATGACCTTGATGTCCTTGCGGCCGGACTCGACGATCGCCTGGATGGCGCCGATGGAGGTTTCGTCGTCCATGGAGTACACGGCGTCGATTTCAGGGTTGGCGACCAGGATGTCCGCCATGTCCTTCAGGCCGTCCTCGCGGGTGAACTGCGTGGCATAGGTACCGATGATCTCGATATCCGGAGCGATTTGCGCGATGGTGTCCAGGAAGCCCTTCTTGCGAAGCTCGGCCACCGAACCGCTGGTCGGCACGTCCAGGATCACGACCTTGCCCTTGCCGCCGAGCTTTTCGGCGATGTAGTGCGCGCCCTGGATGCCCATGTCCTCGTTGTCGCCAGCCAGGCGGTACACGCCCTCGACATTGATGACGATGTCGAAGTTGACGATGTGAACGCCCTCTTCCACGGCCATCTGCACCGGCACCTCCATGCCCTCCCACTGCGGGAACATGACGATGGATTTGGCGCCCTGCGCGAGCAGGTCATCAAGCTGCGCGGTCATTTCAGCCGCATTGCCGGAGGTATACATCTTGTAGTTTAGGCCGAGCTCCTTGGCCTTCTGCTCGGCGTAGTAGGACACGCCGGCCACCCAGCCGTGCGTGGCGGCGGGAGCGAGGATGCCGATGAGCGGCTTGTCTTCCGCGAAGGAGACGCCGCCGGTCATGCCAAGGACCATGGACAGACAAAGCGCCAGGGCAAACAGTTTTTTCACGAATATCCCTCCTGTTTCCGTTTTCTGTGGATAGCCATAGTATAGTCGATTTGTCGTCAAGTTTCAATCGAATCCAAATGCATCTATATAGGTTTCGCGAAAAAAATCACACCTTGATGTGGAACCATTTCCCGCTGTTAAACCGGCTGTACACGAACGTCAGCCGCACCGCCATATCCACGAGGCTGGCACACCATGCGCCCACGAGCCCCAGGCTAAGAAGGTGAATGCCCAGGTACGTGAACACCGGCCGGATGATCGTCACGCACACGAGCATGATCATCGCGACAAAGCGGGTGTCGCCCGCCCCGCGCAAAGAGCCGGAGATGACGACCGACGAGGTCTGCAGCGGCTGGAACGCGGCGACGACCAACATCACCTGCGCCGAAAGCGCGAGAACATCCGCGTCCGACGTGAACAGGGACACCAGCGGGAACCGAAACACGATGATCAGGCTTGCCAGCACCACCGCCACGACAAACGCCATGCGCTGGGATACCTTGCCGTACATCATCGCCAAATCGTGCCGCTTTTGCCCCAGCATCTGCCCGACGAGCGAGGTGCCCGCCACGCCGATGCCGTCGCCAAAGCTGAAAGACATGTTCAAAAACTGCTGGCAGATCTGGTGCGCCGCAAAGGACATGGTGCCAAGGTCGGCCACCAGGCGCGCATAAAGGAAAAAGCCGACGCGAAGGGCGATTTGCTCCAGCATGGCGTTTCCGCCCACCTTGCCGATGGCCTTGAGCGCCTCCTTGCGCAGGCGCCAATCGTCATGCACGCTGATGTGCAGGAAACGGCCGACGCTCTTTTTTGACACCACGGAGTACATGCTCAGGATGAAGCCCGCGACGAACCCGATCATCGTCGCGATGGCCGCGCCGGCCACGCCCAGCCGCGGAAAGCCGAGATGGCCGTTGATCAACAGCCAGTTGAAGACAATGTTGACAGCGTTTGATAGAATGTTTACATACATGGTGATGCGCGTGTTGCCGGTGCCCCGCTGCGCCGCGTTGATGCAAAGCGTGAGGCCGTTGATCGGCAGGACCGAGGAAACGATCAGGAAATACGTGCTGGACAGCTCGAGCGTATCCTGCTGCGCCCCGGCCAGCTTCATGAGCTGGCGGGTAAACGGAAACACCAGCGCCATCAGCGCAAGCGCGAGGAGCACGATGATCACCAGCGCGTTGCGAAGCACCTCGTTCGCTTTATCCTGCCGGCCCTCGCCCTTTCGCCGGGCGACCACCGCCGTCACGCCGATGTTGAGCGCGAAGAAGATGCACAAAATCAGCATGCGCGGCTGGCCGACCAGGCCGACGGCGGCGATGGCTTCCGGCCCAAGGCCGCCCACCATCATCGTGTCCACAGAGCCCACGAGGGAGACCAGCACCATCTCGGCCACGGAGGGCAGCGCGATGCGTACAACATCCTGGTAGGCGGACTTGGTTGAGGGAAGTTCCCCCAGCCGTTTGCTCTCGGGAATCATCCGTTCCACGGAAAAGAGATTTCGTATGGCGGCGGGCATTCAGAAAAGTCCTCCTTGGCAACATAGTACCGAGTATACACACATTGAAGGGAGAATGCAACTTGACTGTTTCGCAAAAAACGCATCTTCGGCCGATAAAGCTTGAAGAATTGGATGATCTGTATAAACAGCGCATTGAATCGGATTTTCCCAGCGCCGAGCGGCCTCCCTTGGCCGGCCTTCGGTATCAATATACAGCCGGACTGCAAGAGATTCTTTTGCTCCGCATCGCAAAGCGGGATGTCGCCTATGCCGTTTGCGCGCAGGAAAACGGCGTGGCGCTGATTTCCCTGCTGGCCGTTTTCAAAGAAAAGCGGGGCGGAGGCTTCGGCACGGCGCTGCTTGGTGAGCTCAAGGCGCACTATGGGCACTTACGCGCCATCCTGATCGAGGTGGAGGACCCGGCCCGCGCGACAAGCGCCGCCGACCGCAAAACCCGGGAAAAGCGCATCGCGTTTTACCAGCGCGCCGGATACCGATTTTTGGAGGGCGTCGACCACGTTTGTTTCGGCGTGCCGCTCTTACCCATGGCGATTTCGCTGGCGGATTCCCCGGAAAACGTGCGCAAAACGGCGGCGTCGGATTTGCAGGCGCTGTACCACAGGATTCTGCCCAAGCACCTGTGGGGGCAGGTGATCACGAGCGAATGAGGATTTCGGCTTTTCACGCGCCCCTTGGCATGGTATACTGATGCGGCCATGATTGTATTGTCCGTACAGAATGTGAAAAAATCGTTCGCCCTGAATGAGGTGCTCTGCGGCGCTTCCCTGACGCTGCAGGACGGCCGACGGCTCGGCCTTGTCGGCGCCAACGGCAGCGGCAAATCGACGCTGCTGAAGATCATCGCGGGGCTTGATACGCCGGACGACGGGAGCGTCATCCTTTCGCGGGGCCTGACGATCGGGTACCTCGCCCAGCAGGGCATGGTCACCGAAGGGCTGAGCGTGTTTGAGGAGCTCCGGCAGGTTTTTCGTCCCATCCACGAGATGGAGGCGCGGCTTCGCGCGCTGGAGCGGGAAATGGCTGAAAAGCATGAGGACGAGGACGCGTTTTCGCGGCTTTCGCAGCAGTACGCGTCCCTGACCGACGCGTTTGAGCGAGCCGACGGCTACGCCTGGAAAAGCGCCATCCAGGGCGTGCTTTCGGGCCTGGGCTTTTCCCGCGCGCAATGGGACCAAAGGGTGGAACTGCTCTCCGGCGGCGAGCGCACGCGGCTGTGCCTGGCGCGCCTTTTGCTGCAAAAGCCGGATCTGCTGCTGCTGGACGAGCCGACCAACCACCTGGACCTGTCGGCCCTTTCCTGGCTTGAGCAATTCCTGCAAGGGTACAAAGGCTCGGTGCTGCTCGTCTCGCACGACCGGTATTTCCTCGACGCCGTGTGCACGGACATCGCGGAGCTTTTGTTTGGCGAAATCGAGCAGTACGAGGGCAACTACTCCCGCTACCAGCGCCTGCGCGCGGAGCGGTTTGAGGCAAGGCAGCGGGCGTACGACCTACAGCGGAGGGAGATCCAGCGCCAGCAGGCCATCATCGAGAGGCTGAAGTCGTACAACCGCGAAAAATCCTTGAAGCGCGCGCGCTCCCGGGAGAAACTGCTGGCCAAGATGGAGCTGCTGGACCGCCCGCAGGACGAAAGGCAGGTACGCTTCTCGTTTGACGCGCGGCGAAGGACCGGGGACGACGTGCTCATTCTCAAGGGCCTTGCCAAGGGGTTTGACGGCCGGACGCTGTTTGAAGGGCTGAACCTGCACGTGCGCGCGGGCGATCGCATCGCGCTCATCGGCCCCAACGGCGTCGGCAAATCCACGCTTTTAAAGCTGATCGCCAAGGAAGAAACGCAGAGCGAGGGCACCATCCAGTACGGCGCGAACGTGGACATCGGCTACTATGACCAGCACCAGCAGCACCTGCACCCGGACAAAACGGTCCTGGACGAATTGTGGGACGATTTTCCGCAGATGCAGCAGGCGGACCTTCGGTCCATCCTCGGCTGCTTCCTGTTCACCGGGGACGACGTGTTTCAGCCCATCCGGACGCTCTCGGGCGGCGAACGGGGCCGGGTGGCGCTGACGCGGCTGATGCTGAAAAAGGACAATTTCCTCCTGCTGGACGAGCCGACCAACCACCTGGACATGGACTCGCGCGAGGTGCTGGAGGAGGCGCTGGAGGACTTTCCCGGCACGCTGCTGGCCGTCTCGCACGACCGCTACTTCATCAACCGCATCTTTAACCGCGTCATCGAGATGCGGCCGGACGGCGTTTCGTTTTACCTCGGCAACTACGACGAATACCTGGAAAAAAAGCGCATGGAGGCTCTGGGCGAGGCGGACGACGGCCCCCAGCGGACCAAAACCGCGCTGGAGAGGGAAAAAAAGCGCGACCGCCTGAACCGCGAGGCCGAAAAGGCGAAGCGCGCGCGCGTGGAGGCGGCGGAGCGGGCCATCGTCAAGGCCGAGGAGGCCATCGCGGCCCAGGAGGCGCTCCTGGCCAGCCCGGAGGTATACACAAACCCGGAGCGGGCCAGGGAGGCGGCCGTGGCGCTTCGCCGGCTCCAAACGGAGCTGGAGCGTCTGTATGAGGCGTGGGAGGCGCTGGAGATGGAGGCGGAGGGCTGAGCCAGGTCAGGGGTCGGTCCCAAAAATCCAAGCGATGTGCGACGCGCCTTTTTTGAAAACCCGGGGCCGCGCCTGCGCGCGGGTTCCCGGGCGGACGGAAAACACGCGGTGGCTTGTTCACAGTGATCCCAAAGACCTCCGGGTTTGGCTCAAAAATTGACTGTGTCGATGCCCTTTCGTATATGGCTGGACCCGGCCGCCGCCATGAATGCCAGTCCGAACGAAGGCGCGACGCATCAAACGACACGCGATCTGAATTCGACGAAAATGACGCAGAGGTTGCATTTTCGAAACTTTTTCAATCGATTTATGCAAGATTGCAAAATCCCGGAAACGCTTGAATTGAAGTAAAGGTCCGTTGTGATACTGAATTGCAGCTTTACAGGTTGAATTGAGTTTCAGTACTATACAATAAATGCGCCCCAAACGGCGATAATTTCACCGTCCCACCACCGGGCGGGACGGTGAAAAATCACTCGCCGCTTCGGAC
>CAZUIA010000080.1:0-11292 GCA_964620835.1 uncultured Oscillospiraceae bacterium
CTGATCCTTGCCACCACGGTGATCGCCATGGTGCCGGTCGTCGCAGGGTTTTTGCTCGCGCAAAAGCACATCATCAAGGGCGTTATCGACGGCGCGCTGAAGTGACCCGGTTGCAAGCGAAAACACATGCGCGCGGCAGCGTGCGCAGCAAAGGACGAGAGACGTTATGATCAAGATTACCGACATCAAAGCGACCATCACCTGCCCCTATGTCATGAACATGATTGTGGTCCGCGTGGAAACGAACCAGCCGGGGCTATACGGCCTCGGCTGCGCGACGTACGCCCAGCGGTGCAAAGCCGTGGTGACGAACATTAAGGAGCATATCCGGCCTTTGCTGGTCGGCCGCGACCCCGGCGATATCCAGGACCTGTGGCAGCTTCTGAACGTGAACGGCTACTGGCGCAACGGGCCGGTTGTCAACAGCGCGCTGGGCGGCGTCGACATGGCGCTGTGGGACATCAAGGGGAAGATGGCCAACATGCCGGTGTACCAGCTCCTCGGCGGTAAATGCCGCGAGGCCGTGGCGATTTACCGGTATGCCGGCGGCGCGACGAAGGAAGAGGTGCTGGAGCAGGCGCAGCGCTATTGGGAGAAGGGGTATCACTACATCCGCTGCCAGATTCTGCCCGAGCACTGCAGCCCGCCGCATACGCTCTGGCGCACGGAAAACCCCAAGGACGGCTTTCATTGCGACCCACTGAAATACCTTCGGACAAACGTGGACATGTTTGCCTACATCCGCCGGGAAATGGGCTTTGACGTGCAGCTTTTGCACGACGCGCACGAGCGGCTTTTGCCTATGGACGCCATCCGCTTTGCCAAGGAACTGGAGCCTGCCCGCTTGTTTTTCCTGGAGGATTTGTTTTCGCCGGAGCAGGGGGAATACCTGCGCATCCTGCGTCCCCAATGTGCCACGCCGATTGCGCAGGGGGAGCTGTTCGTCAGCCCGAACGATTGGCTGACGCTCGTGAAAGACCGGCTCATCGATTTCATGCGCATACACCCCAGCATGATCGGCGGCATCACGCCGTCCATCAAATGCGCCAATGTCTGCGAGGCGTTCGGCGTGCGCATGGCTTGGCACGGGCCGATCGATATGTCCCCTATCGGCCACGCGGCGCAGATGCATATGGATCTGGCGATTCTCAATTTCGGCGTTCGGGAGTGGCCGGGCATGAACGAGGCGATGTACGAGGTGTTCCCGGGCACGCCGGAGCTTCGCAATGGGTACGGATACGTGAATGACAAGCCCGGCCTTGGCGTGGAGTTTGATGAGGCGCTGGCCCGGAAATACCCGTACCGCGATGTGGACTGGACCTGGACGCAGTACCGGTCCCAGGACAGCACGATGCTGTGGCCCTAAACGCGCGCGTGCAAGGCACAGGCATTTATGCAATCCATGAAAACGAAAAGAGGGAACTACCCGTGAGCAAAACCCGGATCGGCGTCATCGGAACAGGCGGCATATCCGTCCTGCATCTGGGCGCCTATCAAGCCAACCCGGACGTGGAAATCGCGGCGCTATGCGACCTAAACCCGGCACTCCTCTTTCAGCGGGGCAAGACCTACGGGGTCTCCCCGGAGCATCTGTACGGCGACTACCGCGAGATGCTCCGGCATGAGGCGCTGGACGCGGTGTCCGTTTGCACCTGGAATAGCCAGCACGCCCCGTGCGCCATCGCGGCGCTGGAAGCGGGCACGCATGTGCTGTGCGAAAAGCCGATGGCAACCAGCGCTTCCGAGGCCCGGACGATGGAGGCCGCCGCCAGAGCCGCGGACAGGCTGCTGATGATCGGCTTTGTGCGGCGGTTCAGCAATGACTATGAAATTCTCAAGGAATTCATCGACAGCGGTGACTTTGGGGAGCTGTACCACGCCAAGGCCGTATACCTGCGGCGCAAAGGCTGCCCCGGAAGCTGGTTTGGGGACAAGGCCCGCTCAGGCGGCGGGCCTCTGATCGATTTGGGCGTGCACGTGATCGACCTGACCCGCTTCCTGATGGGAAATCCAAGGCCGGTTTCGGTCTACGGCGCCACATTCCATAAACTGGGCGCGCGGGAGAACATCAAATCGAAGCCCGGCTACCTGGCGGCAGGGGCCACGGATCAGGATCCCTACGATGTGGAGGATTTCTGCACCGCGATGATCCGCTACGAAAACGGCGCCGTGGTGAATTTGGATGCCAGCTTTTCCCTGAACCTGAAGAAAAACGTATCGCGGATCGAGCTGTTCGGCACAAAGGCGGGCGCGAAGCTGGAGCCGGAGCTTGAAATCTACAGCGAATGGAACGGGCATATGACCGACGTAGCGCTGACCCCGCAGCTTCCCCAGCCCATGGAGGATATGTTTGGCAAGGAGATCGATCATTTTGTGGCCTGCATCCGAAAAGGGATCCCTTGCCGAAACCCCGCGGCGGACGGGATCGAGCTGATGCGCATCCTGGACGCCATATACGAATCAGCCCGGATTGGGCATGAGGTGGGTTTGACGGTGAACGGGTAAAAGGAACGCGCCAGCCAAAGCGGACGGATGGCGCGTTCGCTTTGCGCTTGCGAAACCGCGGCTGCGGACGTGTGCCGTGTCCGCGGCTTTAGGCGAGGCGACGGAAGGAATTTGGCCTATCGGCCGCCAATAGCATAAGTCTTGGAACATACGGCAAGAAGCCGGCCCCATAGGCACGGGCATAAAGGAGAAGATACATTGAAAAGCCGCGTTTTTGTAGGCACTTATACGGGCGGACGGAGCGAAGGGATTTATTCGGCGGTATTTGAAGACGGCGCGTTGACCGTTCACGGGGCAACCCAAGCCGTAAACCCATCGTACCTTGCGGTGCACGGCGATCGTCTGTACGCCGTGGAGGAAACGCGGGATGGCGCCATCGTTTCCTATACGGCGGAAGGCCTGGCGCTTTCACCCGACGGAAGGCAGAAGGTATTGGGCGATGACCCCTGCCATATTTTCTTGGACGGAGAGCGGCTGTACGTGTCCAACTACACGTCCGGCTCGTTGGCGTCTTTTTGCCTTGCGGATGGCCATATTGCGGGCCCACCAACCCTGCTTACCCATGAAGGCGGCAGCATCGACGCTGTGCGCCAGCGTTCGGCCCACGTACACCAGGCCATGCTCACGCCGGATGGCCAATATCTGGCGGTCTGTGATCTGGGCATCGATAAGGTGCTGTTTTACCCGCACGATGAAGAGGGCATCCATACGCCGGCCGAAGAGGTCTGCGTCCCCAAGGGCGCGGGCCCTCGGCATGCGGCCTTTGGACGGGATGGGATGTGGTATGTCGTTTGCGAACTTTCATGCGATGTGCTCGTATACCGTGGGCATGGGAAAGCGGCCAAGCTGTTGCAGAAGCTTTCCACATTGAGGGCTGGGGAGAAGGGTGCGTGCGCGGCGCTAAAGCTCTCCCCGGATGGCCTGTGGCTGGCGGCAAGCACGCGCGGGGCAAACACCCTGACGCTATTTCGCGTGCTCGAAGACGGAACCCTGAAGGAAAGCGGGCAGTATGACGTGCAAGGGGACTGGCCTCGGGACATAGCCTTTTCTCCGGACGGACACTATGTGCTTTGTGCGCTGGAGAGATCGGATGCCATTACCATTTTCCATCTGGCAAACGGGACGCTCTCCTATGTCGGCTCAGTGGAAATCCCCTCGCCGACATGCGTATGCTTTGCGTAATCAAAAGGCTCGTCCTTCGTGAGGGCCGTACAATGCCCGGCCCGTATAACCAGAGGGCATATCTAGCGTATCTAGCGGATTGCGGGATGGTGGACAAGAGAGTTTCCGCCGGTTTCTGTAGCCCCTATGAGGGGTATTTGGGGTAGTGCGCAAGCCGTTGGTCTCAGCCATCCTAAGGGGCACTCACGCTCTTTTTATAGAAGCGGCAGCAGAAGGCATTCGCATTGCGGCGCGCTGGCGATATCGGCGCAGCCCCGGCAAAACTGGAAAAGGCTTATACCAAAATGAACTTGCTTCTGAACGGATCCCATTTGGGGTCGTCAAAAACGGGGGACTGATTGCTGAAAATGCAATCCAGGGTGTCCAAGGCACAGACCGTGGCAAAGGCATGCTTGTCAAACTTGCTGCTGTCCGCCAGAAGGTATTTCTTTTTCGCGCGCTCCAGCATGGCGCTCTTCACCTCGGCAATCTCCTCTCCTTGGTCTGTTAGGCCGTGAAGCGCGTCGATGCTGTTGACGGAAAAAAACATCTTGATGGCGACGTTGTTCCCGATGGCATTGCGCGTGATGCGCCCTATGAAGGAGGCCGTGCTCTGATTGTACGTCCCTCCAAGGCAAATCAGGTTGCAGGTCAGCTTGTCCGCCACCTGCACGGCGGTCATAAGCCCGTCCGTGATGATGGTCAGTCCCTTCTTGCTGAAAAGGAAGGGGAGCATGTGCAGGACCGTCGTGCTTGAATCCAGGATCAGCACATCCCCGGGTTCCACCGCCGCGGCCGCACAGGCCGCGATGCGCTTTTTAACGGTGCTTTCCTGGCTTTTGCGCACCAGCAGCGGCGTCTCGATGTTTTTGGCGCGGTTGGACACGGCGCCGCCCCGCACGCGCATCAGCAGGCCTTCCCGCTCGAGTTTGAACAAGTCCCTGCGGACCGTTGCTTCGCTGAAAAACAGCCTGTCGCACAGCTCGCGCACGGACCAAAAATCCTTTTCCTGCATGAGCTGCATGATTTGCGCGTGACGGGCGGTCTCAAACGCCATGGCCGGCAACCTCCTCAAGCTGCAAGGGTATGATCGAATTTGATCGGTTCTGATTATTATAACACGAAACATGAGGAGATGGCAATTTCTCCAACTCCCCTTGTAGTTTTTCGCGCTTTTTTTATAATGCTAGTAAGGCTTGGCGAAAGACGACGAAAAAACGGGAGGTGTGGTAAAAGAATCCAGTGCTTGCCCTTTTCTTTTCCCGGACAGGCGCAAAAGGCGCGCTGATTTTGAAGGAGGCCGCATGATCTCCTTTCCAACCCGAAATACACACATGATTGGAGGAAAACCCATGAAACGGACGTACCGCATGCTGTCCTTGGCCATGGCGCTGTTCCTGTTGACGGCCGGCCTACCCACCGCTTTCGCGCAAGAAACGACAAAGATTACCATGGCTTCCTATCAGTGGAACGAAGCCGGCTTTGGCGATTTCTACCGCTACATGGCCAAGCTGTTCCACGAGCGGTATCCCCAATACGAAATCGAGGAAGTTTCCATCCCGGTCGCCCAATACTGGGACAAGATGATCGCGGACTGTTCGGCGGATTGCCCGCCCGACATCATGATGTACAAGGGCGAGCGCGCCGCGGCGATGATCAAGGCGGGCGAATTGTCCGTGCTCAACGATCTGATGAGCAAAGAAACCTATGACCGGTTGATCAACGAGTTCCAGGACTGCCAGACCAAGGCCCCGGTATTCACGGACGGCAACCTGTACGGCGTCTACATGATGGTGGCTTCCCACCAACTGATGTATAATGAGCGCCTGCTTCGGGAGGCGAATATCGCCGTCCCCACCACGGCGCAGGAATTCGTGGACGCGGCCATTGCCCTCACCAAAGCGCCCGACCAATATGGCTACGGCTTTATGACGCTGTCGGAGGACGCCTTCGTCAACGACATCTACATGTGGGCGCTGGGGTTTGATGGCGATATTTTCAATGACGGCTTTCACTTTGATTCCGACGGGGTCAAGCAAGCGCTTTTGTACTACAAGCAGCTCTTTGACGCCGAAGCGACGCCCCTCGGCGTTTCCAAGACGACCTACCGCACGATGTTCGCGCAGGGACAGGTGGCCTTCCTGATCGACGGCCCGTGGGTGTACAGCTTTGCCCAGTCGCTTGAAAACAACGAGGCGGACAACATCCGCACCGCGGCGGTGCCCTTTGAGACCGGGCGCTCGGTGATGTCTGAAAACCTGATGACCATTCCCACGGACGCCAAGAACAAGGAAGGCGCGATGCTCTATATCGAAATGTGCACCGAGCATGCCAACCAGGCCAAGTTCACGGAACTCACGAACTGCACGGCAGGCATCCCGGACGCCATTTCCACGCAGTGGCTTGCTGAAAACCCCTGGTTCTCAGGCTATGTGGACGGCGCGGCCGGCGCAACGGCCGTGGTGCCGGACAAATACGCCACCATCAACAACGAGATCCGCAAGATCGTGCTGGACAACTGCCAGGAAATTCTCTACGGCAACGCGGATATCGAAAAGGCCGTCGCGAAGATCCAGAGCGAGGTTGACGCGTTGGCGGAAAAGAGCGGATTGCAATAACTGAGAGGCGGCTGTGCCATCGGACAAATGTCCCGGCACAGCCCCCCTCCCGGGGGAAAGAAGCATGAAAAGTGGCGTTATCAGACTCAACCGCGTAAAAGACCGGCTGTTTCCCTATCTTTTGACGCTTCCCTCTCTGATTCCTATCGGCATCATTCTCATCTATCCCATTTTCAAAACGGGATACATGAGCCTGTTTGACATCTCCACCATGAAGCCCAACGAGGGCGTTTTCGTAGGTTTTTCAAACTACGGCGAGCTTTTTCGGGATCCCAAGATTGGCACATCCCTCGTCAACACCGCCCTGCTGACGCTGTCCACGGTTTGTTTTTCCGTGCTGCTGGGCCTGCTGTTGGCGCTGGCCCTGAACCGAAAGATCCACGCCAGGGGCTTTTTCCGCTCGCTGATCATCGTGCCCTGGGCGACGCCGGCGGTGGCGGCTGTGCTGGTGTGGACGTGGATGATGGACTATAATTTCGGCCTGATCAACTTCGCCCTTCGCTCCCTGGGGCTGGTTTCCAAAAACGTCGGATTTCTGACCACCAGCGCCATGGCGATGCCAAGCCTATGCTTTGTGATGACATGGAAATATTTCTCCATCTCCTGCCTCATGCTGCTTTCGGCTTTGCAGTCCATTGACGAAACGCTGTACGAGGCGGCAAGGGTGGACGGCGCGCGCCCCTTTTCCCAGTTCAGGCATGTAACCCTGCCCGGCCTTCGAAGCAGCGGCGGCGTACTGGTGCTGCTGGTGACGATCTGGAGCTTTCGCGAGTTCACGACGGTGCGCCTTTTGACCAACGGCGGCCCGGCCCGCTCCACGGAAACGCTGGTGCTCACCACGTACCTCAACGCGTTCAACTACTACAAGCTGGGCTTCGCGTCGGCGCTTGGCATCCTCACGTTTTTGCTGTCCCTTGCGTTCAGCGTGGCCTATTTCCTGGTTTTGCAAAGGGGGGCGGACTGACATGCATAGAGCGATCCGGGAAAGGGTGCGGCGCATCCTGCTTGGGCTTTGCGTGGCGGCGTTCATGCTGCTGTTCATCCTTCTTCCGTTTTATTGGATGCTGAAAACCTCTCTGGAGGCCAGCGGAAACCTGTTTCGATATCCGCCGACGCTTTCCGTCAAAACCTTTGTCACCGCGGGCTGGAAAAGCCTTGTGAAGGAACAGCCGATTCTGACGTGGCTTCGAAACTCGCTGCTGGTGTCCAATGTGGTCATGCTGGTCTCCATGCTGCTGGCCACCCTGTCCGCGTACAGCCTCTCGCGCTACAGAAACCGGCTGAACCAGTCCATCGGCTTTCTGGTGCTCATCACGCAGATGCTGCCCGGCACGCTGTTCATGCTGCCCATCTACATCACCTTCTCCAGGCTGGGCCTGATCAACTCGTATGCGGGCTGCATGATCGCCTTTACCACCTTTGCGCTGCCCATCTGCATGTGGATGCTCAAGGGGTACTTTGACTCCGTGCCGGCGGAGGTCGAGCAGGCGGCGCACATAGACGGCTGCACGCGCCTGGGCGCGCTGTTTCGGGTGGTTCTGCCGCTGGCGCTGCCGGGCTACGTGTGCACGGCCATCTTTGCGTTCATCAACAGTTGGAACGAATACATGATGTCCTTCGTGCTCATGACCCAATCCAGCCGGTGGCTGATGTCCAACGGCCTGGCCAGCTTCATCGGGGAATTCACCACCCCATGGAACACGATCATGGCCGCCGCCTTCGTATACACCCTGCCGCCCGTGATCCTGTTCATGCTTTTGCAGAAGTATCTGGTTCAGGGACTGACGGCGGGCGCCGTCAAGGGCTGAAAAGAAAGAGGAACGTGTATGGCCTTTGAATACCGAAAAAGCGAGTACGCATTTTCGACATGGACGCTTGTGGACCTGCCGCTTCAGGATGCCCTTTTGACCCTTCACCGCCACGGCTTTGATCACGTGGAAATCTGGGCGTCGGTTCAGCATCTGGACCCGCGGCTGAAGGCCGATGTCGGGCAGGTGAAGCAATGGCTGAAACAAAACGGCCAGTCCGTGCACTCTTTGCATGCGCCGATCCTGCACCCCTTTCCCCACCCCAAAGAGGAAAGCGCCTTTCGTGCCTACCGAATGAACCTGCACCGGCAAACCCTGGATGCCTGCGCGCGGCTTGAAGCGCCCATTATGGTGCTGCATACCTACGATGCGCACGAGTATCCGTATCAAAACGCGCAGGCGGACATCCTGCGCGACTGCCTGGGCGCGCTGATCGAGTATGCGGCACCCCGGGGTGTTCGCATCGCGGTGGAAAACATGCCGGACCGGGTGCGGGGTGACGAAGTGGTCGCTACGCTAAAAAATCAGCGCCGCCTGTTCGGCGATCTGGATGTGTATTACTGCCTGGACATCGGCCATGTGCCGGTCATGGGGCAGACGACCTGCGAGGCGGAAATAGACGCCGCGGCCGACCGGCTGGTCACCTTTCATGTGCACAACAACCACGGCCTGACGGACGAGCACAACCTGCCCGATGAGGGGGTACTGGACTGGCCGGCCATTCACGCGTACGCGCGAAAAAAGGAGTACAAGGGCGAATTCGTGCTGGAGCTTCGCGGCGATCAGGCGGGCGGGGAGGAAACGGTCCGCCGGGCGGCCGCCCTGTTCCAGAAAGCGGGAAGCAAGCTATGCTGACGGATACGCGGGAAATGCTGCGAAAGGCCCAAAAAGAAGGGTATGCCGTGTGCGCCTTCAATGTGGAAAACATGGAAATGGCGCAGGCGGCGGCATGGGCGGCCGAGGAGCTGCGCGCGCCCATGATCATACAGACAACGCCGGGCACGCTGCAATACGCCTCCCCGGGCATCTTCGCGGGCATGGTTGCCCGCCTGGCCCGGGATATGGCGGTTCCGGTTGCGCTGCACCTGGACCACGGGGACAGCTTTCAGCTCGCCCAGCGCTGTGTCCTTGAAGGGTTTACCTCCCTGATGATCGATGGGTCGTCGTTGCCCTTGGACGACAATATCCGCTTGACCCGGCGGGTTGTGGACATGGCCCGGGGCCTTCCCGTGGAGGCGGAATTGGGGACGGTGGGCGGCAAAGAGGATACGCATGACGCCAAGCCGCAATACACCGACCCCAAGCAGGCCGCCCGCTTTGTAGAGGGAACCGGTGTGGAAAGCCTCGCCGTCGCCATCGGCACCGCGCACGGCCTCTACCGGGGGATCCCCAGATTGGACATCGATCTGCTTTGCCGCATCCGCCAGGCGGTATCCATTCCACTGGTGCTGCACGGAGCATCCGGTGTGCCGCGCGAACAGGTGCGCGCCTGTATCAACGGTGGCGTTTGCAAGGTGAACTATGCCACGGAGCTGCGCATCGCGTTCTCGGACGGCGTAAAACAGGCGCTGCGTGAGTATCCTGATGCCTTTGACCCCAAGAAGTACCTGGGCGCCGGCCGCAGGGCTGTGAAGGAACGCGCCGCAGGGTTGATTCGCCTGTGCGGAAGCGACGCGAAGGCATAGCCCCCGTGGATAGCCTGTCAGCCGCTTCCGGCCCGCCGGCGCGACGGGCAAGCGCCTGCGCGGGATCCGAAAGGGGCCACACATTCCCATGACTGAATAGCACGGAATCGGGGCGCAAGGCCGTGCCGCGAAAGAATCTTTGGCTGCACGGCGGCTTGGCTTGCCTTTTTGACGGCTTTGTATACCGGATCGCACGGAAAAGCCCTGCGAATCAGCCCCTGGACGGCCTTTGAGAGGGGTTTGGGGCCCGATAGGGCCGCAATGAGGAGGAGTGAAAGCACATGAAAGCGGCAGTTCTTTATGGAAACGAGGACATTCGGTATACGGACTGGGAAACCCCCTTGTGCGGCGCAGGGGAGGTGAGGGTGCGCGTTCGGGCCGCCGGCATCTGCGGCAGCGATATCCCGCGCGTATTGCACCACGGGGCGCATTTCTACCCGGTGGTCCTGGGGCACGAATTCAGCGGGGACGTGGTGGAAGTGGGGGAGGGCGTCGCGAGCGTCAAGGTGGGCGATACCGTCAGCGGCGCGCCCTTGCTGCCCTGCATGGCGTGCGATGACTGCCAGAAAGGCGATTTTGCGCTGTGCAAGCGGTACAGCTTCATAGGGAGCCGGCAGCAGGGCAGCTTCGCGGAATATGTCGTGATCCCCGAGCGAAACGCGGTTTTGTACGATCCCTCGATCCCCTATGAGCAGGCGGCCCTGTTTGAGCCCTCGGCCGTCGCTTTGCACGGCGTGCTGCATTCCGCCTTCAGGGGCGGCGAAACCGTGGCGGTGCTGGGCCTTGGCACCATCGGCATGTTCGCGCTGCAATGGGCAAGGATTCTTGGCGGAAGAAGGCTTGTCGCGTTCGATATGGATGACAGCCGTTTGGAGATGGCAAAGCGCATGGGGGCGGATGATGTCATCAGCACCCTTTCTCCTGATTTTTTGGCCAAGGCCCTGGCGCTTACGGGGGGCTGCGGCTTTGAAAATGTGTTTGAAGCGGCAGGCAGCCCGGCCACCATGCGCATGGCCTTCAGGCTGGCGTCCAGCAAGGCAAGCCTTTGCTTCATCGGGACGCCTCACACGGAGCTTGCGTTTACGCCCCAGGAATGGGAGGCCATGAACCGCAAGGAGTTTCGCCTCACCGGCAGTTGGATGGGCTACACCGCCCCCTTCCCGGGGCGCGAGTGGAAGCTGACCGCGCATTATTTTGCCACGGGTGAATTGAAATTCGAGCCCGGGTTCATCTTCGGCCGATATCCGATGGCCGAGGCCGCCCAGGCCTTTGCGCTGTACAAAAATCCCTCTAAGGTGCACGGCAAGGTGATTCTCTATAACGAATGAAAGGGCATAGGAGGGAGCTGAAACGAGGGGGTGCGGCACCCGTATGTTTTTTCAAGGGTGTTCCCGCACAGGCCAACGAGATAGGGGGGGAATACGCGCGCTTTCGGTTTGCTTATCATTAGGAAGGCGCCGCGTGCCGATTTCCCTGTCTGCGGGCGGCCCTCATTTCTGTTGGAGCAGGCTCAGG
>CAZUIA010000081.1:0-11209 GCA_964620835.1 uncultured Oscillospiraceae bacterium
GACCCGCGACATCCACCTTGGCAAGGTGGCACTCTACCACTGAGCTACTACCGCAAATACCTGGTGCCTTGGGGCGGAATCGAACCACCGACACGTAGATTTTCAGTCTACTGCTCTACCATCTGAGCTACCAAGGCATGTTGGCGACCCGGAAGGGGCTCGAACCCTCGACCTCCAGCGTGACAGGCTGGCATTCTAAACCAACTGAACTACCGGGCCACAGTTTGGTGGGAACAACAGGGCTCGAACCTGTGACCCTCTGCTTGTAAGGCAGATGCTCTCCCAACTGAGCTATGCTCCCGAACCGGAGCCTTTGGTCGGTGCTTTCGAGCGCGGCGACGTCATATATCATACCTGACCTATGCTGCTTTGTCAAGGGTATCGTCGCGTTTTTCCCAAATATTCGTACGTATTCTGCCATGCATGGAACGCCCGGTTTCTACCTCGTCACCACACCCGAAGGGCCGTTTTGCTAAAGCAAAACCGCCTGGCTGGAGGAAGGCTCCTTCGGCGCATTCCCATATACCGGGGGTTTACACCCCGCCGAGGATTGGCTTTCAGGGCTTGCCCGCGCCCTGTTCTCCTTATCCCCGCCCGCATGGACAAAAAAGGGGACCGCGTCTTGGCGCGGTCCCCGCTCTGTTTGGCTTCTTGTGGCCTTGCGCGTCCTTCGCCCGTCAGCGGCGATGGCGTCCGCCCGGCGCAGCGCCGCCGTCGTCATCGTCGTCGTAGAAGTTCGTCAGGCTGTCCTTTGGCTTTGCGCCCCGGGCGGCGCGCTGCTTGCGCGCGAAGGCTTCCGGGTCCTCCGCCTTGGCCCGCTCGGCCTTGGGACGGGGGCTTTGGGCGGGCGCGGCGCGGCGCGACAGGCGGTACTGGCCCGTGCTGCCCGACAGCAGCGCGGCTTCCTCATCGGAAAGCTTCACCTTCTTTTCGCTTTCCTTGGTGTCGCCTTCCTTGGCGTCAACCGCGGCCCCGCGGATGCGCGACAGGTATTCGCTGCCGTACACCTCCGTCCGGTCGGCGGAAACGGCGGGCGCGGACGGCGCGCTCTGCTTAGGTTCTCTCTCCGCAGTCCGCTCGGGCCTTTCCTCCCGCGCAGGGCGGCGATAGACGCTCTGCGGATCCTCCTGCGGCGCTTCCTCAAGCGAATCGGGCATGGCCGCCCTTGGCGCTTGGGCCGCGGGCTGCGCCAGCTCCTCATACGGCTCGGCGTCGCTCGGGGCGTAGGAAGGCACGGAAGGCTCGGGCTTTTTCCTCGTATCCCGCTGCTTGCCGTTGCTCGGGCTGCGCTTGGGGGCGCGGGCGTAATCGCGGTGCGGGGCGCGCTGGATGCTATCGATCACCACGTTCTGCCCGGTGTAGCCGGACTTTTGCGGCGCGCCGCGGCGGCGGTCCAGGAAGAAGAGCAGCGCAACGGCCAGCAGGATGACCAGCAGCAGGCCCGCCAGCACATACAGCAACACGGTGCCGGTGCCGGTCGCGGTTTCAGGCTGCCCAAACGGCGGTTCAATGGTAGGTTCGGTGGTCGGCTCGGCGGGCGGTTCCGTGGGCGGCGGGGGCGGCGTCACCGGCGCCATCGTCGGGGTGAACGCCACATCGATGACGTTGGACTCAAACGTGATCTCCTTGCCCGTCGAATCCTTGGCCGCGGCCACAAACTGGTACTTGCCGTGCATCGATGCGTTGAACGCCATGATCAGCTCGGCCGTTTGCTTGGGCTCGATCTTGTCGATGGTGCGGATGTTCTTGCCCGCCGCGCGCAGCACCACCTTTTCGGCGGGCGCCAGGCCGTTGTTGGTCACCTTGATGCGGAAGATGATCTCGCTCGGCTCGGAATAGATGATCTGGCGGTCAGCCTCGATGAGGATGCTCAGATCGGCCGGCACGACCTCAACGTTGACGTTGTCGGTGGCGTTGAAGTCCTCGGTCGTCTGGATCGTCACCTCTTGCGAGCTGTACGTCACCGGGCTGCCGGATGCGTCGATGCCGGTTACGGTGAATTTATACGTGCCGGTCTTGTTGACCGTAATGGGCTTGGTGATCGTCTTGGATTCGCCGGCGCCCAGGGAAAGGTTTGACTCAATATCGCCGAGCGTCGCGTCGGTCACCATGATCTGCTCGTACGTCATGTTGCTCTTGTTCGTGATGACGCACGTCAGATCCACCTTGTCGCCCTTGTTGACGATGAGCTGGCCCGCCGAAAGCTGCACGAGCAGGTTCGGGATGGTTACGTCGATGACCTTCGCGGTCATCTTGTCCTCTTTGGACAGCACCTTTCCGCCCGACTCATACTTGAACGTGACGACCGCCGCGGTCGTCTTGGAGGACGCGTCCGCGACATAAGAATAGGAAAGCTCTTTCTTCTCGCCCACCGCCAGCAGCGGCAGGTCCACCTGCCCGTTCCAGATGCCGGGGTCCTTGATCACGATGTCCGTGATGTCCACGGTGCCCGTATTGGTGAGCGTATAGCTCAGCTTGACGGTCTGCCCCTGGAGCACGCTTCCCTTGGGCACGGAGCGCTGAATATCGATGGACGCCTTGACGTTGTTAAACCTGATGGATTTGGAAATCGGCTTCATCGCGCTGATCATCTGCCCGTCGGGCCCCTGGACGGCGTAGCGCGCCTGATAGACCACCTTGCCCGCGTCGATCTGCTTTTGCGTCACCGCCCATGTGCCCGAATAGGACGCAAAGGCGCCCTGGGCCAGCGTCGCCGTGCCGCCGCTGCCAAACTGCGGACAGACGTTGCCGTCCGGGTCATACAGCGTCACCGTGATGGGCGTCGACGAATCGCTCATGTTGACGATGTTGATGCTCACACTCACATTGGCGGGGCCGCTCAGCGTATCCGGCCGAATCTCCATTTCGCCGGACAGCACGTCGTCCGCCCTTGCCGCGGCGGTAAACAGGAGCGCGAACCCCACCAGAAGCCCCATCCAAAGCAGCAGCTTCATTCTGTGTTTTTTCATATGCCAGTCGCCCGAGGGGGCGCACTCCTCCTTCCAGCTATCGACGCAAATGGATAAAACCCAATCAACACTATGAATATTGTAGAACATCCATGGTTCACTGTCAAGTATAGCATAACTTTCTATCCGTTTCGACAGCTTTCCCACGGTTTTCGTAAACATTCATATAACGTTTGTTCCGGTACATTTACTTCGTGTTTTCCCTGTAAATTTCAGGCGGGCATTTTGCCCGCCTTAGGCCGTTGACAAACTGGGGTTTGTCAACGGGTTGGAAGGGGATTCGGCCTGAAATCCTGCAGGATTTCCGGGCGGCCTCAGGTGGAAAGTACAGATTCCGCCGGCTTCGCCTCTGGAATCTGCGCAAATCCACCGTACTTGCCGCTGGATTTGATTTGATTCGAGAGGGTTTGCGAACCCTCTCGAGCTCTCCCGGAGGTTCTTTGCCATTTTTTTACCGCTCTTCCCTGAAGTAGTTCACCCCGCACGCGGCCGGCTGCGATCTTTCGCGGCTTTGGCGAATGCTGGTCAAAATTAGCACCAGCACCGTCGCGACATAGGGCAGCATGTCGTAAATCTGCATCGGGATGCCCAGCGGCACGTACATGCGCAGGATGGAAAGGCCGCCGAAGATCAGCGCAGCCAGCAGCGCCTGCGCGGGGCTCCACGCGGCGAAGATCACCAGCGCCACGGCCAGCCAGCCGTAGCCGTTGACGCAGTTGTGCACCCACACGCCCGAACAGGTGACCATGACCATGTACATGCCGCCCACGCCGCAGATGCCCCCGCCGACGACGGTCGCCATGTATTTGTAGCGCGTCACGTTGATGCCGGCCGCATCCGCGGTGGCCGGGTTTTCGCCCACGGCGCGCAGGTTCAGCCCCGCCCGGGCGCGGCCGAGAAACCACGCCATCAAAAGCGCCACGGCGATGGCGAAATACACGATCCAGTTGTATTGGAAAAGAAGCCTGCCCACGTACGGGATGTCCGACAGCACGGGGATGCGCAGGTTAGAAAACGCGGCCTTGACCGTTTGCCCGACGGCGACATAGCCGCTCGCTTTGATGCCCATGAATTCGCCGAAGAAGTTGCCGAACCCGGTGCCGAAAATGGCGAGCGTCAGGCCGGTCACGTTCTGGTCCGCCCGGAGCGTGACGGTCAAAAACGCATAGATCAGGGCCCCGAACGCCCCTGTCAAAAACGCGGCGAAAAGCGCCGCGAGGGACGCGATGAGGCCGCTTGCCGCGCCGAACGCCGCCACGGCCCACTGCTCGTAGTAATACGCCCCCGCAAGCCCTGAGACCGCGCCCATGAACATCATGCCCTCGACGCCCAGGTTCAGGTTGCCGGACTTGCTCGTGAGGATATTGCCCAGCGTGCCCAGCAAGAGCGGGGTTCCGGCCAGCACGGCCGCGTTGAAAAGGTTGATGAGGTTATCCATCGACGCGCTCCTTTCCGCCGCGGAAGATCAGCCGGTAGTTGATGAAGAACTCGCAGCCCAGCATGAAGAACAGGATCACGCCGATGAGCACCTCGGCCGCGGAAGCCGGAATCTTGAACGTCGTCTGAATCTTGTTGGCGCCCTTTTGCAGGATGGCGATGGCAAAGGAAACCCCCACCATGACGAGCGGGTTGAGCTTTGACAGCCATGCCACGGTGATGGCGGTGAACCCCGCTCCGCCCGCGGTATCCGCGCCGAGCGTGTAGTTGGCGCCGGACACCTGCACGAACCCCGCAAGGCCGCAAAGCGCGCCGGACAAAAACATCGTGCGGATGATCACCCGGCCCACGTGCATGCCCGCGTACTGCGCGGTGCGCGGGCTTTCCCCCACCACACGGATCTCGTAGCCGTGCTTCGTATGGCGCATGTACAGGTAGACCAGCAGCACCAGCAAAAGCGCGATGATCCACCCGATATGCACGCCCAGCACCTTCGGCAGCCGGGCCGCGTCGGCGAACATCGCGATCTTGGGAAAGCCGCGCAGGGACGGGTCCTTCCAGGGCCCGTTTTGCAGATATTTAATGTAGCAAACGGCGATGTAGTTGAGCATGAGCGTAAACAGCGTCTCGTTGGTGTCCCATTTGGCCTTGAATAGCGCGGGCAAAAGCCCCGCGAGGCCGCCCGCCAGCATGGCGGTCACGCCCATCGCCACGAGCAGCGCAAGGCGCGGCATGCCGCCGCTGTGAAACAGCGCGAAGTAGCTGGCCGCCACCGCGCCAAAAAGGATCTGCCCCTGCGCGCCGATGTTCCAAAACCGCATGGTAAACGCAAGGCCGATGGCCAGGCTGGCGATCAGCAGCGGAATCGCCAGGCGGATCGTTTCGATCAGGACGGTGCTCGAACCGAGGCTGCCGGCGATCATGTCCGCGTACACCTTGACCGGGCTATGCCCAAGGAACAGGATGATCAGGCCGCCCGTCACAAGCGCGCACAGCACCGCCAGCGCGCGGATCATCACGACCTGCCCGCCGGAAATGCGCTCGCGCCGCGCCATGCGCACAAAGGGCTCCCCGCTTTTTCGCGCCACAGCCTGCTTGTTCATGCGCTCACCTCCGGCGCGTCCCGCCGATTCGTCATCAGCAGGCCGATCTCCTCCTTGGTGGTTTTGCGCGCGTCCAGGATGCCGGTCACGGTCCCGCCGCACAGCACCAGGATCCGGTCGCACAATTCCAGCAGCACGTCCAGGTCTTCCCCGATGAACAGCACGCCGACGCCTTTTTTCTTTTGCTCCTGCAAAAGATCGTACACCGTGTAGGAAGCGCCGATGTCAAGCCCTCTCACCGGGTATGCCACGACGATCATCTGCGGCTCCTCCATCAGCTCTCTGCCCAGCAGCACCTTCTGCACGTTGCCGCCCGACAGCTTGCTGATGCGCTGGCCCGGCCCCACGGCGTCCACCTTCAGCCATTCGATCAGCCGCTCCGCCTGCTTCACCGCCGGCTTTCTGCGCAGGAAAAAGCCCTTTTGCTTGCGGTACCCGCGCACGAGCAGGTTTTCGGCGATGTTCAGGCTGCCGACCAGCCCCATGCCCAGCCGGTCCTCGGGCACGAACCCGATCCGAACGCCCGCGCCGAGGATCTGGTTGGGGCCAAGGCCGGCGATGTCCTTGCCGCCAACGCGGATTTCGCCCGATTCCACGGGCATAAGGCCCGTCAGCGCCTCGCACAGCTCCTTTTGCCCGCTGCCGGCAACGCCCGCCACACCGAGGATCTCTCCGCCCGACAGCGCGAAGGAAACGCCGTCCAGCGCGACATGCCCGTCCTTGTGGCGCACCCGCAGCGCCTTGACCGAACACAGCGGCGTAAGCGTCCCGTCGATGCGGCGGATTTGCAGCTCCATCGGCCGGCCGACCATCATCTCCGTCAGCGTGCGGACGTTTGCCTCAGCCGTTTGCACGGTGTCGATGTAGCGCCCTTTGCGAAGGACGGTCACCCGGTCGCTGACGGCCAGCACCTCATTGAGCTTATGGGTGATGATCAGGATGGCCTTGCCGTCCCGCTTCATCGCCCGAAGCACGTCAAAGAGCCTCTCCGTCTCCTGCGGGGTCAGCACCGCGGTCGGCTCATCGAGGATCAGAATGTCGGCGCCCCGGTACAGCACCTTGACGATTTCCACCGTCTGCTTTTCCGAAACCGACATTTTATAGACTTTTTTTTCAGGATCGATGTCAAAGCCGTATTTTTGCCCGATCCGCCGGATCGTTTCGCTCAGCTTGGACCGGTCAAGCGTCACGCCGCCCGGGAGCCCCAGGATGATGTTCTCCGCCGCGGTCAGCACATCGACCAGCTTGAAGTGCTGGTGGATCATGCCGATGCCGAGCGAAAAGGCGTCCTTGGGCGAACGGATGGACACTTCCTGCCCATTCACAAGGATCTGTCCGCTGTCCGGGTAATAGATGCCCGAGAGCATGTTCATCAGGGTCGTCTTGCCCGAGCCGTTTTCGCCCAGCAGCGCGAGGATCTCGCCGCGCCGGGCCGTCAGGCAGATCCTGTTGTTGGCGACGACCGATCCAAACGTTTTGGTGACGTTGCAAATCTCAATCGCGTTTGCCTCAGTTTGCGTCAAGGATCATTCCCCCGCTTTGCGTGATGGGCCGCGCATAAAAGAAAAGCGGCAGAGCCGCGGCCTCGCGGCTCTGCCGGATGAAGGGCTTACCCTTCGATGACGGTGATACCCTGAAGGATCTTGTCCCAGGAGGGCGCGGACTCATGCACCTGCTCCTCGAAATATTCGCCTTCCTTGACGACGGTTTCTCCGTTTACGTCGACCAGCGGGCCCGCAAACACCTTCAGTTCGCCGCTGATCAGCTTCGCTTCGGCCGCCTCAATGGCTTCCTTGGTGCCCTCGGCGATGATGTCCTCGTTGAGCGGGGAGAGGAACACGGCGCCCTCGGCATAGCCCTGGCTCCAGTCGGTGGCGATCGGCTCGCCCGCGAGGTACGCTTCCACGGCGTAGATCAGGTACTTGGACCAGTCGATGCGCGCGGACACCAGCGACGCCTTGGGCGCGGCCGGGATCATGTCGGAGTTGTAGCCCACCTGGAACACGCCGTTGGCCTCGGCCGTGGTGGCGGGGGCGGTGGAGTCGGAGTGCTGGGAGATCACGTCGCAGCCCTGGTCGATCAGCGCCTTGGCGACCTGCGCCTCGGTGGTCGGATCGTTCCAGCTGTTGGTGTACATGACGGTCATCGTCACGTCCGGGTTGACGGACTTGGCGCCCAGGTAAAAGCCGGTGTAGCCGCTGATGACCTCGGCGAACGGGAACGCCGCGACATAGCCGAGCTTGTTCGTCTCGGTTTTAAGGCCGGCCGCGATGCCGGCGAGGAAGCGGCCTTCATAGATGGAGGCAAAGTAGTTGTGGAAGTTCGGCAGGCCCGCGCCCTTGGCGTAGTAGCCGGTCGCGTGGCAGAATTCGATCTCCGGATGCTCCTTCGCGGCGGCCAGGGCATAATCGCCAAAGCCGAAGCTGGTGCAGAAGATGATGTTGCAGCCCGCCTCGATCAGCTCGTTGATCGCGGTTTCGCACTGCGCGCCCTCGGGGATGTTGAACTTGTTGATGATCTGGTCCTCGCGAAGGCCCAGCGCCGCCACCATGTTCTGGGTGCCGACATCATGGTTGTAGGTGTATCCCATGTCGCTCGGGTCCGAGATGTGAACGAAGCCTATTTTGATGTTTTCCTTGGTGACGCCCTCCGCCAAAGAGACGGAAAACAGACCAACTGCCATCAGCAGAGCCACAAAGAGCGCGAGTACCTTCTTCATTGGGTATCTCCTCCACCTTTTTCTTTCCTCCAGCGCCCGAGCGCGTCAGGATGGGAACAGTATACGATATTTTTTGCCGGGGCGTCAAGGGCGGGAACGGAATCCAGGCAAGATTCCTTGCGGACAATCCGAACGAATTCGCCTATGCCTCCGCGTTTTGTCCGGGTTTTTGGCTTTGGCCCTACAAAACGGAAAAACCGCCCTGCCGGCGCCGCAACGGGAAAAGGCAAAGCGGTTTTTTTGTAAAACGGCGTGAACGCGAGCGCCGCCTGTAAGCCGAGTTCTGTCGTGAACGGTCATCTATCTAGGCCAACCGTTGCCGGAAGGCTCCAGCGATTACGGGGAGCATGACGGGCCGCCATATGCGCTCCCATTCCAATCTTGCACCAGGTGGGGTTTACATCGCGGACAAGTCGCCAGGCCGCGGGTGAGCTCTTACCTCGCCTTTCCATCCTTACCGCCCTTCGTCTGAAGGGAGGCGGTCTCTTTCTGTTGCACTTTCCCTGAAGTCGCCTCCGCCGGGTATTACCCGGCACCCTGCCCTATGGAGCTCGGACTTTCCTCATGCCAAAGCATGCGACCGCTCAGCGGCCTCGCGTTCGATGGGAAGAATACCACGGCGGCGGCCCGATGTCAAGCGAAACGGCGGCGCGGCCAAGGATTGGCTTTCAAGGCAAAACATGCAAAAAAATATAGGCCGCGGGCGCGCAAAACGATCGCGCCGCACGGCCTGTCGCGCCCCCTACCCTCTATTCCTTCATGCCCGAGGTCACCATGCCGCGGATGAACTGCTTTTGGAAGATCAAAAACACCACCAGCATCGGGATCATCAGGATGGCGGACATGGCCAGCAGGCTGTTCCAGTCCACGGAGTACTGGCCGCTGAAGTTAGCCAGCGCGATCTGCACGGTGTACTTTTTCGTGTCGCGGATCACCAGGAGCGGCCACATGAAGTCGTTCCAGCGCCACATGAACGAAAAGATGGTTAAAACGCTCATTGCGGGCTTGGCAATGGGCAGCATCAGGGAAAAGAAGATGCGCCGCTCGCTGCCGCCGTCGATGCGCGCCGCCTCGATCAGCTCGTCCGGCACGCTCAAAAAATACTGGCGCAGCAAAAAGACGCCGGTCGGCGTGGCCGCGGGCGGGATGATGATGCCGAGGAAGCTGTTGTACATGCCAAAGAACTTCACGACCTGAAAGATCGGGATCATGATCACTTCCAGCGGCAGCATCAGCGTGATCAGGAAAAAGACGAACAGCGCGTTGCCGCCCCGGAAGCGGTACTTGGCAAACGCGTAGCCCGCCATGGTGTTGATGACGACCGCCAGCACGGTGGAAAAAACGGCCACGACCGCGCTGTTTTGAAAGTACAGCGCGAAGTTGCCCGCGGACAGCGCGATGGCGTAGTTTTCAAGCGTCGGCGCCTTCGGAAGAAACGTCGGCGGCCAGCGGAACATCTCCGCCCCGCTTTTGAAGGACGACAGCGTCACCCAGGCGATGGGGAACAAAAACAGGGCCGAAAGCAGCAAAAGCAGCGCGTACAGGCCGAGCGACCGGCTTTTCCTTCTATGCATCCGCTCCGCCCCCCTTGCTGGTGATAAACTGAAGGACCGTCACCACGGCCATCACCGCCAGCATCAGCATGGACAGGGCCGAGGCATAGCCGAGGTTCAGCTCTCGAAACGCCTTTTCATAGATGAACTGCACCACAAACCGCGTCGCGCCGCCGGGCCCGCCGTTGGTGAAGGACACCACCAGGCCGTACACCTTAAATAGGTCGATCATCCCGAGGATGAGGACCAGAAAGGTGGTAGGGCGAAGCATCGGCAGGGTGACGCGAAAGAACTGCTGCGTTTTGGACGCGCCGTCGATCTGCGCCGCCTCGTAGAGGGAGGGCGAAATGCTCTGCAGCCCGGCGATGTAGTTGACCATGTAAAACCCCGCGCGCGACCACACATTGGCCAGCATCAAAACCGCGGTGGCCGTGCCCGCCTGGGTCAGCCAGTCGATCTTGGAAAGCCCGGCGCTGGTCAACAGGTAATTGATGACGCCGACGTCGCCAAAGAGAAATTTGAAGGAAAGGCCGATGACGATCGTGGAAATCATCGTGGGCCAATAAAAGACCGCCCGAAAAAAAGCCCGGCCGTGCAGTTCCTTGACCATGAGATTGGCAAGAAACAGCGGCACGGTCACCAAAAAGGGCAGGGTGATCAGCACGTACCAGCAGGTTCGCGTAAAGGAAGCGATGAACCGGGCGTCGGCAAAGGCTTTCCCGTAGTTTTTCAGCCCCACGAACATCGGCTCGCCGATGCCGTTCCAGTCGGTCAGCGAATAATACAGGCCAAAAAAGGCCGGCATGGCGATGAACAGGCCGAAGATGAGCAGGTTCGGCAACACGAGCAGGTACGGGAAAACCTTCATCTCCACCGAACCCGAATAGCTTTTTCCCCGCAAGGCGCACCCGTCCTTTCTGCGAAAAAGCGGCATGGGCGCAAGCCTTTTTCGCCCCTGCCGCCTCAGACTGTCGATAACCCCCCGGGAGAGCTCGAGAGGGTTCGCAAACCCTCTCGAATCAAATCAAATCCAGCGGCATGTACGGTGGATTTGCGCAGATTCCGTAGGCGAAGCCGGAGGAATCTGTCCTGATAGCTCCCGCCCGTAGGGCGGGATGAGGGCGAGCGAATTGAAAATTCGCCGCCCGAAACCCGGCGGCGCCGTAGGCGCTGACGGGGCGTTCCGCCTTAGGCCGCCCGGAAATCCCGCAGGATTTCAGGCCGAATCCCCTTCCTAACCGTTGACAAACCTCAGTTTGTCAACGGCCATCACGGGTATAGTTCGGCCGCCAGCGCCACGACCTCCGCGATGTGCTCCTCGGGCGTGCGCGTCCCGGCGATTACCTCATACATGCCCTCGCGCTGGATGGGGTTCACCTTGCCCGCAAAGCCCGGAAAGCCCCAGTCCTGGCTGGCTTCCGGCACGGT
>CAZUIA010000082.1:0-11148 GCA_964620835.1 uncultured Oscillospiraceae bacterium
GCGCGGGTTCCTCCCCGATGCTCGCGCGCACGCGAGCGAGGACGCCCGCACGGACAACCGCACTTTCCACCCGTCTGTTCGCCCGCCATCAGATCATCCGAAGGATCCCCTTTTTTGCGCAACTTCCCTTTTCTTCTTTGCACATCCCGCCCGCCATGCTATACTCAAAGTAACAAAAAACGGGAAACCAAAGCGATGCGAGACATCTTTCGCCCATCCCCGAAGCGGCTCTCGCGCCGTTTCCGGGGCGCTGCAAGCCGTCCGCTGCGCACGGCCCTGTGCGCGCTCCTTTCGGCCGAGCTCCTGCTTGCGGCGCTTGCCGGGGCGGAGGCGAAAAAGGAGGTGGCGTTCAACCTCAAAGGGCTTGAGCACTTTGCCGGCCTATTCAAGGTGGATGCCGGGTTCAACGCATCGCCGACCTTAGCCCGCTGACCGGCCTGCCCTCGCTTCAATGGCTGACCTGACCGACAACCCGGTCGAGGACATGAGCCCGCTGGACGCCCTCGCGCCCAACCTGAACCGTCAAAACCAGGACGCGTGCCGCAAGCCCCCTCCCCGCTCCGCCCCGCACGGAGGTGGAGCGGGGATTTTGCCGAAAAACGGCGCATGTGTACGCATGCTCAAAGCGCACGGCCCAAGGAAAGGGCTGTGGATGGCGCGCCAGCGGGCGGATTTTTTCGAAAGCGAAAATCTCCCGGCGGCCGGAAAGCAAAAGGCCGGCCGTCATTGGCGCCCGCGCAAGTTTTGTCAAGGAACGATTGACAGGTATCTTTTCACATGATATACTATCTGTCGCTGAGCGTTGGCCGTGGAGAGATGGCTGAGTGGTCGAAGGCGCACGATTGGAAATCGTGTGATGGCTAATACCCATCCGTGGGTTCAAATCCCACTCTCTCCGCCAAAGCCTCTTATTGTTTGGACAAGCTGTTTTTGTAATAGTTTGTCCAAACGAAAGGGAATTCCGTTAGTGATTCTATACTATCCCTATCCAAACTGGAAAAAATACAGGGATAATCGGGAGTCAACGACAACTCACTAGATTTTTAGGGGTATTTTCCCCGAATCTAGTGAGGTTTTTTTGATTATTACAGCAAAGACGAGTTTGTATCTCCGTGGGAAAGCTGGTCGTAAGATTTCCTTCCGCACATTTAGCAGGAGCAACGGATTTTCCTTTTGGCCAATCTTCCAACCATACCGCGCGTCCAGGCGTATACGCATTCGTCCTCACCAACACGCTTCAACACGCCAACTTTCCGATTATCGTGCGCCGCCTCTGCCAACGATGGAATGCGCGGCTCCTTGACATTCTTGCCGCCCCCCAACAATTCGGGCAGCCTGCGGAGAATGTTGAGGAAAATGGGTTCCCTGCAGGCTGCCTATCTTGATGAAGGGTATACCATGAATTGCCTTCATGCGCCTTCCCGCTGTTCGCTATGCATTCTCCACGGGTATTGTAGGATACGACCCCATCGCCTGCAATCCGTAATCAATCGGTCACGCCATCCTCAGTTCCCTTGCCGCCAATGAAGCCGCCACCGCAATTGCGCAGTTCGCCAATGTGACGAACATGGCGCAAACCGATGCCGGGCACTTTGGCGCGGCCGCGATTTGATATTCCTTATGCTTCTGATCCCCAAAATCCACCGTGCCGTCCGCCCCTGAAGGCATCGCAAGGGAATAGGCCGCCGATTGCCGCGGGCATGGCTTTGAAAAGGGACCTTCCCCGTTCCGCCGGCAGGGCCTGCCGGGCAAAAACGGGGTTGTCGGGCCAAAACACGGGATGCATTTGATTTTTGTCCGTTCTGTGCTACAATAACACGGCGCAGGGCGCCCTTTTCGGGGACCTTGCTTTCATCCTTTGTGCCGGAAGGTGGCGGACCATGGCAAACATACACGACATTGCGCGGCGAGCCGGGGTTTCCATCGCCACCGTTTCCCGCGTGCTCAACCGGGATGCGTCCCTGTCCGTCAGCGAAAAAACAAGCCGGGCGATTTTTGAAGCAGCCTTTGAGCTGAACTATATGCCGCCCAGAAGGCGCCGGGTGTCTCAGGAGCAGACGCTCCGCATCGGCGTGGCGGACTGGCACGTGGCACTGGAGGATCACCCGAACATCCGCCTGTCGTCGCTTCAGTACCTTGCAGAGGTAATGACGCTGTCCAACCCGCTTTGCTTTGTGCGGCTCAAGCGCGGCGAGCGGGAGGAGGTCGACGGGATGATCGCCTTCGGGGACTACGAGCAGGAGGACGTCGACCGCCTGCTCGACATGACGCGCCGCATCGTGTTCGTCCGCACCAGCCGGACGGACTTCACCTTTGACCGCGTGGAGATCGATCACGAGGTCGGCATGCGCCAGGCGCTTTCGTACCTGGACGCGCGCACCGGCGGAAACCTGGCGCTGATCAGCGGCGTGTTCCACGGCGGCGGATATCCTATCGGCGTTCGGCGTACGAACACCGTCATCGAGCTGATGCGCCGGATGGGCTGCCATGCCCCGGAGCGGGTTTTTGTGGGAGACTATTCGCGAAAGGGCGGCATAGAGATGGCCCGCCGGATGCTCGCGGGCCCTTCGCGCCCGGGCGGGCTTCTCATTACCAGCGACGTGGTTGCCAGCGGCGCGATGGCCACGCTGGAGGCACAGGCACCGGCGCTGCTTCGCGCGCTCGAAATCGTCGTGTACCGGGACATGGACACCGTCAGGCTCCCGGACGTCCCCGTCTCCGTCATCCGCATGTATTCGGATCTGGTCTGGCAAAAGGCGATCCAGATGCTCATCGAGCAGATCAACGGGCGAACGGAATCCATGCGCATCGTGATCCCGTCGCGCTTTGTGCAAAGGGAGAGCGTTCCGCCGGCCCTTCCGTCGCAGGAAGGGAATCCATAAGGTAAAAAAATAGTAAAAAAATGTGGACACGCGCGCTTTGTCTTGCTATAATGTCGGCAACGAAAGGGAAGCGGCCCGCTTTGCGCGCCGCCCCGGCTGTTGTTGCACATCAAAAGGAGGAAGAAATCATGAGGAAGCTCCTGTCTTTGGTGTTGGTTGGGCTGATGGTCCTTGGCGCGGGCAGCGCGCTTGCGCAGAGCAAGCCGGCGCCCGAGGTCTACACGATCAAAATCGCCCACAACATGGACTTCGTCACCATCCCCGACAGCGTGGTCGCCGCGGCGGAACGCCTGTGCAAGCGGTACGCTGAAGAAGGCCGGGACGTCACCATCAACTTTGAAAAGGACTACCAGCGCATCGACTGGACGGAGTTCCACAACAACATCCTTTTCGCTGACAAGAGCGGCGACGGCCCGGACATGTTCCACATGACAGACGACATCTACGGCGCGCTGGAGGCGGGCCTGCTGATGGACCTGTCCGAGCTCGTGACGGACCAGTTCGCGGAGGGCATCTTCACCCCCTACACCATCGACGGCAAAGCCTACGGCATGCCCTTTGACATGCCGCTGCGCGTGATGTATTACAACAAGAAGGGCCTGGAGGCCATCGGCTGGACGGCGGAGCAGATTGAGGCGCTGCCTAAGCAGATCGCCAGCGGCGAGTTCACCTTCGAGCAGTTCATGGCCGTGGCCGAGGAAGTGCAGCAAAAGGGCGGCTGCAAGTACGCCATGACCCACCGCCCGGGCGCCGGCAACGATTTCTTCGACATCATGAACGTGCTCGGCGGCGAGTACTACGACGAGACGGGCAAGCTCGTGTTTGACGAGCAGGGCATCCTTCGCTTCTTCCAGTTCCTCTACGACAACGCGAACGTCAAGAAGATCACCCCGCCGGACCTGAACCAGATGGGCTGGACGACGATCAACACGATGGTGGGCAACGGTGATTCCTTCTGCTACTACGGCCCGCTGTATTCGAGCACCTACGTGGCCGGCGCCGTCGGCAAGACGCCCGAGCAGTTCGTCCAGGACGTGTCCTTCGCGCTGTTCCCCAGGAGCGAGTATAACGACAAGCCGTTTTGCATCACCGCTCCGCAGGGCATGGGCATCAACGCCAAGACCCAGTATCCGGAAATCTGCAAGGACCTGCTCAAGGAGCTGGCCGCCGGCTCCGCCGACCTTCTGGCCAACCATGCCTCCACGATCTTCACCCTCTCCAGCGTGAAGGCCGCCAATGAAATGGACGCCATCACCACGAACCCCGTGCTGAAAGAGGTTACCTACATGGCCGACTACGCCGTGACCCCGCCGACCATCCGCGGCATTGCCACGTACCGTTCGGAAATGCACAAGCAGATCGTCGTATTGGAGCTCGGCCAGACCACGCCGGAGCAGGCCGTGAAGGACTTCAAAACGCAGATCGAGCTGAACCTTGACCCTGACACCGTGGTGTTCAAGTAAGAGAAAGCCGCAAAAGCGCTGCCGCCGGAATCAAAAGCGGCAGCGCGTAGAGCGTCAACAAACCCAGGGGAGAGCTCGAGAGGGTTCGCAAACCCTCTCGACTTCCATCAAATCCAGCGGCATGTACGGTGGATTTGCGCAGATTCCAAAGGCGAAGCCGGCGGAATCTGTGCTTTCTGCCCAGCGCCGCCCGGAAATCCCGCAGGATTTCAGGCGCTGTCCTTCCCCCGCATCGGCAAAGCTCACTTTGTCGATGCGCTGAGCGCTGCCGCCGGAATCAAAAGCGGCAGCGCTTTTGTCAGGAGGCGGCCCGATCCCTGCATCACCACGCGCCCGGGAGGAGGATTCGATCATGAAAGGAAAGAACGCGCGGGCCTATGCGTTTCTTTCGCCGTTTTTGGTCTTTGTCTCGCTTTTGTACATCATTCCCGCAATCCTCACCGTCGTCATGGCCTTTACCAGCCTGGACGCCAGCTTTGTCTGGAAGTTCAGCGGCCTGAAAAACTTTTCCAGAATGCTTCGCGACCCCAACACGCTGACCATCATCCGCAACACCGTCGCCTACGCGGCCGTCTGCATCGTCTGCACCATCGTGCTTGATCTGTTTTTCGCGATCATGACCACGCATTTCATCCGCCGGGAGCGGGTCGGGCAGATCTTCAAGGCCATCCTGATGATCCCGATGGTCACGCCCGCGGTCGTCTATTCGGTGCTGTGGATCTGGCTGCTGGACGCTTCGCCAAACGGCATGCTCAACAAGCTGACGGCTTCGTTCTTTGGCGCTGCGCCGCAGAACTGGATCGCGAACAACCCGTTTGTGGTGGTGGTCATCGCGACGCTTCTGACCAGCATCGCGTACGGCACCATCATCTTTTCCAGCGCCATCAGGACCATCCCCGAGCCGCAGTTCAAGGCCGCGCGCGTGGACGGCGCGGGGGAGCTTTCGGTTATCTTCAGCATCATCCTCCCGAACCTGCGCTACCACATCTCTTTCATCGCCCTGTGGGAGACGCTGGGGCTTTTGACCAACTACATCACGATCCTGCTGATCACCAACGGCGGACCGGGCATCCGCTCGGAGGTGTGGGCCCTGTCCGCGTACCACAAGGCGTTCGTGGACCGGCAATACGGCTACGGCGCGGCCATCTCGCTGGTGCTGATCGTGGTGGTCATGCTTTTGATGCTCGTCATCGCCCGGCTCGGCCGCAAGCAAGGGGAAAGGGGGCTTTTGTGATGGGCGCGACAAAGCAAAGGAAGGCGCGCACCCTGTCCGCCGAGGCCCGGCGCAAGGAGAACATCGCCATCGTCGCGATGATCGTGCTGTGCGCGCCCATCCTGGCCGTGTACCTTGCCTTCTTCGCCAATGCCTTTATCAAGAGCGGCGAGGGCGGGTTCACGCTGCGAAACTTTGATTTTCTGTACCAGGAGATCCGCCTGTCCCAGTACACCGTGCCCAAGATCGGGCCCGCGTTTCGCAATTCCGTAATTTTCACCGTGACCGTGACCGTGGCGGAGGTCATCATTTCCTGTCTTGCCGGCTACGCGCTGTCTAGGATGGAGTTTCGCGGCAAAAAGATCATCACTTTTTCGCTTCTGGCGCTGCGCCTGTTCCCGGGCATGCTGCTTTTGATCGGCCTTTTGTACGTGCTGATGTACATGAAGGTCGTCAACTCGCTGCTTGGCGTCATCCTGGTCGCCATCGCGCTTCGGCTGCCGGGCTCCACGTTCATCATCCGCAACTTCTTCAACGACATCCCGGTGGATATCGAAAACTCGGCGCTCGTGGACGGCTGCACGCGCCTGTCCGCGTTCTTTCAGGTCATCCTTCATATGGTCAAGCCCGGCATCGCGTCCATCAGCCTGTTCGCCTTTATGAGCGCCTGGTCCAACTACCTTTTGTTCAACACGCTGATCTTTACCTCCAAGGTACCGGTGCTGGCCACGTACATCCGGGTGCTGTCCCGAAACGACCAGATGATCGCCGACTACGGGGTGTTCGCCGCGATGGCGCTGGTGTACATGCTGCCTGTGCTGATCTTCTTCTTTATCTCACAAAAGCAGCTCATGAAAGGAAATCTAGGCGGGGGGAAGGGCATATGATTCGCATCGAGGGCTTGCGCAAGGAATTTGACCAGGGAACCGTGGCGCTGGACAGCCTGGACCTGACCTTTGACGCCACGACCTTTGTGGCGCTGCTCGGCCCAAGCGGCTGCGGCAAGACCACCACGCTCAACTGCATCGCCGGCCTTTTGGAGCCCACGGCCGGAAAGGTCTGGTTTGACGAACGGGACGTGACCGAGCTTGCGCCCAAGGACCGCAACATCGGCATGGTGTTTCAGTCCTACGCGCTCTATCCGCATATGAAGGTGATCGACAACATCGCCTTTCCGCTCAAGCAAAAGGGCATGCCCAAGAAAGAGCGGCATGAAAAGGCGCGGGAGACGGCCAGGCGCCTGCAAATCGAGCATCTGCTGGACAGGCGGCCCGCGCAGCTCTCCGGCGGACAGCAGCAGCGCGTCGCCATGGCGCGGGCGCTCGTGAAGGAGCCGAAGATCCTCCTGCTAGACGAGCCGATGTCAAACCTCGACGCCCGCCTTCGCATCGAGATTCGCGACGAGATCCGAAGACTGCAGCAGGATCTGGGCTTGACCGCCGTGATCGTCACGCACGACCAGGAGGAGGCCATGGCCATCGCGGACAAGATCGCCATCCTGGACAAGGGGCGCATCCAGCAGTTCGATACGCCCGAGGCGCTCTACCATTACCCGGCCAACCTGTTCGTCGCCCATTTCATGGGCAACCCGCCGATGAACTTCATCGACGCGACGCTTTCCGGGGACGCGGGCACGCCCGCGCTCGCGGGCGAGGGCTTTTGCATTGAGGCGCCCGTTGCCATGCGCGACCAGCTCGCGCGCTCCCTCGGCAAAAAGGTCAAGATCGGCGTGCGTTCGCACGAGATCGGCGTTTTGGCCTCCGACGCGCCCGGCGCGGTCCGCATGGCGGTCAAAATCGTGGAAAACCTGGGCAAGGAGCTGATGCTCTCCGGCTTTGTGGGCGAAAACTACGTCCGCGTCACGCTGCCGAACCCAACCGTGGAAGCGACCGAACGGTTCCGGGCCGTCCGCAGGAGCGAAAGCCCCTATGTCACCCTTTCGCTCGGGCATTTCAATGTGTTCGATGTGGAAACGGGCGTGAACCTGACCGTGGGAGGACCGGCATGAGCGTCATCGACCACATGCGCAGAAAGGCCGCCACGCGCCTGATGGTGGGCGGGCACCGCGGGCATTGCGCCGGCTTTGTCCCGGCGGAAGGGGAAAGGCCGCAAAGCGTGGCCGGGGATACGCCCGGCCGCGCGGCGCTTCAGGAAAGCCCGGTGCGGGAGAACACCGTCGAGAACTTCGCGCTGCTTAAAGGCAGCGGCGTTTCGCATATCGAGGTGGACGTGCAGCTGACCGCGGACGGCGAGGCGGTTGTGTATCACGACATCGACCTCGCCGCCCGTTCCCCCCTGAAAGGCCGGATACGGGACCATCGGCTTTCAGCGCTGAAGGACGCCTTTCCCATCAACACGCTGGACGAGGTGCTGGCCTGGTGCGCGGCGGAGGACATGCCCGTGGGGCTGGAGGTCAAGTGCGTGCTGATCGACATGGCGGACACGATGCCCTCTTTGGCGCGGCGCATCGCGGACGCGCTGTCGCGCCACCGGATGCTGGAAATGAGCTTCGTGCTGAGCACGGACCATCGGACCCTCTGGGACATCAAGCGCCGAGCGTCGGACGCGAACCTCGCGCTGATTGTCCCGCACGTGCCGCGCGACCCGGTCGGGCTGATGCGGGATATGGACGCGCTGATCTATTTGTGCTTTTTGGAAAACCTGTGTCCGCCGCTGGTCAAGGCCGTGCAGGAGGCCGGATACTATGTCGACGGCTCCGTGGTCAACGGCGCGTACCGAATGCAAAGGGCGCTGGACCTAGGCGTTGACATGATCGAATCGGACTGCCCCGCGTATACAATGGAACAGTATAGGAGACTTGCCGCTCAATGATTGCCAACTACCACACGCATACACGCTGGTGCCGCCACGGAACGGGGGAGATCAAGGACTATCTGGAGGAAGCGCTCGCGCACGGCCTGTCTGAGATCGCGATCACCGAGCATGTGCCGCTGATCGGCGACCCCGATCCCCGGCGCCTGTTCTGCGACGAGTTCCCCGCCTTTGACGGGGAACTGAACCGCCTGATCGCCGAATATGCCGGGCGCCTTCGCGTGCGCAAGGGGTTCGAGTGCGAATACTACCCCGGACAAATGGACAGCTATCGGCGCTTTCGAGAGGACCATGGCTACGAGATCCTGATCCTCGGACACCATACGAACAAGGACCGCTCGATCGACAGCTTCGCGCTGACGGAGCCGTGGCAGGTGTCACTGTACGCCGACGAGGTGTGCGAGGCGCTGCGCACGGGCCTGTTTACGTTCCTGGCGCACCCGGATGTGCTCTTTTGCGGCTATCGGGCGTTCGACGCTGCGTCCGAGGGCGCGATGCACCGAATTTTTGCCACATGCGAGGCGCTTGACATCCCGGTGGAGCTCAACGCCAACGGCTGGCATTACCGGCGCGGGTATCCGAGCCTTCAAGTTTGGCAAACCTTGGCGCCACAGTACCGCCTGCGCTGTTTGGTGGGTACGGACGCGCACCATGTCGAGGACCTGATGCACCCTGCGGCGGAGAAAATGGAAGCCGTGGCACGGGAGGCAGGGCTGTGCCTGCTGGAGAAGCTGCCCTGACATCCCTCTGCCTGTCCGGCGGAGGGATGTGGGAAGCCTGCATCGGATGTGTCCGGGCACTGCGTTCCATATGCGCCCATGTAAGCGAGGATATGGCATCATGGGTTCATGAAAGAAGACAGGGAAGCAATTGCACACTATCTGCCCGAGGGATGGGAAGACGGGGCAAGGAGTGAAGGATCCTTGCGGCGGTCTCCGAAGATCAAGACAGCGAGGATCTGCCGTACTTGATGCTGCTGTGTCTGGCAGGAGCGGGGGTTTTCGAAATGCCGATTCGAAGCCGAAATAGCGCTGGGTTTTTCGTGGCTCGGAAGGGCGGGTGCCTCATTGCACAAGTTGAAAGAGGGGCTCTCCCTGCCAGTGAGCGTACAAGCGTTATGCAAAACAGTCAATGAAAAGCTGGGGTTGCGACGTAAAAAAGCCATGAAACCGGTTGATAGGCTGGAGTTTCGCCCCGATGAACCCGCGATAAAGGCGAAATTTCGGGCAGCATTGGAAAAAACACTGTTTCGAACGCATCGGTCATTTACCGAAAATCCTTTGCTGCTTACCATCATGCTTCTGACATTTGAGCAGTATGCCGAAGTGCCATTCAAGATGCATATCTTCTAAAGGGAAGCGTTTGAAGTCTCGGTAAAGCGGCACGACGCAAGCAAAGGCGCGTACAAACGCGCTTTGAGGACCGGACTTTCGGTAGACGCTTTTGCCGACTACTTTACAGAACTGTGCTTTCGCTCATATAATGACGACAAGTTTGAGATGACTGCAGAGGAGTTCGCGGGCTACTACAACATTTTGAATGCACGGGCTGTAGCAGATGATAAAAAGACCACGGCGAACGACTTCCTTGAAGGCCTTTGTTTGAACTTGTGCCTGATGTACTTCGAAGGTAACAGCTATCACTTTACGCATCGGTCTTTCCAAGAATATTTCTGTGCGCTGTTTTTTCCAAACAGAAGGACAAGTTTATCGCCAAACTCGGTGACTTCTTCAAGAAGCATCAAAGGCGTATGCTCGGCGACCGCACATTCTATATGCCCTACGATATGGTTACCGAAAAAGTAGGGAAATACATCTTCCTCCCGTTCTTGACCTCACTGTTTGACAAATGCGATAAGGCGGACGAATACTGGACTTTCCTTGAGAAAATGTACCCACAGATAACCTATTCATCAGAGGATGAGTATCGTTTTTCATGCAAGGTTTCTGGATCGCACTCCTTCCTTTTAAGCTCCATTCTTGACATCCGCGACATACCCATATCGTCGGACTATGTGTCGAAGTACGACCGTCTGCTCTGCGGCGGCATCTGGTGCATCGTCGGTCTTGAGTACGAGTATGTTGAGGAGGGCAAAAAGTCCACGCCTATTCGCATCGTGCAACTGACGCCGATTCAAATGCCGCACATCGACATGGACGAAATCAAAGACGGGCGCCGAGCCTTTACCAAGGACGCGTGGATACCCGTTTTGCTCCGCTAAACGGGTATGGAAGCCGACCGTTTTACCGGACGTGAAAAATGGCTCCAGCTTGCCCGTATGCTTCCGCTCATCGAGAACAACTTCAACCTCTGCGAACTGGGACCCAGAAGCACGGGCAAGTCGCATTTGTATAAGGAAATCTCGTCAAACTCCATTCTCGTGTCCGGTGGTCAGACCACGGTCGCCAACCTCTTCTACAATATGTCGAGCAAGCAAATCGGGCTTGTCGGGCTATGGGACTGCGTGGCGTTCGACGAGGTGGCGGGCATCACCTTCAAGGACAAAGATGGCGTTCAGATCATGAAGGACTATATGGCTTCCAGATCATTCTCCAGAGGTAAAGAAGAAAAGGCGGCGGTGCTGTCAAGAATTATGCGCAAAAAAGGATTGAGGCCGGTGGTTTGAGGATCAGATAGCGGCAGAATCGGTATCTGGGATTGGGTGTTCCAGGTGCTTCATGTTCATATACTTCTTGTTGCCCCCTGCGTGCCGGCCACGTGGCGGAGCCGGGCACAAACGAGCATTCAGGCTGAATTG
>CAZUIA010000083.1:0-10412 GCA_964620835.1 uncultured Oscillospiraceae bacterium
ACCAACGACACTCCGGGTATGAACCGAATGCTCTAGCCAACTGAGCTACGCCGCCGTGATGGTTGCGGGGGAGGGATTTGAACCCTCGACCTCCGGGTTATGAGCCCGACGAGCTACCGGACTGCTCTACCCCGCGACGTTCCTACCGCTTGCGGCAAGAAGTATCATACCGCATATCCTGTAATCTGTCAACCCCTTTTTGTATGCATACGGAGCTTATGCGATAGTCTGCCAAGGAACGCCGGCAACATAGATGGACGAAAGCAAGCTTTCCACGCGCATGAGCCGCCGAAGGCTCTTTGCGTGCGGCAACCGCTCGTGCGGATCTTAGGAAAAACGGGAGGTCAGGCCGCGTTTTTCGCGCGGGATTCTCTGGAAGGGGGGAAGGAAAATTTCGTAAAATGCCCCCCCTTCATCGGAAAAACCATCCCCTTTACAGAAGCGGGGCCCCTGCTATACTAAGTATAAGTTGCATAAAAACGGCGACGGAAGACGGGGGAGACGTCTGCGATGAACGAAGTCATTGTCTCCATGGAGCATATCACCAAGAGCTTCCCTGGCGTCGTGGCGCTGGACGACGTGCATTTTGAGCTGCGCTCCGGCGAGGTCATGGCCTTGCTTGGCGAAAACGGCGCGGGAAAGAGCACGCTCGTGAAGATTTTAAGCGGCGTATATACGCGCGACGCCGGGCGTATGGAGATCTTCGGCAACGAATACGGAGACCTGACCCCCAAACAGGCGCAGGCGCTCAAGATCGCCATCATCCATCAGGAACTCAATATGTGCCGCCATCTGTCCGTCGCGGAGAATATATTCCTGGGCCGGGAAAAAACGAAGCTTTTTGCGCTCTCCGACAGGGAAATGAAAAAAGAGGCCAGGCGGATCCTGAACGAGCTCAAAATCGATATCAATCCCAATCAGGTTGTCGGCGAGCTGCCCGTTTCCAAGCAGCAGATGGTGGAGATCGCCAGGGCACTGTCCACCGACGCGAAGGTGCTGATCATGGACGAGCCGACCTCCTCGCTGACCTCCCGGGAAATCGAGGACCTGTTTCGCATCATCCGGGAACTGAAAAGCAAGGGCTGCGGCATTGTGTATATTTCGCATCGCCTGGAGGAGCTTCAGCACATTGTGGACCGCGTCACCATCATGCGCGACGGCCGGTTCATCTCGTCCATGCACTTCAAGGACACGACCATGGACGCGATTATCGCGGCCATGGTGGGGCGCGAGATCAAGGAAAAGTTTCCCCGCGTCGCCTGCAACCCGGGCAGAAAGGTCTTTGAGGTGAAAAACCTGAACGCCGGCCGCATGGTGCGCGACGTAAGCTTTGCGCTGTATGCCGGGGAAATCGTCGGGTTTGCCGGGCTGATGGGCGCGGGCCGCACCGAAACGACGCGCGCGCTTTTTGGCGTGGAACCGAAGGAAAGCGGGCAGATCCTTTTAAACGGCAGAGAGATCCGGATCAAGCGGGTCCGGGATGCCGTCAAGGAGGGCATTGTGCTCGTGCCGGAGGACCGAAAAAGGGACGGCCTGTGCACGAAGCTGTCCATCCGCCACAACATCGCGCTGCCCAATCTCGACCTCCTCTGCGACCGGCTGGGCGTGGTTCGCCGCAAAAGGGAAAGAGCCCTGTGCGCCAACACCGTACAGAGCCTGAGAATCAAGACGCACAATATCGAGCTGGACGCGGCCACGCTTTCCGGCGGCAACCAGCAAAAGGTCGTCGTGGGCAAATGGCTGGCGCGCAATTCGTTGGTCGTGATGTTCGACGAGCCGACAAGGGGCATCGATGTGGCGGCAAAGGTGGAGATCTACCATCTGATGAACCAGCTCAAGCAGCAGGGGATCGCGGTCATGTTCGTTTCTTCCGAAATGCCGGAGATCCTGGGGATCGCGGATCGCGTCATCGTCATGTGCGACGGGCGTATCACGGGACAGGTCATGGCCAAGGGCACCACGCAGGAGGAAATCCTGACATTGGCCACCCGTTTTGAGAAGAAAGTCGCCGTCGGGAACGAGTGAGGAGGAGCATTCCATGGAATATCAAAAGCAATCCCCCCTGCGCAGGTTCTTTGGCATTCGCGGCATGAATTCGGCCATGATCGCGTTCATGGCGCTGATCGTGATCTATGTCGCCTTCGGCATCCGGGAGCCCATGGTGTTTTCATCGACCAATATCCTGAACCTTTTGCGCTCCATGTCCAAATACCTTTTGATCGGCATCGGTCAGAGCTATCTGCTGATCACGGGCAACATCGACCTGTCGCTCGGATCGATGGTCGGCATGAGCGCCATGATCTCGGCGACGTTGATGACCAACGCCGTCCATCCGTTCCTGGCCGCGCTGGTCGCGCTGGCCTGCTGCCTGGCGATCGGCCTGACGAACGGTTTCCTGGTCGGCAAGTGCAATCTGCCGCCCTTCATCGCCACACTCGGCACCATGTTCGGCGCGCGCGGCATCGCGTACATGGTCAACAACAACCGAAACACGGACGCCATCGCGTCGGGAATCGGAAAGCCCGCCGCCGACGCGTTCCAGCGGCTGTTCTATTACGGAAAAACGCTGGGGATCTACAACACCTTCTGGGTGGCCGTGCTGATCTTCATCGCCTTCTTCTTCGTTTTATCCAAGACGCGCAGCGGCCGTCACATTTACGCGATCGGCTCCAACGTGGAGGCGGCGAAGCTTTCCAGCGTCAACGTGTTCGTGTCCACAACAAAGGCGTATCTGGTTTCCTCGTTCTGCTCGTTTGTGGTGGGCTTGATCCTGTGCGCGCAGGCGGGCATGGGCAATATGGAGGCCGGCAATACGTATGAGATGTACGGCGTGGCCGCGGGCGTCATCGGCGGCATATCGCCCCTAGGCGGCACGGGCCTTCTGCTCGGCACGTTTGCCGGGGCGGCGGTCTGGCAAACGCTTGAAAACGGCCTGAACATGATCGGGGCGCAGGTGGGCCTGCAGCGGATCGTCATCGGCGTGATCGTTGTCTTTTCGGTGCTTCTGGACGTCGTGGTGCGCAGAGGCACGCTGAGCAAAAAGCGCTCCGACCAGAAGAAGCAAGCGAATTTATAAGCGGCCAAGGCCAAGCTTATAAAATATAAAAAGCAGGAGGGACCCCTATGAAAAAGACTCTGGCGATACTCCTCTCCCTTTGCCTGACCCTCGGATTTGTTGGGGCGGGCCTTGCGGAGGCGACCGACAAGGTGGTCGTCGCGCTGATCACCATGGACTCGATCGACCAGCACTGGATTACGCTGCATGAGGGCGCGCAGAAGGCTGCGGACGAGCTTGGCGTGGAATTGAAGTTCATGGCCCCCAACACGAAGGACGACGCTCAGCAGATCGAGTGCGTGAACAACGCCGTCTCCTCGGGCGTGGACGTCATCCTCGTCGCCGCCAACGGCCCGGATGCCATTTCCTCCGCGCTTCAGGAAGCGCAGGAAGCCGGCGTGAAGATCATCTACATCGACTCCCCGGCGAATGTGCCGGCCGAGGCGACATTCTCGACCGACAACAAGGCCGCGGGCAAGACGGCCGGCGAAGAAATGCTGGCCGCTTTGACCGCCGCGGGCGTCAAGGAAGGCTCCGTCGGCATCGTCAACGTCAACGCCGCGACCGATTCGTGCGTGCAGCGCGAGGAAGGCTTCCGCTCCGCTTTTGAGGGCACGGCCTTCACGCTCCTGGAGACGCAGTACGGCGAAGGCGACGCGGCCAAGTCCCAGACCATCGCGGAGAACTACATCACGCAGGGCGTCGTGGGCATCTTCGGCGCCAACGAAGGCTCCACCACGGGCGTGGGCAACGCGATCAAGGCATCCGGCAAGGCGGTCGTGGGCGTTGGCTTTGACAAGTCCGACGCGATTTTGGGCCTGATCGAGGATGGCTTTATCCTGGCGACCATGGCGCAGAACCCGGATGTCATGGGCTATGAGGGCGTCAAGGCGGCCGTTGCCGTCATGAAGGGCGAATCCCTGGGCGGCGCGGTCACCGACACGGGCGTAAGCGTGCTCAAGAAGTAACCTTCCTCCGATTCTCCAAGGGGGCTGCCGCACCAACAGCGTGCGACAGCCCCTTCCCCTGTCGCCCAACCTCAAGAAGGGGTCCGGGGACAAGTCCCCGGCGGATTCCAAAGGCGGCGCCTTTGGCCGCCGGAGGCCCTTTTGCGCGCGAAGCAAAGCGGACAGGAAGGCGATGGCCGGTTCCCCGCGCCGCATGCCCTTTTCAGCCCGCAACACGCGTGCGGCGCGGGTTCCTCCCCGACGCTCGCGCGCACGCGAGCGAGGCCGCCCGCACGGCTTAACGCGCCACCCCTTCCTGACGCGCTGATTGTACACCCGGGACTTGATATGGTATACTTCCTATGATGCATCCGTACGGAATACATGGCTCCTGCGCCGGAAGGGGAAAACGCGATGCTTCGGGTGATCATTGCCGACGATGAGGAACGGATCTGCAAACTGATCAACATCCTGGCGGATTGGGAACGCCTGGATATGGAGGTTGTCGGCGTCGCGTGCAACGGAATCGACGCGCTTTCGCTTGTGCGCCGGCTTCAGCCGGACATTCTGATCACGGACATCCGGATGCCGGGCTGCGACGGGCTCAAGGTGATCAGCCAGGCCAAGCAGGCGGCGCCGTCCTTGGAGGTCATCATCATCAGCGGGTACGCGCAGTTTGACTATGCGCAGACCGCCATCCAATACGGCGTGGGCGAATACCTGCTCAAGCCGATCAACAAGGAAGCCCTGAACAGTACGCTGGAAAAAATGGGGCGCAGATGCCGCGCGCGCAAAAAGACGGAGACGGACATGAAGAGCCTGCGCCTGAGCCGGGAGGACGACAGGGAAAGGCTCCGAAACAACCTGATCTGGGATTTGCTCGACGGAAGGTTTTGCGCGCTCAGCGCGGCGCAGCTTGAGGAGGCCTATCATTTCGCCGGCCGGGACGACGCGTACCAGGTATTCCTGCTGAAGATGGACTACGATATCGAGCAGTACGCGGAAAAGTCCCTTGAGATTGTGCGCAACAGGGCGACGGACATCTTCTGTCCCGCGCTTTCGGAATACTGCGGCGATTTCCTCCTGGGAGGCCGGGACGCCGCGCTGTACGGCGTGATGAACTACCCCTTCGGCGCGCAGAGCGCCGTGCGCAGGTGCCTGCGCGAGTGCCTCAATCAGCTGGTCGCGCTCAGCAACCTCTTCGGTTCCGTCGTCTTTTCCATGGCTTTGGGGCAGGCCGTGCAATCTCCGGGCGAGATGGCGCGGTCCTTCGCCAGCGCGCGCAAAATCATCTCGGAGCGGCTGACGGAGGGAACGGGCCGGCTGCTGGAGGGCGATATGCCCCCCTCCACGATGCGCGAGATGAACCTGCTCGCCCGGTACGCGCTTGCCGCGGGGCACGCGATCGACGTGCTGAGCGCGGAGGAAGCCGATGCCGCGGCCAGCGCGCTGGAGCAGGCGGCGTGCGCCGTGCCCAATGTGCGGGGATGGGAATTGCTTGAGCTCGTGCGCGGCGCGGGCATGGCGTTTGTCACCCGGCTGAACGCGGAAAACCGCGAGGGGGTGCTCTGCGATTTTGACCTCAGATGCGCGCAATGCTGCCAGGTGCCGGACCTGTTTCGCTGCCTGGAAAAGCTGCAAAGGGATCAGCTGTGCCTGGAAAGGCAGCGAAGCCAGGACGGGCGGCCTGTCCGGCTCGCGAAACAGTACATCCAAAAGCATTTTTCCCAGCCGCTGACGCTGGAGGAGGTCAGCGCGGCCGCCGGGTTCAGCGTCAACTATTTCAGCACACTGTTCAAGAAGGAAACGGGGGAGGGGTTTTCCAAATACCTCACCCGCGTTAGGATGGAGGAGGCCAAGGAGCTCTTGCGGGAGACCGGGCTTTCGGTTCAGGAAATCCTAAAGCGCGTCGGATATGGCGACATCAAGCATTTTACGCGCGTATTCAGGGCGGAAACCGGGCTGACGCCGGGCGAGTTCCGCAAGCTCTACGGCTAAAAAAGGGAGGGGCGTCCGGTGAAACGCTTTGCGCGCCTTACGTATTTGAGCGGGCGCATCGGCGCGCTCACGATCGCGCGCCGCGCGGTCGAATGCATCCTGCTCGCCGCATACGCGCTCGCGGCGTCCAAAGGCGCGCCGTGGTGGCCGCTGGGGCTGACGGTGCTTTTGCTTGTCCTGGTTGAGGCGGCCTTCTATTCCGGGATCGTCAGGCCTTACCGGCGCCTGGAGCGGCTCGTCGAGCTGTTCCTGGAGGGCTACACGCTTTCGGGCATCGGCAGCACAAACGGCGTGAACCTGACGCCGGCCAGCGAGCGACTGCTCACCAGGATCAAGGAGGAGTTCAGCGCCCCTTCTTTGCTCAAGCTGAGCAAGCGCCAGGCGCAGTACCGCGCCCTGCAAAACCAGATCAACCCGCATTTTTTGTACAATACGCTGGAGAGCATCCGGAGCGAGTCGCTGATCGGCGGCCTTGACAGCGTGGCCAACATGACGGAGGCGCTCGCCGTGTTTTTCCGATACACCATCAGCAAGGTGGAAAACCTTGTGACGGTGGAGGAGGAGCTGCAAAACTGCGAGACGTATTTCCTGATCCAGCAATACCGCTTTGGCGAAAGGCTTCAGCTGCGCATCGAATGCGACGAGCAGGACAAGAGCGAAATCTACCGCTGCCGCCTTCCCAAATTGACGCTGCAGCCCATCCTGGAAAACAGCATCATCCACGGGACGGAATCCAAAATTGGGTCCGGCAACCTGGTCGTGCGCCTTAAGCGTACGGGCAAGCGGCTTTTGATCGAGATTTCCGACGACGGCGTCGGCATGGACGAAATGACGCTGGCGCGGCTGAACGAGCGGCTCGGCAAGAGCGGCCGCGCGTTTCAGGACAGCGAAGCGGACAAGGGGGACAGCATCGCCCTGGTCAATGTGAACAACCGGATCCACCTGCTCTTTGGGGAGGAATACGGCCTGCACATCTATTCCATGCCCGGCGCGGGCACGGACGTGCAGATCGCCCTGCCGATCATCACGAGCGACCGCGAGGTCATGAACCGGGATGTGCTATCATGAAGGACGAAGTGCTGCGCCTTGACAACGTCACCTATCTGGACCAAGGGGTCATGGAGCTGAACCATTTCAGCCTGAACGTGTTTGCGGGGGAAATCATGGGGCTCATCCCCGTAAACGGCAACTGCCTGCAATCGCTTTTGCGGCTTCTTCGGCAAAACCTGCCCATCCATTACGGCTATATCCACTATAGGGAGCGGCTCGTCAACCATTGGCTGCACTCCGATTTGAGCTACAACCGAATCAGCATCATCGAAAACCGCAGCGGGCTGGCCGACGACCTGACCGTTGCGGACAACGTGTTCGTGCTCCGCCACGGCTTTAAAAAACAGATCATACACCGCGGCGTGTTGCGCCGGCAGCTTGCGTCGTTTTTACAGGACATCGACGTTACCATTTCCGCCGACGCGTATGTCCGGGATCTGACGACCTTCCAGCGGTTTGTCGTGGAGCTCGTCAAGGCCGTCGTGGCCGGAAACAGGCTGGTCATCCTGATTGACGCGGGCACGATCGTCAGCGACGCGGAGCTTGACAAGCTGCAAAATATGCTGCGCCATTATGCGGCGCGGGGCATTTCGTTTCTGTATGTGAGCCAGCATTACGAGGAGATGCGCCACATCTGCGACAGGGTCGCGCTGATGATGAACGGACAGATCGCTAAGATCCTGCCGACGAAGGAAACGGAGCCGGAGACGATCCATTGCTTCGATGTGGAGCACTATAAAAAGATGATCCGCACGCAGACCAAGAACCGAAGCCCGGCGGCCGAGGCGGAGAGCGCGCTTGAGATCCGCGATCTTTGGCACGGGTCGCTTGCCGGACTGAATATTTCGTTCAACCGGGGTGAGTGCGTGGTTGTGCAGGACCTCGACAACCATGTTTTGGAGGATTTTGTGGACCTGTTCACCCGAAACCTTAGGCCCAGGCGGGGCGCCCTCCTCGTGTCCGGGGTGAAAGCCACGGCTTCAAACCGCCGGGACATCGCGGTGATTCAGAAGCTGGCGGCGAGCAGCATGCTGTTTCCGGAACTCAGCTACTTGGACAATTTGTGCTTTATGGCGGATCACCGCCTGCCCAGAATCTGGATGCGCACAAAGTGCAAGGCCGGCATCCGCGAGGAGTGCGCGTCGCGGCTTGGGCGGGACGTGTTTGACAAAAACATTGACGAGCTGACGCAGATGCAGAAATACGACCTGATTTACGCCAGAATCCTCCTGCAGCGCCCGAAGGTGGTGTTTTGCGTGCAGCCGTTCATGCAAGCGGATGTCGAGCAGCGCATGCACATCTGGATGCTGCTGGAGCAAATGCTGGAAAAGCGGATTACGGTGGTGATCCTTGCCGTGAACCTCGCCGATACGCTTTCGCTGGCGGATCGGCTCATTCAGCTGCGGGATGGGCGCGTGTATAAAACCTATGAGCGCGGCGAATTCGGCGCGCTTCCGGACAGCACGCCGTGGCATTACCTGTGGAGCGATCGGGGCAAGCAGCGCGAGCGGGAAACCGCTTCGGACGAAGCGGAGAAAGCATCCGGCGCTTGGAGCGATTCCGGCGCGGACGATCTCCGTAGGTAGGAACGGCCCGAAACGGACCGCCAAAGCCCTCGAAAGCACTGTCGCTTCGCGGGTCCTCCCTTACGGCACGAGCGAAAAATCGATTTGCGCGAGCGCTATGTTCACGCGGTCCACGCGGACGGTGACGGCGTCCCCCAGGCGAATGGATTGCCTGTCATATCCCTTCAGGGTATGCTTCTTTTCATCAAGCCACCAATCGCCGGCAAGCGAGTGGACTGAAACCAACCCCTCCACGGTGTTTTCCAGCGTGACATAGACGCCCCAGGAGGCAATGCCCGTTACGATGCCGGGGAATTCCTCCCCAATCTGCCTGTACATGTAGTGGGCCTTCAGCAGATCGTCCGCGTCGCGTTCGGCCAGCACGGCCTTCTGTTCACAAAAAGAGCAGTGCCTTGCCAATTCGGGCATGTGCCTTTCCTGCTGCACGAAAGCTTCCGAGTCGCCGGCGAGCAACAGCTTGAGCATACGGTGCACCGTCAGGTCAGGATAGCGGCGTATGGGCGAGGTAAAGTGGCAATAATCCTGTGTGGCCAGGCCAAAGTGGCCCTTGGGCGCTTCCGAATACGCCGCCCGCTGAAAGGACCTGAGCATCACCTGCTTGATCAGTCGCGCTTCTTCCCTGTCCTCGGTATCGGCGAGGATCTGCTGGAAACGGGCGGGCGGGGGATTGCTTCCCATGCGCGCGCGGATGCCAAGGCCGTGAAGAAACGCTTCCAGCGACTGGACGCTTTCGGGCTCCGGCTTTTCATGGACTCGGTAGAGAAACGGAAGCTCCGTCGCGCGCGCCAATTGCGCGACCGTCTCGTTCGCCAGCAGCATGAATTCCTCGATCACGCGCTCGGATTCGCCCCGGTTGCGCGCGCGCACGTCCGTCGGATACCCGCGGGCATCGAGTGCAAAGGCCGTCTCCGGCATGTCAAAATCGATGCTGCCGCGCGCGTGCCGGCGCTTTTTGAGCGTGTGCGCCAGGTTGACCATGTCCTTGAGCTTTTCATGCAGCGCCTGCGGGACATCGGATGCCTGCCCCTCCAGCATGCGGTTTACCTGCTCGTAGGTTAGGCGCGCGCAGGAATGGATGACGGAGGGCACGAGCAGATGATCCACGACCTTTCCGTCCCGGATCTCCATCAAAAGGCTTAGCGAAAGCCTGTCCACGCCCGGCTTCAGCGAGCACATGTGGTTTGAGAGCGCTTCCGGAAGCATGGGCAGCGTGAGCCCCGGGAGGTAGACCGAGGTGCCGCGCTCGAGCGCTTCGCGGTCAATGGGCGTTTGCGGCTTCACATAGTGCGACACATCCGCAATGTGCACGCCCAGCGTACACCCGCCCAAGGACGGCTCAAGCGATACGGCGTCGTCAAAGTCCTGCGCATCCGCTCCGTCTATGGTAAAGAGCGTCAGCTGCCGCAAATCCGTGCGCCCGGCGATGTCCGTCTCGTTCACCTGCATCGGGATGGAAGCGGCCTGCTCCATGGCCTCTTTGGGGAAATATTCATGCAGGCCGTGGCGGGAAGCGATGGCCCGCAGCTGCACGCGGACATCCTCCGCGTTTCCGAGCACCCGCTCGATGCGGGCGCACAGCTTGCCGCCTCGCTTGGGCATTTTCACCACGCGAAGCTGTACCATGTCGCCGTCTTGCGCGCCCATGAGCTCGCCCTCGAGCTGTATGTCAAGGTCCAGGCGCGGATCAATCGGCCGCAGCTGGGGAACGTAGGCTATGCGGGCGGGCGGCTTGCTCCCGCGGCCGCCCTTCTTCGCTTTTTTGCGGGGTTCTTCCCT
>CAZUIA010000083.1:10422-11117 GCA_964620835.1 uncultured Oscillospiraceae bacterium
TGCGAAGCAGCGCCATGAAGGTTTCATGCGCCCGGCGTGTGACGGCTGCCAATTGACAGTACCCCATGCGCGCGCTGTCGGAATCGTGCGGCTCGGGACGAACCAGAATCAGATCGCTCAGCATGGGGAGCAGATCGCCGCGCTCGCGTATGATCATGTCCGCGCCGCCCTGAAGCGGCCGCGCGACCTGCGCGCCGTTTCGCAGGACGAGCGTACGGGCGGGGATTAGCCCCATGTCCTCGGGCAGCGCGTATTTTGCCTTTTTCGTCGCCACCACCGCGCCTTTGCCGGCAAGCTCGGAAAGCGCCAGACGCACCTCTTCCGCCGGCTGCCCCAGCGCCTCCGCCATTTCGTCAATGTCCATCGCCTTGCCGCGTGATTTGAGCAGGTCCAAAATCGCGTCCATCTTTTTCACTCCATTCAGGGTATCGCTGCCTTTGCTAGGATTGCCCGCAAACGGGATACCTAACGATGGCTTTCTTCCCCGCGGCGGCGCGCCTCAAACAGAATACATGTGGCCTTTTCCCTTTCCGGCTTTTCGCCGTGCCTCTTGCGCCCACTCGGGAAGGCGTATTCGTTCGATTTGCCGTTTGAGCGCTTCGTTCACCGGGCGAAACACCATCTTTGGCGCCACGAAAAGTCAAAGCGCGGCAACGCCGCCTGAACCGGACGGGGACAAAGCGGTGCGCGCCGGG
>CAZUIA010000084.1:0-11067 GCA_964620835.1 uncultured Oscillospiraceae bacterium
CCGCCGCTCGCAGGCGGCGATCAGCCGGCCGATCAGGCGGACGGGATGCCAGGGCATCTGCGGATCGCCCCACCACAGATCAAGCAGAAACCCGGCGATCATGCGCCGCCTCCCGCCAGGATGAACACCGGGTTTTGTGCCGTCATCAGGCGATACGCACCCACGGGCCGCGCGCGGCTGGCGGATACCTGCGTGATTTCCACGCCCGCGACCCTAAGCGCCTTCAGCGCGTCCAAGGCCTCAAAGAGCGTTTCCAGCGTGACGGCGTTGATCACCACGCGCACGTCCGGGTTTGCCTGCAGCGCCGCCTGCAAAATATCGCCCAGCCTTCCGCCGCTGCCGCCGATGAACGCGCGATCCGGCGCCGGCAGGCCGCTCAGCGCTTGGGGTGCCTCCCCCTTAACCACCGTCAGGTGCCACGCGCCAAACTTTTCCCGGTTTTGCCGGATGCCCTCGCAGGCCTGCGCGTCGCGCTCCACGGCGAACACCCGCCCTTTTCTGCACAGCAGCGCGCACTCGATGGCGACGGAGCCCGTGCCCGCGCCCACATCCCAAACGACATCCGACGGGCGAAGGTGCATCTGCGCGACGGACACCGCGCGCACCTCGCGCTTGGTCATCGGCGCTTTGGCGCGCAGGAAGGCGTCGTCCGGCAGGCCCGGGGCGATCGGCGCTTCGGGCAGCGGGCGCTGGTTTTCAATCAGCAGCACGCTGAGCGGGTCAAACTCTTCCGTTTGCAGCGCCTGCGCTTCGCCCGAACGTATCCGCTCCCCGGCATACCCGAGCTTTTCGCCCACCGTTACCGCGACAAAGCCCAGACCTCCTTGGAAAAGCTGGGCGCACACGGCCTGCGGCGGAAGGTTGCCGCCGGTCAGGACGAGGGTCTTTGGGTGGCAAAGCACCGCGGCGCAGACATCCCGCGCGCGGCCGTGGACGCTCACGAGGCAGGCGTCGTCCCAGGAAACGCCGAGCCGGGCGCAGAGCAGCTGGTGCGCGCTGATGCCGGGCAGCGTGGTGAGCGCATCCGCCCCGAGCGCATCCTGAAGCCGCTTCGCGCCGCTGTAAAAGCCGGTGTCGCCGGAAAGCAGAACGGCGATACCAAGCGCCTTGGGATGCGCCTCGATGGCGCGGCGGACCTCCTCCACCGCCACCGCGGTCACCTTGGCCCCCGGATGGCCCGGATGCGCGTCCAAAAGCCGCTGCGCGCCGATCAGCAGGTCGCAGTCCGCCAACACTTTTGCGGACTCCAGCGTCATCCATGCCTTCCCATCCGGCCCCGCGCCGATCAGAAAGATGTTTTTCACGCGTTCACCCCCTGATACCCGCGCGGCGTGATCAGCCTGCCCCGCTCCGCCCGCGTCTGCGAATTGCCGATGAATAGGGTCGAAAACATGTCCGCTTCCGCGTCGCGGAGCGCTTTAAGCGTGAGAATGCGCGTCTTTTCATCCGCCCGGCCGATGTTTTGGGCGATGCCGCAGGGCGTTTTGGGCGCGCGGTGCCGCAGCACGATGTCGCAGGCGCGCGCCAAATGGTCCCGCCGCTTATGGCTCATCGGGTTATACAAGCACAGGACAAAATCCGCCATCGCGGCCGCGTCCAAGCGCCGCCCGATCGTCTCCCACGGGGTCAGCAGGTCGGAAAGGCTCACGCAGGCAAAATCGTGCGTCAGCGGCGCGCCCAGCAGGGCAGCCCCGCTGCTGGCGGCGGTAACGCCGGGAACCACCTCCACCGGGATGCCCGCCTCCTGCGCAAGCGTGAGCACCAGCCCCGCCAGGCCGTAGATGCCCGCATCCCCGCTGCAGACGACGCATACGTGAAGGCCCTTGCGCGCTTCCTCGACCGCCATGCGGCAGCGCGCTTCCTCGCCGCGCATCGGGGTTTGCAGGACGCGCTTTTGCGGAAACCAAGGCCGCACCAACTCCGCGTAGACCGTGTAGCCCACGATGACGTCGCACGCCGAAAGCGCGTCAAGCGCCTGCCCGGTCATCCGCCCCCGATCTCCCGGGCCGATACCCACCACCGTGATCCTCATGTCCGCTCCTCCTTAAAGGTTACCACGAAAGGCGCCTGCGCGATGGCCACCATCACGCCCTGCCCCGCCTGCTTGCGAAGGACCGATTTCCCATACATCGCGGCCGCCCGCTCGCATACGTTGTCCACGCCGACGGCCCCGAGCACGCGGTCCGAGGCCGTAAACATGCCCGGCACCGCCGAAAGCGCCTGGGCGGTGTGGGTTTGAAGCGGCCACGCGTGCCGCTCACAAAGGGCGAGCAGCCCTTCCTCTTCCGCCTTTCGGTCGATGCTGGCGACCCGAAGGACGCTTTCCCTCCGTGCCCCGATGGATTCAAGCGCATGCTCCACGCGCGCTTCCAGCGTCTCAACTGCCGTGCCCCGGCGGCAGCCGATGCCCAGCGTCAGGATTTTGGGCAGCACGTGCAGCGTCGTTTCAAACGGGCTTGGGCGTGCGTCGATACCAATTGCCAGGCCGACCCGCGCGCCTTCTCCCTCGGTCAACCCCTCCGGCAGCCTTCCCTCGATCGCAAACGCGCTCACCACGCCCACCGCGTCCCCGCGAAGGAGCGCGGCGGAGACCGCCTTTGCCGCTTCCCTTTCCAGCAGGACAAGGCCGTGCCTTTTCGCCCACACGTCCACGGCGAACGCGCCGCGCCCATCCGTGGCCGTGGTGAGGACGGGCATGGCGCCGACGTATCCGGCCAAGCGGCCGGCCAGCCGATTGGCGCCCCCCGCATGGCCGGACAGGAGGGAAACGGCATACCGGCCCAGCTCGTCCAGCACCACGACGGCCGGATCGGTCTGTTTGTCCCGGACAAAGGGCGCGATGGCCCGCACGGCGATGCCTGCCGCGCCGATAAACACCAGGCCGTCCGCCTGCGAAAACGCCTCCCTCGTCCAATCGTGCAGCGGCGCGGCGTTATGCGGGCGAAACCCCGCCGCAAGGCGCGCGTCCTCCCCCTCCGCCGCCAGCGCCCTTACAAGGGTTTCCCCCAGCCGCATGCCGCGGTCCGTAAAGGCGATCAGCCGCAGCCTCATGGGATATCCCCCGGGCGAAAGCCATGGAAAAAGGCCGGATCGTAGAGCCTGGACCTGCCGTACGCGCCGCCCAAAAACCCTCCGACCAGCACGAGCGCGGTCCTGTCGATCCGATGCGCCGCCGCCGTTTGCGCCAGCGTCGAAACCGTGCAGCGAAGCACCTTTTCCTCCGGCCAGGAGGCCTTGTATACGATCGCGGCGGGCTCATCCGCGCCATAGCCGCCCGCGACCAGGCGCTCGGCAAGCTGCGGAAGCAGCCCCATGCTCAAAAAGATCACCATGGTCGCGCGGTGCCGGGCAAGCGAGGCCATCTCTTCTGTGTGCGGAACCGGCGTGCGCCCTTCCATCCGCGTGACGATGACCGTCTGCGAAACCTCCGGCAAGGTGTATTCGGCCCGCAAGGCCGCGGCCGCCGCGTTCATGGCGCTGACGCCGGGCGTGACATCGCAGGGGATGCCCTCCTCTGCCAAAGCGTCCATCTGCTCACGGATCGCGCCGTACAGGCTCGGATCTCCCGTGTGCAGCCGCACGACGGAAAGCCCGCCGCCATGCGCCTCCCGCATCACCCCGAGCACCTCCCCCAGCGTCATGGAGGCGCTGTTGTGCATCCGGCAGCCCGGCTTGGCCGCTTTCAGCAGCTGCGGATTCACAAGCGACCCCGCATAGACGATCACATCGGCCGTTTCCAGCAGCCGCTGCCCGCGCAGCGTGATGAGATCCGGCGCGCCGGGCCCCGCGCCGACAAAATGGATCATATCCCTTCCTCCTCTTGCACGCGGGCAAGCAGCGCGTCCGCGTTCTCCGTTTGCGCCAGCAGGCCGTAGGCGTTGGTAAACAGGACGACGCCAAGCTCCGCTGCGCCCGATCGCCGCCGCGCATGGCGCACCGCGCCGGAAAGCACGCCCGCGAGGGTTTGCTCGCGAATGTTGCACTCCCCCAGCACGCGCAGGCCCTCGTCCACGGTCGCGGCAGCCAGGAGGGCGGCGGCCCGGTCGGCGGGAAGCCCCGCGGCGGCGGCGTGCGCGCACAGAATCTCCATCCGGCAGTCGCCGTAGCGGGAATGGGTGTTCAGCATGCCGCCGGCCACCTTGACCAGCTTGCCCAGATGGCCGGCGAGCAGCGCCCCGGCAAAGCCCATCTCCCCCGCCATGTGAAGCGCGTCGCCGATGAAGTTGCTGCACTGGATCACCGCCTCCTCCGGCAGGAAAAACCGCTCCTTTAGAAAGCTCTCCCCGTAGTTCCCCGGCGTCAGCACCGCATAGCGCCTGCCCAGCGCGCGGCGCATGTTAAGCTCCGTGCGCACGGTTTCCAGGACCGCCCCGTCGCTCATGGGCTCGACGATGCCGCTGGTGCCGATGACGGAAATGCCGCCCTCGATCCCAAGGCGCGGGTTGAACGTGCGCGAGGCAAGCTCCACGCCGGCCGGAATGCTGACCACCACCTCAAGCCCTTCCTCCGCAAGCGGTCCGGCCGCCTCCTCCACAGCCTGCGCGATCATCCGGCGCGGCACGCTGTTGATGGCCGCCGCGCCGACAGGCTGATCAAGGCCCGGCTTGGTCACGCGGCCGATACCCTCGCCGCCGTCGATCGCGATGCCGGCGCCGGCGCGACGGACGAGCGCGTACACCCATACGCCGTTGGTGACGTCGGGGTCGTCGCCGCTGTCCTTCTGCACGGCACAGCGCGCCCAGCCTTCGCCGCTTTCGGCCTGCAAAACGTCCAATGTCAGCTCGATCCCGGCAGGCACGGCGATCGAAACCCTGTCCGGCGCTTGGCCCGTGCGCAGCAGCAGGGTCGCCGCCTTGGCGGCCGCGGCGGCGCAGGTCCCTGTCGTATAGCCGCAGCGCAGGGTCTTGCCGTCCTTTTTGACAAAGCGTGAAAGCCGCATCACCACTGCTCCCGTCCCGTCGCTTCATACAGAAGCGCGTTCACGATCGCCGCGGCGATGCTGGACCCGCCCTTTCGGCCCATGGCCGCGATACAGGGGACGCCGCTTGCAAAGATCAGGCGCTTGGACTCCACGACGTTGACAAAGCCCACCGGCACGCCGACGACCAGCGCGGGCCTTGCAAGGCCCCTGCCGATCAGCTCCCGCAGGCGGATCAGGGCCGTGGGCGCGTTGCCGATGGCGAACACCAGCGGGCCGGGCAGGGCGACCGCCCGGTCCATGCTCGCGGCGGAGCGCGTCACGCCCTCTTCTTGGGCGCGGGCGGCCACCTCGGCGTCGTCGATGAAGCACTCGGCGCCGCACCCGAGCGCCTTGAGCGCCGGCTTGCTGATGCCGGACAGGGCCATCCGTGTGTCGGTCACGATCGTCGCGCCCGCTTTCAGCGCGGCAACGCCCTCCCGCACCGCGTCGGGCGTGAATTGCAGCGTGCGGGCATACTCCAGGTCCGCCGAGGCGTGGATGGCGCGCTTGATCACATGGCGGTGCTGCGGGCAAAGCGGGATGCCCGCCTTTCCAAGCTCCTCGTCGATGATCTCCATGCTGCGGCGCTCGATATCTTCAGGCTTGACCTTGATCATGGGCCGCCTCCTTGCAGCGCTGTAAAAAGCGCGCCGCCATCGCGGAATCGGCGCACAGGTGAATATGCGCAAAGCCGGCAAAGAGCGTGTCGGTGCAGACGCCGCAGGGCCAGGACGCGTCCCGGCCGGGCTTTTGCGCCAGCAGCGCGTCGCCCGGCATTTCGCTTTCCCAGCGGTGAAACTCGTGCGCGGGGACCGACGCGCCCTTTGGAAGGAGCAGGGTGTCGCGCCGGGCGGTCAGCCGGGCATAGCCGAAGCGGACCAGGCGCGGCGTTTTGTACGCGCGGGCGCTGAGAAGCCCGACCATGGGGTGGGGCGTGCCCGCCGGATCCTCCAGCGTCCGGTGCAAATAGAGAAACCCGCCGCATTCGGCGATGCAGGGAAGCCCGCCGTCAAGCGCGGTCAGGATGCTCTTTCGCATGGAACGGTTGGCGGAAAGCTCCGCCGCGTACAGCTCCGGATAGCCGCCCGGCAGGATCAGCCCGGAAACGCCCGCGGGCAGCGCGGGGTCACGCAGCGGGCTGAACGGAACGAGCCGCGCACCCATATCCGAAAGCAGGGCCAGGGCGTCCGGATAGACGAAGCAGAAAGCGCGGTCCCGGGCGACGGCGACGGAAACCCCTTCAAAGGCGCGCGGGACGGGCCGGGGCGCACAGGCAAGCGGCGGCGCCTCGGCCGCAATCGCGCGCACGGCGGCCACGTCGACCGTGCGGGCAAGCTGCGCGGCCAGCCTGCCAAGAATCCCGCGAAGGCCGTCCACCTCGTCCGCGGTCACCAGGCCCAGATGGCGGCTTTTCAGGGCACAGTCCGGCATGTCGGGCAGGTACCCGAGCACCGGGACGCCGGTCTCCCGCTCGATTGCCGGCGCGAAAAGCGCATGCAGCGAAGCGGAGGCAAAGTTCAGCACGACGCCCCGGATGTCGGCGTCCGGCCGGAAGGTCGCCAAGCCCCGTACCAGGGCCGCCAGCGAGAGGGACGCCCCGCGGGCGTCCACGGCCAGTAGCACGGGCGTCTTTGTGGCGCTTGCCAGCGCGTACCCGCTCGCCTCGTCCGAGCAGGCGATGCCGTCATAGTATCCCATGGCGCTTTCGATGACGGCGATGTCCGCGCTGTCCGCGCATTTGGCGAGTAGCGACCGGCACGCCGCTTCGCCCAGCAGGAACAGGTCCAGGTTGCCGCTGGGCAGGCCGACGACCTCCCGGTGAAACATCGGATCGATGTAGTCGGGCCCGCCCTTGAACGCCCGCGCGCGCAGCCCCTGCGACAAAAGCGCGGACAGCAGCGCACAGGTTAGGGTGGTTTTGCCCGCGCCGCTTTCGGGCGCGGCGATCAAAAGCCGGGGCAGGCTTGCCGTCATGGGTCGACACGGGACAGCGCGTCCACGATTTCCCGGCAGGTCACCGGCCGGTCCGGCTCAAAGCGCCCGTCGTCCGTCAGCGCGAAAATGTGAAGGTCCACCAGCTTTTGCACCACGCGCGGCTTTTCACAAAGATCAAGGTCCGCGATTTCGGCGCGCCCGTCCGCGCCCTCAAAGTCCCCCAGCACGAACACCGTGCGCGCCAGCGCCTCGCGGGTCACCGGCGCGTCGGGGTCATACCACTGCGTCCCGTCCTCCGCCTGCCGCCACTGGATAAAGCCGGACTGCACCGCCGTTTCGATGAAGTCAAAGTCCGCGTCCGTCCACGGCACATCCTCAAACCAGCCGTAGATGTGCCCCTTTACGGTGGTTTCGTAGTATTTGGACGAAGAGGGGACGAATACCGGGGTGTGGCGGCTCAGGACGACGATATTGGCAAAATCCCGCCGGGTCGCCCGCTCGTCCTGCCGGTAGGCCGAAAGGTCGTCCATCTGCTTTGGGTAAAGAAACCTCGCAAGCTCGCGCACGCCGGTCACGTAGCGAAACGTCGGCGAGGAGATGAGCTTTTCGTTGAGGATGAACACGCGGCCCTCCCGAACGGCCTTGATCGTGTCAAACCCCGGCCGGATGGAGATCGAATGCACATTGCCGCCGGCGTTCATCGCGCCGCGCTGGGAGACGTACACGTCGATCTCGTCGGCGAGCATCAGGATGCGCTCGGCGCCGAACGCGGCGATGGTGGAGCCCGCCGTGACCGGCTCCGCGCCCGCGGCCACGTTCACGCCGCCCGCCAGCGCCATGCCCTGCCCGGCCATGGAATCGTCCGTCACCGTGCGCAGCTCGTTTTCCGTCGACTCGAAATAGACCCGCGTCTTTTCCGGCAGGGAGGCGGTCTTTTCGGCGACGGCTTCCAGCTCGCTGTGGAAGCGCGCCAGCCTTTCCTTGGCTGCCTCCTCCGTGCCCGTCAGCAGCGCGAGCTTGAGGATGTACTCGTCAAACAGGTCCAGCGATTTGGGCAGGAGCGATACGACCTGGATGCCCGCCTGCTCGATCGCCTCGATGAACTGCGGCACGCGGCGCGAGATGAACGGCCGCACGATCACCAGGTCGGGGTTGGCCGCGATGACATATTCCGGGTCCGCGTCGTAATCAAACGCGGGCAGCCTGGCCGCGTCCGGGGGGAACGTGGACGTCGAGTGCGCGCCGATGAGCAGCGGATCGGCGCCCAGGAAGTACAGGTTTTCCGTATGCGCCGAATAAAAGGAGATGATCCGCTCAAAGGGCTTGTCAAAGGTCACCGTCCGCCCGTCGTCGTCCACGAACGTAACGGTTTCCGCCGGGGAGGGCAGCGCAAACGCTGCCCCCAGAATCAGGATCGCCAGAAACAAGGCCGGTTTCCGCATGGCGCTGTCCTCCCTTTCTTCCGATCAGTCCGCTTGTTCCGGTTCGCCGTCAATCGCCGCCTCGATGTGTTCAAGGAACAGCGCGCGAACGCCCGCGTATTCGCCCAGGCCCTTGAGGACCGTGTCCACCTCGTAGCCCTCGCCCTTGAAGAGGATCTTCCAGGAATCCTCCTCGTCCCCCGCCATGTCGTTTTCGGCATGGTCGCCCGCCACGATCATCAGCGGCAGCAGGGTCACCTTTTCGGCGCCAAAGGCTTCCACCTTCTTGAGCACGGTGCTCACATCCGGGTACCCTTCCACGGTGCCGACAAAGATATGGGGGTATCCGGCATCCTTGAACATATAGTCAAGTGCCGCATAGGTCGCGTTGGCAAAGTGGTGCGTTCCATGGCCCATCAGGACGACGGCATCCTTTTCACCCGGTTCGGGCAGCTCGGCCGCGATCGCGCCGATGACGGCGAAGCAATCGTCCACGCTGGTCAAAAGCGGCTTGCCGATGGACAGCTTTTCAAACTGATCCGCGTACGGCGCGAGGGCGGCGACCATTTCGTCGTATTCAAAGCCGTTCATGACATGCGTCGGCTGCACGATCAGCGTTTTGACGCCGTCTTTGACCAGGCGTTCCAGGGCTTGCTTTACGTTGTCGATCTGAAGGCCATCGCGGCTTGCCAGCTTGTCGATGATGGTCTGGCTGGTGAACGCGCGGCGGACCTCGTAGCCGGCAAACGCGGCCGCCGCCTCTTCCTCGATGGCGTCGATGGTTTTTTCGCGGGTGTCGTTGTAGCTGGTGCCAAAGCTGACGATGAGGATCACGGGCTTTTCCGCCCCCTCGGCCAAGGCGAGGGGCATGCCGGAAAGGAGGCCCAAAGTCAGGAGCAGCGCAAGCATTCTTTTCATGATACATCCCTTTCCTCTAAATTGATTTATCCATCACGTCGCGGAAGAAAGGCCCTTTTCCGGGGACGATTTCCGCCTCGACGTCAAAGATCTCGGCAAACAGCCCGGGCGTCAGGACCGTTTCGGGCGCGCCCTGCGCGCGCAGCGAACCCCGATGCAGCACGAGCACTTCGTCGGATACGCCGTACGCGGTGCTCAGGTCATGGTGCACCGCCAGCACCGTCAGGCCCTCCCGCCGCGCGCTTCGCTTGAGCAGCTTCAGGACCATCAGGCGCGCACTCACGTCCAGGTCGCTCATCGCCTCGTCCAGAAACAGCATTCGGGGCTTTTGCGCCAAGGCCCTGGCGATCAGCACCCGCTGCAGCTCGCCGCCGCTGATGCGCGTGACCGGCTTGTCCATCAAAAACGCGGTGTCGGTCTGTTCCATGATGCCGCGCACGAACGAAAGCTCCTGCGCCGTCGGGCCGCAAAGGCGCGGCAGGTGGGGCGTCAGGCCCATCAGCACGGCTTCCAGGCAGGTGAAGGGCATCGCCATCCGCTCACCCTGCTGGATCACGGCGATCTGCGTGGCCCGCTCACGAAACGGGATGCGAAAGAGGTTTCGCCCCTCAAGCGTGACCTCTCCGGCGCCCGGCCTCATAAAGCCGCTGAGGATGGACAGAAGCGTCGTTTTCCCGCTGCCGTTGGGACCGACCAGCGAGGTGTAACAGCCCTTTTGGATCGCGGCGCTTATGCCGCGAAGCACCCGCTCAGCTCCGTAGGAAAAGGAGACGTTGTGCGCGCGCATCATGCCGGCTGCCTCCTGCGCAAAAACAGATGGATGAAAAACGGCCCGCCCAGCAGGGTCGTAAGCACGCCGACGGGGATGTCCCCCTTGCCCAGCAGGCGGGACGCGTTATCCGCCAGCAGCAGCAAAAGGCCGCCGGACAGCGCGGACAGCGGGAGAAGGGTCCGGTTGTCGCTGGTCAGCCACATGCGCAGCATGTGCGGAACGATCAGGCCCACAAACCCGATGATGCCCACCACGGAAACGCACGCGGCGGTCATGAGCGCCCCAAGGGCCAGGAACACCAGACGGACTCTGCGCGTATCGACGCCAAGGCTCTGGGCGGTGCGGTCGCCCAGGGACAAAAGGTTCAGGTCGCGCGCCGCAAAGCAGGAAAGCAGCGTGCAGGGAAGGATCACGGCCGACAGGAGCGCGACGTCGCTCCATTGCTTGCTCGTCAGCGACCCCATGAGCCAGTACACGATCGCGCCGACGGATTCGCCCGATATCTTTTTCAGGAACGAAATCCCCGAGGAAAGGATGGTGCTGATGATCATGCCCGCGATCACCAGCGTGTTGGCGGATAGGCCGCCGCCCCGCCGCGCCATGGTCAAAACGACGAGCAGCGTCAAAAGCGCCATGCCAAACGCCGCGGGAATCACCGGCAGCATCAGGCCGTAGATCACGTTCAGGAAGATCACCCCCGTCGCGCCGAATGCCGCGCCGGTGGAAATCCCGAGCGTGTACGGGTCCGCCAGCGGGTTGCCGAGCAGCGACTGGAACACCGCGCCCGAGACCGCCAGCCCCGCGCCGCAAAGCGCCGCCGCCAGCACGCGGGGCAGCCGGATCGTCCAGACCACGGCGATCTCGTTGGGGCGAAACCGCTCAAGCAGCCGCTCGCTTCCAAGCATTTTCGCGGCCACCACGCGTGCGGTGTCGGCAAAACCCAGGCGCATGGCCCCCAGCGCTACGCTGACGACCACGGCGGCGAGCAGGGCGGCGGCGAGCGCCGTCCCCACCAGCGCATGCTTTCGCCGCGCAGCCCGCAACCGCTCGATGCCCACCGC
>CAZUIA010000085.1:0-11013 GCA_964620835.1 uncultured Oscillospiraceae bacterium
CTGGTCACCCTGGTCACGCCGCCCAAAGGATAGCGCGAAAAAACCGCATGCGCCCTGCTTTGGCGGAAATGCCGCAGGATATCGCCGGTCCGCTTTCCGGGGCTTTTCCCCGCCGCGCGGGCATTGCGCATCCTTAGCCGCGCCCCTATCTTCTCTTGCAGCCCGCTCGTTCGTCTCCGTCGCCCGCGCCGCAAGCGGGCCAAAGCCGTGCCGCACGCCCCGCCCGGCGCGCCGGTCCGCTTGCCCAAGGCAACCTCGGCCTGCCCAAATATCCCCCGCCGCGAATCATCCGCCCCTCACCCGTTTTCCTCCATCACCCGCGCCAGCAGCTCGTCCTTTCCCATCTTCAAAAGCCTCCGGCTCTCCCCGCCGCATGCCGGGTCAAACCCGCAAACCCCCGCGTACTCGCACCACTGGCACGCTCGCCAATTCTGAAGCTGCGCCGGCCTTACGCCGATCTCCCCGGCCGCGATCTGCGCGGCCAGGCGCGCCGCGAGCCGGTACGCGTGCCGCATCAGGGCCTGAAGCTCCTCCTCGGTCGCGGTATCGCCGCGCTTTTTCATCCCGCCGTCCTTTTTCAGCAGGTCCTCCCCGTCCTCCATCGCCGCGGCCACGCGCACCTCCGACAGCGCGATGCCGCGAAGCCGGAGCGCCTTGGCGATCTGCCGCTCGATCTCCTCCACGTCGCGGCTGTCGGTGGGTACCAGCGGGTCGTCAAAGCGCGAGTAGAACGCCCCGGCCGCCTTGACGCCGGGGAACGCGCCAAGCGCCGCGGCCAGGTACAAAAGCAGCTGCAGCTGCAGGCCGCCGTACACCTTGGCCGGCTCCAGCGTCACCCCGCCGGACTTATAGTCCACCACCCGCAGCCATTGTTCGCCCTCTCCCTCGAAAAAGTCGATCCGATCAATCCGCCCCTCCAGATAGCAGGTTTGCCCATCCCAAAGCGTGAGCTTCACCGGCGGCAGCGCCTCGCCCGGCCCGAAGCGCGCCTCGATCACGCGCGTGCGAAAGCCGCCGCGCCGCATCTGCCCCGCGTACGTCCACGCGGCCCGCCGCGCCACGCGGCAAAACGCCTCGCCGGTGGCCCGCAGCATCGCGTTGTCCCCCAGCGGCGCGTCCTCCCACTCGGCCTTGAGCGGGGAAAGCACGCCGTCCATCAGGGCATCGTTTTCCTCGCGCGTGATCTCTGGCCAATGCCCGTGCGCGGCCGCGGCCTTGGCGTATCCCTCCATCGCGCGGTGGTAAAACGTGCCCGTCTCCTCCCGCGCCACGGCGAATTCGCGCCGCTTCACCGGGCGAAGTCCGTAGTCCACAAAATGGCGGTACGGGCAATGCGCAAACGTCTCGAGCCTTGACACGCTGGTGCGGGTGTGCGCGTACAGCGCGTTTGCGGCGCGCCTGGGCAGGGCTTGGGCGGCGGGCGGCTCCTCCAGCGCGCGCAGGATCCTTTCGGCCGTGGCGCGGGTTTCGGGCGCGTGCAGCAGCCAGGCGGCCGCCTCGGCCTCCGCCTCGGACAATTCCCCTCCCCGCGCCGCCGCGCGCAAAAGCGCGGGGCCGAGCGCGTCCAGCGCCGCGCCGGGCGCGTGCCAAAACGCCTTTTCGCCGGTCGCGCCGCCCCGCTCCTCCATCTCGGGAAACACCCGCCGGATCAGACGCAACACCGCCGCCGGGCGCTGGGCCTCCCCTCCGGCCCCGGCCAGCGAGTGGCTGATGAACAGCCTTTCCGACGGCGCAGCGAGGGTGTCCAGCAGGTTGCTCTGCGACAGCGCGGCGAGCGCGTCGCCCCGAAGGCCGAACGCCGCCCCGTCCCCGGCCGCCTCCGCCGCGCGCGCCGCCTCGGCGTCCGACAGCAGCGACGCTTCCCCCGCGCTGAGCACCCCGTCCTGCATCCCCAGCAGAAACAGCACGCGGATGCCGCCGCCCAGCTTCACATGCCCGAGCTGTCCCACCTGCGCCGTGCCCGGCGTGGCGGGCACCTCGCCCAGCTCCGCCGCCGACAGCCCCGCCTCGATCACCTGCGCCACGCCCGCCATCGGCAGACGGGAGCCGTGAAGCAGCGCGTGGAGCTGGTCCAGCGTCTCCAGCGCGATCCGCCAGGCCTGGCCGCAGTCGGCCGCCTGCACAAAAAGGCCGCGCGCCGTCAGGTCCCGCTGCCACGCCTCCAGCGTCCGGTGCGCGTCCACGTCCTCCAAAACCCCGTATACGGCGGCCAGCGACGCCTCCGTGTCCTTCGCGTCCCGAAGGCGCTGCGAGAGCGCGAAAATGGGCGCGGTAAAGCGGACGCGCAGCGCGTCCAGCTCCGCATCGCCGATCCGCCTTTGCCACTTGGTGCCGCGCAGCCCGTTCTCCACCGCGTACGTTTCCAGCCGCTCCGTCTCATCCGGGGAAAGAGCGCAAAAGCCGCCCTTCAGCCAGGCAAGCGCGTCGTCGGCCCGAAACCCGCGCGTGGCGCATCTGAGCGCCGCGACCCACGCGCGCAGCAGCGGATGCAGCAGCGCCGGCCGCTTCCTCGCCAGGTGAAACGGCACGCCGCTTCGCGCAAACGCCGCCTCGATCGCGCCCGTGTACGCGTCAAGGTCGCCCAGCACCACGGCCATCTCGTCAAAGCGCACCCCGCCGCGCGCGTACAAAAGCATCGCCGCGGCCGTCCGCATCGCCTCGTCGTACGGGTTTGCCGCCGCCCACAGCGCCACCGCCCTCGGCTTGCCCGAAAACGCGGCGGGCGAAACCGCGAACAGCTCCCGTTCCAAGTGCCGGATCTCCGGCGCGGCCATCAGGTCCGCGTTAACGCGCACCCGCTCCCACAAAAGCCCTTCCCGGTCAAAATACCGTCCGAGCCGCGCAAGCGTCTCCCGGGCCGGCGCAAACGCCGCGCCGTCGGGTGCCGCCTCGTCCTCCAGCGTCAGCGAAAGCCGGACCGACGAAGCCAGCCTGGCCATCACGGCGATCTGCCGAAGGAACTGCGGCGAGATCAGGTCAAACCCGAAGATCCACACCCGCGCGCCGCCGACCGCGCCGCTTTCCGGCAGACGCTCCAAAAGCGCCTCCTGCGCGTCCTCCCCGTCGAGAAACGCGCCGAAAAGGCGCTCCTCATAGCGTGCGTAGAGCGCCGCGACATCCGTCAGCTTTGCCCGAATCCCTTCCGCGAGTGAAAATGTCTCGGCCAATGCCAAAACCGCCTCCGGCCCCATCCCGGCGCGCTTGAAATCGGCGATCATGCCCGAAAGCCGGTCGGTGAACCCGGGCCGGTTCGCCGCTCCGGCGTAGTACAGCAATTCTTTTTTATGAAGCCGCAGCACGTCCGAGAGCACCATGGCCTTGCCCCGCGCGTCCACCCGCACGCGCTGGGGCGCGCCCGCCAGGGCGAACACCCGCTGCATCAGCCGCGACGGCGACAGCACCTCCGCGCGCAAAAGCCCTGGCAGGTTCAGCCGCGTCACCAGCTCCAGCTCGGCCTGCAGCGTATACTGGTCGGGCGTAAGGAGCAGCAGGCGCTCTTCCCCGGCCTGCAGCGCCCGGCCCATTTCCGCCACCACCACCGGCCAAAGCCGGCGGCTTCGGCCCGTCAGCACCGTCAGCATGCGGCGCCTCCTTTCGCTGCCCTGTCCCTATGCCGTTATACCCGCTTGATCAGAAAAATCTCCAGCGCTTCCTGTTCGTCCGCCATCAGGCAGCCGCAGTCCCGGTACCCGATCTTGCGGTAAAAATGCTGCGCCTTTTCGTCCGCCTGCGTCGACGCCATCACCGCCTCATACCCCAAAGCGCGCATTTCCTTTTCCCAGTGCGCCATGGCCTTGGTTCCAAACCCCTTGCCGCGGCCGCCCTCCTCTAAATACAGCAGGTTCAAAAAGGGCGTGTTGTCCCAAAACAGGCCGTATCGCAGGATGCCGACGGGCCTGTCCCCGTCGCCGATGAGATAGCACCGCCTGTCGCGCACCTTCAGGTCAAACTCGCTTTTCGCCATGTGCTTTTCAAGGGAATACCAATACGGCGCATCGCTTTGCGCCGCGTATCGAATGGAAAACATCCCGCACCTCACCCGCCCCGCTTCCCCGCGAAGCCTCCGCCGCTCCCGCGCCTTCCCTGCGCAAGCGCAAAATACTTCCTTGCCCTACACTGCATGAAATCGCCGCTAGGAAAAAGGTTTCTTCCCCGCCGCCTCCGGCGCCCCCAGACCCGTCCCGTCCCAGGCGGGGATCATCTCCGTCCCGCTGGCCTCCGGCGGCTGCACATACCCGTCCAGCCCAAGCGCCCGCATCCGTTCCTCCACCCGCCGGTACTCGCGCCAAAGCAGCGGCCGGTCAAGCCCCGGGATGCGCTTTGCCTGCCCGTACGGCGTATACTGCCCCATCAGGCTCACGCGCACATCCTCAGGCAGCGCGTCCCGAAGCGCCGCCAGCGCCCGCATCGATGCCCCGGTCAGCCCCGGCAGCACCAAATGCCGCACCAGCGTGCCCCGTACCATCAGCCCGTCCGCGTCAAACGCCGCCTCCCCGGTCTGCCTTCGCATCTCGCGGATGGCGGAAAGCGCCGCCTCCGGGTAATCCGGCGCACCCGCCAGCAGCCGGGCCGTTTCCGAATCGGCGAACTTGTAATCCGGCAGGTACACGTCCACCAGCCCTTCGAGGCTTCGAAGCGCCTCCACGGTCTCATACCCGCTGCTGTTGTACACCACCGGGATGCCGGGCGGGTATTCCCGAAGCGCCTCGGCCACGGCCGGCGCAAAGTGCGCGGCAGTCACCAGGTTGATGTTGTGCGCTCCCTGCGCCCGAAGCGAAGCGAACACGCGCCCCAGCTCCCGAACGCTCAGCGCCCGGCCCGGCGCGCCGCCCCGGCTGATGTCCGCGTTCTGGCAGAACACGCACCCAAGGCCGCAGCCGCAGAAAAACACCGTGCCGCTGCCGCGCGTGCCGGAAATGCACGGCTCCTCGCCAAAGTGCAGGGCCGCGCGCGCGACGACGGGCATCGTGCCCATGCCGCATACGCCGTCGCCCTCCTTTTCGCCGCGCACAGCGCCGCACGCCCGGGGGCACAGCATACATGAGCCCGCTGTCACGTTTCCTCCCGCTCCAGCTCGCGCATCGCCCAAATCGTCTTTCCCATCAGCTCGTCCAGCGACCAGCCGAGCATTTCCGCGCCCCTGGCGATCGTCTCGCGCGAGCATCCCGCGGCAAAGCTCGGGGATTTGAACTTCTTGCGAAGGGAGCTGACCTCCAGGTCCATCGCGCTGCCCGAAGGGCGCATTTTGACCGCCGCGCCGATGAGGCCCGTCAGCTCGTCCGCCGCGTACAGCGCCTTTTCCATCGGCAGCTTGGGTTCCACGTCCGCGCCGGTCATGCCCCACCCATGGCTGACGATCGCGTCCAGCAGGGCCGGGTCGATCCCCTTGGGCGCCAAAATCTCCCGCACCGCCACGCAATGCCTCTGCGGAAACTTTTCAAAATCCAGGTCATGGAGCAGCCCCACGATTGCCCAATAGTCCTCCCTCCCCGGGTCCATGTCCCGCGCGAAAATGCGCAGCACGCCCGAAACGGTCTTCGCGTGGGCGATGTGAAACGGTTCCTCGTTGTACTCCCTGAGCAACTCCATCGCCTCGTCATAGGTCGGCAGCCAAGCCATCATGCCATCTCCTTTTCCTCTATTGCATATAGCCCCGGATACACCCAGTCATACCCCCTCAAATCCTCGGGCCTTCCGATCGCGCAGCAGCGCATGCCGGCGGCCCGCGCCGCATCAAGGCCCGCCTGCGCGTCCTCCAACACGATGCAATCTTCCGGCGGGAGGGAAAGCATCTTTGCGGCGCACAGGAACACCTCCGGGTCCGGCTTGGCGCGCGTGACCACGGTGCCGTCGGCCACGGCGTCAAACAGGTCGCGAAGGTCCGTCCTTTCCAGCACGAGCGCGCAGTTTTTGCTCGCCGAGCCGATGGCGCATTTCACGCCCCTTGCCCGCATCCGCTGCACGTATTCCCGCGCGCCGCGCAGCACGTCCGCGGGCGTCATGCCCTCCACCATGTCCACGTACCACCCGTTTTTCAGCGCCATGCCCCTGGAAAAGGCTTCCTCCGAAAGCGTCTTTCCGGCCATCCGGCAGAGCATCTCCATGCACGCCGCGCGGTTGACGCCCTTGAACCGCTCGTTGTCCGCCTCGGTAAAGTCCATATCAAACCACTCGCGGGCAAGTCGTTTCCACGCCAGGTAGTGAAACCTTGCCGTGTCCACCAGCACCCCGTCCAGGTCAAAGATCATCCCCCGCGTCACGCGCGCTCCTCCCGCGCCTCCGGCGCGGCCTCGGCGCCCTCCACGGCCATCCGTTTGGGCTTGCCGGGGCTTAAGGCCACCCACCAGTCATACACCTTGACCATCATCGGCGCGCCGGACACGAGCGTCAGTTCCATCTGCCCGCCCGAGATGTCCACCCTGATCACCCGGCCCTGCACGCGCAGCGAAAACCCGAACGACCGAAACGCCTGCGGCACCCTCGGCGCAAGCTGCAGACATCCGCTCTCCGTGCGCAGCCCGGCAAAACCCTTGACGATGGCCATCCAGCTCCCGCACATGGACGTGATGTGCAGCCCGTCCTCGGTGTCGTTGTTCACGTTGTCCAGGTCAAGCCGCGCGGTGCGGCGGTACATTTCCACCGCCTTGTCGTATCGGCGGATGTCCGCGGCCAGCACCGCGTGCACGCACGGCGACAGGCTCGACTCGTGCACGGTTAGGGGCTCGTAAAAGTCAAAATTCCGGCGGATCGTTTCCTCGTCATACAGGTGGCGAAGGCAGTACAGCCCCTGCAGCACGTCGGCCTGCTTGATATAGCACGAGCGCAGAATCCTGTCCCACGACCAGTGCTGGTGAATCGGCCTTTCGGCCGGGTCAATCCCACTCGCCGGGCGGATCTCCTTGTCCAAAAAACCGTCCTGCTGCAAAAAGATGCCGAGCTTTTTATCCTCCGGCAGGTAAATTCTCTTCGCCGCCCGCTCAAACCGGGCGATTTCCTTTTCCGAGCCGCCAAAGCGGGCAAGCGCCGAAAGCCCCGTCACCTCGCGCGCATACTTCGCCGTCTGCTCCAGGCAGAATTTGGCCATGCGGTTGGTGTACCAGTTGTTGTTGACGTTGTTTTCGTATTCGTTCGGCCCCGTCACTCCGAGGATCATGTACGCGCGCTTTCGCTCGCTGAAGGACATGCGGCTCATGAAGTACCGGCAGATCTCCAGCATCACCGGCAGGCCGTACGCCCTGAGGTACTGCTCGTCGCCGCCGTACTCGTACGTGAAAAAGATCGCGTACAGGATGGCGGCGTTTCGGTGGATCTCCTCAAAGGTGATCTCCCACTCGTTGTGGCACTCCTCGCCCGTGAACGTCACCATCGGATACAGCGCGCCTTTGCAACCGAGCTTTTTCGCGTTTTCCTTCGCCTTGTCAAGGTGCAAATAGCGGTACATGAGCAGGCTTTGCCCCGCCTCCTCGCCCAGCACCGACAAAACGGCCGGCAGGCAGAACATCTCCGTGTCCCAATACGTCGCGCCGCCGTACTTTTCGCCCGTGAACCCCTTGGGGCCGATGTTCAGGCGCGGGTCCGTGCCGTCATAGGTGCACAAGAGCTGAAACAGGTTGAACCGGATGCCCTGCTGCGCGCCGTCGTCGCCGTCGATGCGCACGTCCATCCTGTCCCAGCGCGCGCGCCAGGCATCGGCCTGCTCCCGCTTGAGCGCTGCAAACCCCGCCGCGGCCGCCCGGTCCAGGGCGCGCCGCACATGCGCCTTGAGCGCCGCGTCGCTGTCATGGTTTCGCGACGTGTCCACGCAGACAAGCTTGACCATCTCCGCCGTCCGATTGGCGTCGACAACCCTCGCCGCCCGCAGCGCGACCCGCCCGTCGGACACCGCCGCCTCTTTCGCGCCCAAGGCGCGCATGGCGGCGCACGCCGTAAAGCGCGGCGCGCCGAAGGGGTTTGCCTTCGTGCGCGCGAGCACATACGCCTCGCTTCCGTCCGCGCCCTGCTCCAGCGCCTCCCAGAACGTTTCCTCGTAGTTGCTGTCCTCGTTTCGCACGTTGGCGTCCAGGGCCGGGGCAAAGGCAACCTCCGCCCGAAACGTCGGCGTCACGCGGTAGCGGATGGCCAGCACTTCCTTGCGCGCGATGGACAAAAACCGCTCCGCCACGACCGTCACGTCGCCCTTTGAAAGCCCCACGACGAACCGGCGCGTCAAAACGCCCCGCTCCATGTCTAGCTCGCGCGAAAACGCCCTGACCTCGTTTTGAAACAGGTCGATCGTCTCGCCGTCCACCGTCACGCCGATCTCGATCAGGTTGATGGCGTTGACGACCTTGCCGAAATAGTCGGGGTAGCCGTTTTTCCACCAGCCCACGCGGGTCTTGTCGGGAAACCACACCCCGGCCAGGTACGTGCCCCGGTGGCAGTCGCCGCTGTACGCCTCCTCAAAGTTGCCGCGCATGCCCATGTGCGCGTTGCCGATGGACGTCAGCGATTCCGAAAGGCGCATATCCTCCCGGTGCAGTTCCGTCTCCACCAGTTTCCAGGGGTGAACCGCAAACAGCGTCTTCATACGCGCGCTCCTTGACCCTACGAATGGGGACAGTATAGCACACTCCCAAAGAAAAGGAAAACGGCGAAAGAAGCCTTTCGCCGTCCCCAGGGATTCACCCTAGTCCCCTCATCTATGCCAAACGGCTTTTACCAAACCGCTTTGGCCGCTTCATTGACGCACGCCTGGTGGTCGGGGTCCACGTTGTCCGATCCGTGCGTTTTGCTGTTTAAAAAATGGATGCAAAACTGTCCGTCAAAGTTATTGTCCATGATGCTCTCCTCGCCGTGGGGCATGCCGTTCATCGAGCCTGCCAGCACGCGGCCGTTGTAGGAAAGCAGCACAGGCCGGCGGTCCCAGCTCCAGCTTCCGCCGTAGATCCGCAAGAGCTTCGCCGTGTCCTCCTTGGTGGCGGGCTCGGCGTCCATGTGGTTGGCGCCGAAAAGGTGCTTGCACCGAAGCGTCACGCCCGTGCGCACATCCTTCAAGTTGAAGTACGCGCCCTTGGGGATCACGGAATTTCCGCCCTTGAACCAGTCGAGTTTCTCGGTCTTGGCGCCGTTGCTGCCCACGTCCGCGTCCTCCGCGTCCTCGCCAAAGAGCAGCTTGATCGTCACCTTGCCGGCAATGCCGTCCTGGGACAGGCCGCGCGATTTTTGAAACCGCTGCACCGCGGCCTCGGTCACCTCGCCGAAAATGCCGTCGCAGCTTCCGCTGTAGTACCCCGCGATTTTCAGGGCCTGCTGCAGCTTTTTGACGTCGTTGCCCCGGTCGCCCTTCTTGCTGCTGCTCGGCGCGCTGCCGAGCTGTGAAATCTTGTCCGGCAGCTTCTCGTCGCCGGACGAGGTGCCCGAATCGCTGGAACCGCCGGAGGACCCGGGCTTTTTCAAAGAGACGAACTTCTTTGCCACATATCCGTAGACCACGCCGAGGTACTGAACGTAGTACCAGTCGCCCTCCTCGCGCAGGATGATCAGCTTTTGACCGTTCTCCGCGCACCGAAGGGGCTGTGCGTCGGTGGACGCGGTTTTTCGAATGTACAGGCCGGTCGATGTGACATATCCGACTTTCTCGTCGGCCGCAAAAGCGGCGCTGGTCATAGTCAGCATGCTCGCGACGGTCAGGACTATGGCAACTGCTTTGCGAAGCATTTCCTATCCTCCTGTAGCTGGAATCGGTGCATCCAATATATTACAAAGTTATGTCATTGTCAACCCTAAATTGTAAAAAGCATCCCACTTATTACATAATAATGGCAAAACCACGGCCGGCCGCCTGTGCGCGCCGCCGTGGTTTTGCCATCCTGCCGGGCCCGAAAACCCCTTACTGGATCACCCTAAACTCCGAAAACGGCCAGGCCACGAGCCGCACCTTGCCGACGATCTGGCTGCGCGTCAGCAGGCCGATGATGTGGCTGTCGTTGGAGGAGGCGCGGTTGTCGCCCAGGACAAAATAATGCCCTTCCTCCACCGTGACCTCGGCCATCTCATAGTTGGCCGGGTAATCGATGTACTCTTCCTCCACCGGCTCGCCGTTGACGTACAAAACGCCGCCGCGCATCGCCACCGTATCCCCGGGGATGCCGACCACGCGCTTGACAAAGTTGGTGTTCCCCCGGCCCGGGTAATGGCAGATCACGATATCAAACCGCTCGGGATCGTCAAACAGGTACTGATACTTGGTCACGATCATATATTCGTTGTGGTGCAGGGTATTGATCATGGAGTTTCCGTCCACGCGCACGGGTTCAAAGATGAACGTCCGGATCACCAGCGCGGCCGCGACCGCCACGACGACGACCAGCACCCACTCCACAACTTCACGTCCCAGTGATTTTTTCTTCTCTTTCCCGGCCTCTTCGGCCTGGTTCGGCTGGTTGTTCAGCTCGGTCATTTTCATACTTCCCTTCCGTCGGCCTGCGCCCCGGGGCGCTCGATCAGGCGTTTTCTGCGTTTTAAAAACGTTTCGCGGTCCATCATCACGATGCGCGCGCAGCGCGCGCAGCGGATCTTGATATCCGCGCCCGTGCGGATCACCGTCCACCGGTCGCTTCCGCAGGGGTGGGGCTTGCGCATCTGCACCACATCGCCCAAGCTGATCTCCTCCATACGGTCACCTCCGCCACCGGTGTAGTATAGCACGCGAAGCTTATCGATTCAATGGAAAATAAAACGCGCAAAAGGCAAATTTTTCCATCTCCGCAAAGGCTTTTTGTGCCTTTTAGGCCGTTGACAAACTGCGGTTTGTCAACGGGAGGGAAGGATTCGGCCTGAAATCCTGCGGGATTTCCGGGCGGCCTCAGGCGGTAAGTACAGATTCCTCCGGCTACGCCTACGGAATCTGCGCAAATCCACCGTACATGAACCGGAGCATTCACCCGCCAGTGGCGGAATAGTGAATGCGGAGGTTGCCGGCCGCACAGAGCGATGCGCAGCAGCGCGACAATGCGGCTGGCGCGGAGGATTTGA
>CAZUIA010000086.1:0-10956 GCA_964620835.1 uncultured Oscillospiraceae bacterium
CTGCATAGCACATCCTCCGAAATTCCGCGCGGGCCGTCGCTTCCCGCGCGCGCAATCCGCCGTTTTCTCAAGCGCCCTGTTGCAAACCTTTTGTATTATAATGGATTTGACCCTCCCAAATGAATAATCAAATATTTCTCAAATGATCGTTTTTAGACAAACATAAGGTTCGGTGTATGGAAACCAACAGATTATGAAAAATTGGAGAAAATCTACAATAGGGGAGGGGGGATCACGGTTCTGTTGGGGGACGGCGGAGAGAAAAGCGCATGGCCAAGACGCCGGCCTTGGCGGCGGGAAGCGCCTTGCGGAAAAGGCGATTCCATGGGGATTTGCTCTGTCCGTGAAGACCCATGCCGAAGACGAGGCGGATAGGAAACGGGGAGCTATCCCGTCGCCCGGGGTTTCTCTTTGCTGCTGATCGCAAGAAGGCGGCCGAGACATGAAAGAGTGGGCACAGCTTTAGAAATATACAGCCGCCTCGATCCGGGCGAACAGAAGGAGGTGGCTGGAAAGCAGGTACTGTCAAGAATTTTTCGCAAAAACAAATTGTCGTTTGGTAGCCGGCGGTTACCCGGCAACGAAATCCGACTCGGCAGAGCCGCCAACGTCCAGGTGCTTCATATTCATGTACTTTTTGTTGCCCCACTACGCGCCGGCCACGTGGCCAAGCCGGGCGCAAACGAGCATCAGGGCTGAATTGCCATCGGGAAAAGTGCCGACTACACGGGTCCTGCGACGGATCTCCCGGTTGAGCCGTTCCATAACGTTGTTGGTACGAATGCGCAGCCGGTGTTCATAGGGGAAATCCATGTAAGTGAGTGTTTCCCCAATGCGGTCCTCTACCTTTTTGGCAGCCTCATGGAGCTTCATCTCCCGCAGGGCCTGGATGACCTGTCTGACCTTTTCCCGGGCGGCGGCCTTGTTCTCCTGGGCGTGAACAGCTTTGAGCACCTCGGCCACACCTCATAGCAAAATGAAGCTGGTGGAACCATGGGCAATGTGGAAAACAGATCCTTTCTGTTGATGGATCAGGCGCACGAGGACGAAGCCACCCGAGGGCTTGCTATTTCATTGGGATAGCACCCTATTGTTCCACCCAAGAAGAATCGAACGGATCCCTGGGCGTATGCGCGTGAACGCTATAGGCGCAGAAACCAGATTGAGCGGTTGTTTCGTAGGCTGAAGTGTTTCCGCCGAGTTTGCACCTGTTACGACAAACTGGATAGTATCTTCCGTTCTTTTATCGTGCTCGCTCTTGCTATTGATGCTTTGTGTTCACACGCCCTAATCGGTATGTCAATCATCATTCCCAAAGCACGGGGGCTTTTGAATCGACATACTCGATCAGCGCTTCATCTTCCGCCCCCCATGTATTGTTGACCAGCTTGATACCTGCGCTATCCTTGAAATAAAAGGAGCGGTTTTGACTGCCGGTTATGGAATTGTCGATACATGTGGTAGGCTGACAGGACAGCACCAGCACCGCCACGAAATTGTTCTCAAATTGGTTGCCGCATACGACCGGCTTGCAGTGCGTCATTCTTAAGCCGCAGCCCCAGTTGTTCCGGATGGTCGTATTCGTCATGGTAAAGGCCTCGTACTGCACGTACAACCCCAACTGATTGTCTTCTATTCGGCAGTGATCGACATGGTTGTTATCACCGCCGGCGGAGAAAAAGCCGGTGCCGTTATTCACGATCTCACACCGCGCGACGAGGCAGTTGCGCGCCCAGGATAAGAACACGCCCTGACCGCATTCATCCGCGACGCAATCCGCCACGATGCAATCGTCTACGTCCCGGATATCAACGCCGTGCGTGCAACGATTGGCTTGGACGTTATAAACGCCGCAGGTCTTTGACTTAGCTATGTAAATGCCAAAAATGCCGCACTCATCCGCATTGGAATTTTTGATCTTGACATTTTCGCAATATGCAAGCGCCGCGCCGATGCTGGATCTGGGTACATCCAGTTGATCGAAAACAACATTTTCGCATTCCACCGCGATCAGTTGCCCGGCTTCCTGCGCATATTCCGCGTCCTTAAGTCCTACCACATAGCGCAAGGGCTTGAAGTTAACGGTGTTGTTTTCGATGGTATGGGTATTGAAAAACTCCCTGTCCTCGCCCACCTCGAACATGGCGGTGAGCACGGGGATGCCCTCGGTCTCCGGCGTAACGGGCGGTCCGGCGAGCGCCATGCCGCAGCCGGAAAAGACGTTATCCGTCGCTGTCATTCGCTTTGCGCCGCCCACCCACATGCCGCAAGAGGATTCGCGCCAAGCTTCGTCCGCCAGCGCTATCTTGCAGCCCGTTACGGTTACATCGTCCGCCAACACCCAAATGCCCGAGCGCAGAAAATCAACGGTCAATCCCTCCACCCTTGCGCCCGCCGCGCTGATTTTGATGGCGGGCAGCAAAATGGGCGACGCGATGATTGCTTCCTCCCCATCCGCACTGTGCAGGTAAACGTCTTTATCCACAATGATGGGAAAGGTCTCCCGGCTGCCATCATATACGCCGGCGGACAGGACGATCTCATCTCCATCCCGCGCCGCGGCAAGGGCGGCGGTCAGGCTGGGAAACGCCCCATCCTCCTCCCCCACATAGAAGGTTTCCGCCTGCGCGCCGGGGCAAACCAAGAACAGCAAAAGCACAAGCATCCACAACTTTTTCACTTGTCTCAATCCCCCCTCAAGCAATAAAAAACCGGCAAAGCGGACAAATCGCGGTATATTTCGCGCTTTGTTTTCTGTCCCGTCAGGACAGGCTTTGCCGAAGAAAGAAGGCGTGCTATTCAGCGAAGGTCAGGCGTCCCCACTGGCTGGGATCGGTCTTGATGTCCAGGCCACCGGTCCAGGCGATCTGCGGAATGAATTCCGTGCCGGGGCAGGGATAGGAAATGTCGGTCACCAGCACGTCGAAATTCACGGTGTCTCCCACGGTCGGGGTAAAGCCCGCGATGGTCCCGCGATCATCCACAAAGCACGACCACGGAATGCGGCACTCATAGGTAAAGCCCATAGCGGTCAACTCCGCCGCACATTCATAGCCCTCCAGCACGTTCTCGCCGCCCTCCATGCCCTTGGAAATGAAGCGCCCGCGATTTTCCTTGGGTACCATGCTGCGGTCGATGGCGGTATCCCAGTATTCCCCGTCCATAACAAGGAATATCAGGAAGTCGTTGGAGCCAAACTCCGTGCGCGCGGGATCGTCCGCCGGATTGGTGGACAGGAAGATTTCAAAGTTATCCACGCCATCGACCGGCAACGTTTCAATGGCGCCAAATACGCTGTCCTCGATCACGTCGGCCGCCAGATAGAAATAGGTTTCATCCCACGCGATATAGAATGTTGCGCTCAGATCGTCCGGACCGTTCCAGAAATCCGCGTCACGAACCATTTGCGCGGGCTCCTTAAGCACAATGGGCGATCCCATGTTCCATTCGTCCAGCTTACCGTCCAGCGTGAGCTCCGCCGTTTTGTAGGCGGTAGCGATGGGCTGCCCGGCCTGCTCCGCCAGAGCAGCACCCGACGCCAGCAGCATGTAAAGCGCGAGCGACAGCGCGGTCAACATTCTTAGCCAAACATTCTTTTTCATTGCTACAGGCACTCCTTTATGAGAATTGGGGATATAGCCATACGCGGCCACACCATTACGTTACCATTATACAAACGGTTTCCATTTTCTTCAATGGAATATCCAACACAATAGGATGGAATATCCAGCACGCTTGAGTCCGTGTCTGCAGCACGCGCACCAAAAAAATTCCACACATACGTGCGGAATTTTTACAATTGGTTTCCCCTCGGGAGCTTGGGGGGAGAGCTTGCTCTCCCCCCAAGAGCGTAGCCACAGCTATTCCGTGATGGTGATGACGCCCACCTGGTCGCCGACGGTGATGGTATGTTCGCCGACGGTATCCAGAACCAGCTCGATCTCAACCACGCGCCAAGAATCGGCGGTCACGGTGAAGATCTTCTCGGCGATGAGGGTTTCGCCGTCATAGGCCTTGACGGTTGTGATGCCATCCGCGCCGTTGTTGCGAAGAAGCACATACGCGTTGAATGCCTCGCCCGCCTTGGCGGTCACAAAGGACTTGACGGTGGTCTGGTCGACCTCCTCGCCGCGCCTGTTGATGACCTTTTCCGTCACGGCCTCGCGCGTGGAGGGCAGGATCAGGCAGCTATACTTGAACTCCGGCTGCTTGCCATAGCTCATGCCATAGAGGCCCTGCACCAGGGGGTCACCCCAGTTGTTGGGGGAGGCATGGTATTCGGTCTCGTCTTCCATGGTGGCCTGCACCATGAGGCGCACATAGGGGGACGCGCCTTGATCGCCGGCAAGATCCTTCCACTGTTCGGCGTCGAGCAGTATGTCGCGATAGATTTCCTTGACGATGACGCCGCCGGGCTCGACCACGCCGAAGAGCAAATCCGCATAGACCCAAGGCTCGGTGGTGTAGATCATGCCTGGAATGCTGGAGCCGTGGTCAGGGCTCTGGTTATAGCTCAGGTACAGCAGCGCGTCGGCGTTTTCAAGGGTGTATTGGTTGGGATTGACACCGTTGAGGGTGAGCACCATGGGCTTATCGTAGTATTCCGCGTCGTCGATGAACAGCTCGGCCACGTCGTTGATGGCAGCGAAATCACCGACCACAACGTCCGCTTCCTCCATGCTCTCGACCACGGTGGCAAATTCGCCGATATACTTGACGTATCCGGCCTGGGCGTCAGCGTTGCTGGACTCGACATACACCTTCGCGCCCTTCTGGAGGGGCAGCAGGTTGTCGTCGTTCTTGACAAGCACGGCGGACTTGGCCTGCAGTTTCTCAGACAGCGCGACTTCCTCGGGATTGCGGGCGGCACGCAGCGACTCGTTGCCTTCGATCGGAAACTGCTCAGCGATGTATTCGGGGCTCGCGACGACCTCGAGCATTTCGTCGATCACGCGATAGGGGTTTTCGAACAGACCCTTGTTGAACTTGAAGCGCAGGACACGAGTCGCAGAACGATCGACCCACTGCTTTTCGACTTCACCGCTGGCAAGGCCTTCGATGATGACATCCGGCCAGCCCGCGGAGATGGCCGCCTTGATTTCCTCGGGATCGGTTCCGTGGTTGATTCTGCCGCCGCCGAACACATCGGTGCCCAGCTTGAGCGCTTCGTTATACAGCCATGCGAAGGATTGATCCTGAAGGATCACGCCGTCGGGCGTCGGCACATCGGTCTGCGTGGCGCGCAGGGCCCACCAGTCGGTCACGACGACGCCGTCAAAGCCCAGCGTGTCGCGCAGGTAGCTCATGGTCACGCTATCCCACTTGACATCGACGGAGTTGGTGATGCCGGTGCCGGCGCAGTTGGTCATGATCCACTCGCAGCCGTTCTCGATCGCGGCCTTCCAGCCGACCATCCAGTTGTCAAAGTTCTGCGCGACCGAACGCGCGTTGCCGAAGGAGGAATCTCCGCCGCGGCCGATCCAGTGCTTGGTGCAGGAGGCAAAGCCGGAATCCTCAAGACCGCGGATCTCAGCGGCGATGATCTTGCCGATCAGCTCGGGATTCTCGCCGTACTGCGCGCCGATCTCGTTGGCGTAGGGCTCAAAGGTGACGTGCAAGCCGACGGCGACCATGGCCTTGCCGTAGGTGTATGCAAGATTATACGCCAGCTCGGGATCATAGGCGGTGCCAAAGCCCCTATGGGACTTATCGATGAAGCCGCCGAACGCGTTGTACTCGCGGTCGGAGGTGAAGGTCATCGGAATGCTCAGGCGCTCGAGCTCGGCCGCCGCCTGCAGGTTGTTGACGGTGTTGGTTACCTCCACGGGCGTGCCGTTGAGGTTGAAGAGCATGCAGCTGTTCTTGAAATCGGGAATTAAACCGCGAGCGGTGTCCAGGGCCGCGCTGACGCAGAACAGCAGGCCGACTTCCTCCTCGGGTGTCATCTGCGAGATCAGGTCAGCGACGCGGGTGTCGGTGTCATTGCGGTAATCCTCGTAGACATCCAACTGACCGTTGCCGTTCATGTCCTTGAATTTCAGGCCATCCACTTCGAGAATAGGGGTTACGCCCTCGATGTAGGTCAATCGGGGCTGATCACCGTCCGCCTCGATGAGGCTGAATTCGCAAGCTTTGGCAAGAATTTCAGCTTCGGTAGGTCCTGCGTTCTCGGCGGATTCTGCAATCGTGGGGATGCTTGCGACAGAAAGCATCATCATGATTGCCAGGAGCAGAGACAATTTCTTCATGGTTTCCTCTCCTTTTCCCTTTTGATAAACTCTCCCAACGCCAACGAGTTTACGGCATGATTTTATTATAGGGACAAGCTTTTCTTCTGTCGTTAGAAAATCCAGTACAACCCCTTGTAATTTTCGGCACGCAATCTTTGTCGAAAACACGTTGCCGTTTTTGTGCGGTCGATCCTCATGGTACTGACATGCGGCAATTCCTCCAAACGCATGCATACATCCGGCATGGCGTGACAGTTTTGTTATAACCCGCTCTCACTCTCCTTTTACGCGTTGATACGGTCGCCTGTTTCCTTATCAAATAAATGGATTTTGGCGGGGTTCATTCGAAGCGAGATCGTTCCCTTGAAGCCGCCGTGTTCCCCGGCATACTTGAAGATAACGAGCTTATCACCCACCTTGAGATACACGAGGAACGCGTCGCCCAGCGGCTCGACACTGTCTACCGTGCCGACGATCGGATGCCGTTCGCCATCCGCCGCGAGCGTGAGATCAGACGGACGGATGCCCAGAAGAATCTCCTTACCGATATGGGGGCGCATAGAGCTTTTCATTTCCTTGGGCAAGGGTACGGCGAAATGGTCGGCCGTAAGCAGAAGCTCCTCGCCCTCCTTTTTCAACACGCAGTCAAAGGTATTGATCTGTGGTGTGCCCAAAAAGCCCGCGACAAAGAGATTGCAGGGATGATCGTACAGCTCACTGGGCGTGCCCTCCTGCACGATATCCCCTTCCTTCATCAAGATGATATGATCCGCCATGGTCATGGCTTCCGTCTGATCATGGGTTACATACACGGTGGTCACGCCCAACTGCCCCTGGATCTTCTTGAGCTCATAGCGCACCTGTTCGCGCAGCTTGGCGTCCAGGTTGCCCAGCGGCTCGTCCAGCAAAAACACGTTCGGATCGCGCACCAGCGCCCGACCAAGCGCCACCCGCTGGCGCTGCCCGCCCGAAAGCTCGGCGGGCCTGCGATCGAGCAAATGCTCAATGGACAGCATCTTCGCCATTTTGTTTACCTGACGGGCGATTTCGTCCCTTGGGAATTTCTTCGTTTCCAGCGCGAAGCTCATGTTTTTGCGCACCGTCATGTTGGGATACAGCGCGTATTCCTGAAACACCATGGCAATGTTGCGCTCCTGCGGCTGCACAAACACGCCCTTTTGCGGCGCTGTTACCAATTCGTCATTGATATACACCTCGCCCTGATCGGGGTGCAAAAGCCCGGCGATGCAGTGCATCGCTGTGGATTTTCCGCAGCCGGAAGGCCCGAGGAACACGCAGAACTCGCCGTCCCTGACGGTCAGCGACAGGTTCTTCAGCGCGTGGGTTTTCCCTTTGTTGTAAGACACGCTCATGTCTTGAAGCTTGATCGAAGCCATATTTCGTTTCCTTCCTTACTTCCCGAATGCGGCAAGCTCGATGCCAAAGCCGTACGCATACAGCGGATCGACGATGTCCTTTGGCAGATCCTCTCTTTGCAAAAGCACCTGATTCATGGAGGCGGGAATCTGAAACGGCGTCTTGCCAAAGATCGGCGCGTCGCCAAACAGCGCGTCCACCACGGCCTCCGCGCCGGCCGTCATGCCGGGGCGATAGCAAAGCAGCACGGCGTCACTGTTTTCCACAATCGGCGTGAGCACATAGGCGCGGTTCATCAGCACGACGGAGACCACCCTCACGCCCGCGTTCCTGAGCGCCGCGACCATTTCCTGCTGCTCGGCGGGGAATTCCAGCGTGGCCGTACCCCAGGCGGGCTCGTGCGTGCCGCTCTGCTCGCCCACCACCACGATAGCCGTGGTGGTTTTGGGGTCGCCGGCCGCGATCAGGCTTGCGTCGTCCCCGATATAGGTCACGTTATTGGCGCCTGCCTTTTTAATAACAGCCTCCAGAATGCTTTGCCCGCAATGTTCCTCGATCTTCCATCCGCTGTTATGGGCGGCGACGTTCTCCGCCAACGCGCCTGCCACGATCAGCCTTTGTCCGGCAAGGGGCGTGATGTTTTCATACTTCACCAGCGTCAGCGCTTCCGCTGCCGCGCGCTTGACCAGATCATAATGCGCCTGTGCGCCGACGACTTCTTTGGCTTTCTCAAGATCGGAATACGGATTTTCAAACAGCCCCATATCAAGCTTGGCGATCAACAGCCGACGCACGCGCTCGTCAAGCTGCTCGGTGGTCAGGTTTTCCACCAGCTTCTTGCTCTCCCGCTGACCCGCGCCGCCCAGCGCGTCCGCGCCCGCCAGCGCCGCCGCGGTGTGATTGAGCCCCCAGTCCGTCTGGATAATGCCCTCAAAGCCGAGCTCGCCGCGCAGAAGCGTCGTCATCACGGTGCTCGATTCATGGGCGTAATTGTCTACCGCGTCGCCGCCGAGGAAGGGCACGGTGCTGTACCCATAGGGCATGACGGAGGCCGCGCCCGCGTCGATGGCGGCCTTGAACACGCTAAGGTGCATCTGAAAGCTCTCGTTGTCATACACGAGCGGCGTGCCGTCCACACCCGCGCTCTGCGGACCTGAGCCGGGGAAATGCTTCACGCAGGCCATAACGGATTCCCCGGTCAAATGATTGCCGTTTTGAAGACCGTCCACCATGGCGACCACCATCCGGGCGGCCACCTCGGCATCTTCGCCGAAGCATTCCTGCGCGCGCCCCCACCGAGGATCGGTGGCGATATCCGCCACGGGGGATAGGCTCATGCGAATGCCCAGCGCCTTCATTTCCAGGCGCTGCATCTCGGCAATCTCGCGCACCAGTGCCACATCGCCGGCGGCGGCCAGCGTGATCTGATCGGGAATCACCGTCGTTTCGTCGATCCAGCTCGCGCCGATGACGGAATCCATGCTAAACACCACGGGGATGCCCATCCGGCTTTCCTCGCAAAGCGCCTGCGCGCGGTTTGTCCGGGTAACGGCGGCTTCAACGCCGTCGGCAAGGTAGGTATATGCCAGCACAAAGCCGACGTTCAGTTCGTTAAACCAGCTTTCCTTGAGCGTGACCATCGTCATGTGCAGCATCTGCGCCGCCTTGTCGGTATCGGTCATTTGAGAAAGCAGATCGTCGGCGCGGTCCGAAGAGGGTAGCCGCCAGTCCTCATAGGGGTCCAGCGCGCCGTTTTTGTTGAGGTCCTTGAATGTAAGGCCGTCCGCCTCAAGAAGCATCCCAACATCCGCCACGCCCAGCTCGGCCTGCGCGCCTTCCTCGGGGACGACGGTGACCGTAATTTCTTCCTCGGCTTCCTCGGAATAAGAAAGCGCGGGCAGCGCCAGCACGAGGCACAGCGCCAGACCCAGCATACGAATCCAGCTTTTTTTCATCGTCATCCTCCTTAAATCAGGACGCCGTCACGGCGCCCGCCATATAACCGCGAATGAGGTATTTGCCCATGAACATATACATAATCAATATGGGCAGCGTAAGCCAAATGGAGCCCGCCATCTGGATATTGAAGTTGGCGCTGAGGCTCGACACCATTTCGTTCAGCGTGGTGGTTGCGGGCTTGGCGTCAAAGGCCGTCATGGTCAAAGCAAACAGCATTTCGTTCCAAATGGACGTGCACTGGAAGACCAGCACCGTCACGGTGGCGATGGTGGTGTTTGGAATGACGATCTTTCGATAGATTTGCCACGGGCCGTTGCCGTCGATCATCGCCTGCCGAATCAGGCAGTCCGGTATATCGCTGTAGAACGCGCGGAACATGGACATGCACATGGGCATGCCGTATACCGTGTGAATCAGAATCAGCCCCAGGCGGCTGTCATAGAGGTTCAGCGTGTTCACCGTGCGCAACAGCGGCACAAGGATCGCCTGATACGGCAGGTAGATCGCCGCCGACAGCAACAGGAAGAACAGGCTATCGAATTTGAAGCGAAACTTGCTCAGCCCATAAGCGCAGATAGAGCCCAGGAAAACCGAACCGACAGCGCCGCCCACCGTGATGATCAGGCTGTTGATCAAGGCATCCCGCAATTCCGCAAAGGCATCCGCGTACGCATCGAGCGTGATGCTTTCCGGCAGCGCGAGCGGATTGGTCATCAGCGCTTCCTCGCTGGTTTTGAGGGAGGTGGTTATCGCGCCCCAAAAGGGCAGCAAATACATTGCCATGAACATCAGCATGGTCAGGTAGAAGACGGAGCGCAGCACGCGCATGCGCCAAGGAGCTCTTTCATGAACCGGCTTGGTCATCCTCATTGTCGTCTGCATCCGCTCACTTCCTTTTGCTCGTCAGGTAGGTAAAGGGCAAGATCAAAAGCAGCACCAGCGCCAGCAGCACGCTGGATATGGCCGCGCCATACGCGAAGTTGTTCTTTTGGAAGGTCTCCACATACATCATGACCGGCAAGGTGTAGGAGGAATAGCCCGGACCGCCCTCGTGCAGTTGCCAGATAAAGTCAAAGGAACGCAGGGCGAACATGGCGATGACCGTAACGGAAGAAACCATCGCGCCCTTGAGTTGCGGCACGATCAGTTTCCGGTAGATGCGGGGAGAATACGCGCCGTCAAGCTTCGCCGCGTTGATGACGTTCTGCGGCACTGACTTGATGCCCGCAAAAAAGATCAGCGCGATATAGCCGGAAAACTGCCACACCAGCGCGATGATGATGCACAGCATAATCGTGTCCTGGCTCGCCGTCCAAAGCAGGGTGGAGGTGTTGACGCCAAACATTTCCAAAATGGAATTGACGATGCCGTTGGAGGGGTTGTACATCCA
>CAZUIA010000087.1:0-10928 GCA_964620835.1 uncultured Oscillospiraceae bacterium
GCCTCCGGCGGCCAAAGGCGCTGCCTTTGGAATCCGCCGGGGGCATCGCCCCCGGGCCCCTTCAAGGGATCATACGTAGATCTTTTCAAACAGCTCGCGGATTTTTTGGCTTTCGCGCAGCTCCCAGAGCGTGATTTCCGCGTGGTCCTTCGTGTAGCCGTTGCCCACGATCATCGTGACGTCCTTGCCCACGCCCTCTGCGCCCAGCGCCGCCCTTGTGAACGAGGTCGCCATGGAGAAGAAGTACACCGTGCCGCCGTCCCGAACGGGCAGGATGCAGCTCATCTCCGTCGCCTCAATGTTCACGCATGAGATCGACAGGTCGTATTCCTTGCCGCCGTTGGCCGCGAGCGCCTTTTCCAGCACCGCGACGGGCCGGGTCGCGCTCTCCACAACCACCTCGTGGCAAACGCCCAGGTCCATCAGCAGCTTCACCTGTTCCTGCTTTCGCACCAGCCCCACCACGCGGCCCGTCGGGCCCACGCGCTTCATCGCCTCGTAGCAGCATAAAACGCCGCTCTTGCCCGCCGCGCCCAGCACCAGCACGCTGTCGCCCGGCTTCACCAGCTTGGCCGCCTGCGCGGGCGCGCCCGCCACGTCCAGCGCCGCCAGCGCCAGCGCCTCCGACATATCGTCCGGGAGCTTCGCGTAGATGCCGCTTTCAAACAGCACGGCCTTCGCCTCCACGTCCACGCGGTCGATGTCCATGTGAATGTCCTTGATCCTCTCAATCTTCAGCGGCGTCATGGACAGGGACACCAGCGAAGCGATTGTATCCCCGACCTTAAGGTCGCGGTCCTTCAGATCCTCGCCGATATACGCCACCTTTCCGATGAACATGCCGCCCGAGCCGGTGACCGGGTTTTGCATCTTGCCGCGCTCGTTCACGATCGAAAGGATCATTTCCTTGATCTTTTCCGGGTCCTTGCCGCAGGCTTCCTTGATCTGGGTAAAAGAAGCCGAGTCAATGTTCAGCGAAATGACGTCGCAGACGATTTCGTTCGTATACAGCTCATCCATGTTGTTGTCGATCTTCTGTGCGGCCTGGGTCAAAACGCCCTCAGGCAAAATGACGCGGTGAATGCCGTAGCGGTTGCCCTTTTTTGCCATACGAATGCCCTCCTGTTTTGTTTGATGCGGTATCGTTATCTTTTCGCAAGCCCCAAAATGGCCCGCGCCTCGTTCGGGTTCGCGATCTCCCGCCCAAGCTCCCGCGCGATGCGCACACACTTTTCCACCAGCTCGCCGTTCGATTTGGCGGGCACGCCCTTGGACAAATAGATGTTGTCCTCAAACCCCACGCGCGCGTGGCCGCCCATCAGCATGCTCAGCGTCACCATCGGGAACTCAAACCGCCCCACGCCCGCCGTGGTGAACGTCGCGCCCGCCGGGATGCTCTCGCGCATGAACACCAGATCGCGCGGCTCGCCGGAAATGCCACCGTTGACGCCCATCACGAAATCAAAATGCATCGGGGCCTTGATATAGCCCTTTTTGTGCAGCCGAAGCGCCATGTCGACCATGCCCTTGTCAAACACCTCAAGCTCCGGCTTGATGCCCCGCGCGTTCATCTTTTCGGCAAAGTCGATGATCATGTTCTCCGTGTTGACAAACACGTCGTCGCCGCCGAAGTTGCAGGTGCCGCAGTCGAGCGTGGCCATTTCCGGGTTCAGGGTGATGGGCTGAAGGCGTTCGTCGTTGGTCATGCCCACCGCGCCGCCGGTGGACGGCTGGATGATCACATCCGGGCAGCGCGCGTAAATGGCGTCCATGCAGGCCTTAAAGCGCGCCGCGCTCTGTGTGGGGGTGCCGTCGTCCTCCCGCACATGCAGATGGATCAGCGCCGCGCCAGCCTCCCTGGCGCGGTACGCCTCCTCCGCGATCTCCGCCACCGTATAGGGCACGGCGGGGTTATGCTCCTTGGTCACTTCCGCGCCGCAGATGCACGCGGTGATGATCAGCTTGTCCATGCTAGGTCCTCCTTTGTTTGTCCTTGGGTACGACGCACGTGCCGCTGGCGCGGCAGACGACGACCGGCTTTTCAAGCACATCGCACGCCGATTCGCTGATGTCGGGCCTGGGGACGATGACCTTTTGCGCCACGAACTCCATCCGGCGCGAGGTGTTGCCCTCCTTCACAATTTCGCCGCTGGCCTCGATGTAGTCCCCCGCGTACACGGGGGCCAGGAACTCCACCATGTCGTACGCCTTGAACAGCCCCTCGTCCCCGTCGCGGCGGATCAGCAGCTCGGTCGCCACGTCGCCGAACAGCTGAAGCATCCTGGCGCCGTCCACCAGGCCTCCGCCATAGTGCGCGTCGTGCGCGCTCATCCGAATGCGGATGACCGACTTCATGTCCTTCCCTCCCTTTGGTTTTTGAAAATGCACGCAAAGCAAAGCGCCATTGATGAAGGAGAACCTTCCTCAATAGCGCTTCATGTATGAAATACATGACAGTTATGGCGCGCTGGACGCCATACCCAAGGCGCGGCGCGAGCGATTCCGCGTCTTTCGGCGGGAGCCCCTTCACGGACGGCTTCGGACCGCTCATCCTTGCCATCCGGCCGCTACCTGGCTGCCCGCGCCTCTATTGTTTGCAGGGTGTAGGGCGCTTTGCCCGTACCATAAGTATACGGTCCCAAGCGGACCGTGTCAAGCGACGCTGTCCAAGTATCATAATTTTTTTCCCTATCCTTTGGCGTATTTCGTCTTTAGGGCCCCGCCCGGCCGCCTTCCTCGCCCGTTTTCAGCGCGCGCTCCATTTCGTCCACCACCTGCGCGTCCAGCCCCAGCAGCCTGCACACCGTCAGCGCCTCCCGGGGCGTTTTCGCGTCGCCGTGAACGCGCGTCAGCCCGTAATCCATGTGCCGGGCGATGAACGAAAGCCGGTCCCCCTCCGGCGGCGGGGCGGCGGGCAGGCCCTTGAGCCCCGCGGCCTGGTAGCGCGCCGCGGCCGCGCCCGCCACGCCGTCATAGTGCGTGGCGACGATTGCCACAGCCTTTTGCGCGCCGAACGCCTTCACCAGCGCCCTCACCAGCGCCGCACCCTCGCGCGGGTTGGTGCCCCGCGCCGGCTCGTCCAGCGCCACGAAGCAATACGCCCCGCCCTTGACCGCCGACACGATCCGCTCGATGTGCAGCACCTCCGCGCCGAAGGAGGAAAGCCCCCTCGCCGCGTCGGACAGGTCCTCGGACACGATGTGCACCTGGTCAAACAGCGCCGTCTGCGCGCGCTTCGCCAGCGCGAAAAAGCCCGCCTGGCAGAGCAGCACGTTGAGCGAAAGCGTCTTGAGCGCCACGCTCTTGCCGCCCATGTTCGCCCCGGTGATCACGGTGCAGCCTTCCGGCGCGTCGATGGAGACGCGCGTGAACGCGCGGCCGCGCGCCGTGAGCGCGTCGGCTACCTCCGGGTTGTCCATGGCGTCAAACCGCACGCCGCCCTCGCAAACCGCCGGGCGCGCGCCGCCGCGCGACAGCGAAAGGCGCGCCTTTTGAATCGCATAGTCCATGTCGCCGATCTTTTCGGCGTTTTTCTCAAGAGCATGAAGGTACGGCCGCAGCGATGCGGACAGCTCCGCGCGCACGCGCAGCTCCTCCTCATCCTCGCGGGCTACCACGAGCTGCCTTTGCAGCAGCAGCGCTTCCTTGTCGCGCCCATCCGCCGCCGCGCGGATTTCCATTTCCAGCCGCCGCTTTTCCTCGCGCACCTCGGAAAGCGCCTTGGCATACGCGCCGCCGATGGTAAAGCCGGCCGTTTTCCGCCCGTCCGGGTCCAGGAGTGAAAGCGCGCCCGCCTCCTCGGTGAAGGCGATGCCCCGATACGCCCCGCCGATCTGCGAAAACACCGGCACGATCAGCGCAAGCTGCAGCAAAAACCGCTTCACCTCGTACAGCTCCACCTCCGAGAGCACCGTGTCGCGGCAGCGGGCAAGCGTCTTTCGGATGTCGCGCACCTGCATGAACAGGTGGCAGAGCCGCTCGTAGGCCCTCGGCTGCGCCGCGAGGCCGTCCATGGCGGCTTGCACGTTGTCCCATTCCCGCTCAAGTTCGGCGCGCTCGGCGGGCGCGAAAAAGCGCGGCCTCCTCACCCGCTCGGCCCCGTAGGGGGAACTGGGCGACAGGAGGTCCAGCACGTATTGCAATCCGACGCGCGCGCGCGCCTCAAACGTAAGCTCGATCATCCGCTTCTTCCCTCACATTCAGCACCGGCACCGGTAAGGCGGCGGCCATCCGCTTTTGAAACAGCGCGGCGTCAAAGGAAAGGCCTGTGGCCGATACTGGGTTGACGCACACGCAGCACAGCTTGGCCGCGCTTTGCACCGTGAAGCGCACGCCGCGCGCCCTGAGGCGCTCAAACAGGGGCCGCGACATGAGCACGCGGCTTGGGTCGGCCACGGTCAGCTCATCGCCCGGGATAAGCTTCAGGCTGTTTACCACGGCGTCCGTCGCCGCGCCGGGCAGGACATGCCGCCGCGCGTGGTCGCCCCCGCTCGTTGGCAGGGTCAACAGCTCGCACGCGTATGCGGTGTCGCGGATCACGGTTTCCATGTCCTTATGATAAGAAGCCCCGGTGCACAGGATCGCGGCCTCGCTGACGGACGGCGCGCCCAGCGATTTTCGGCTGATCGCCCCATCGATGAGCACGATGCCCGCGCCCAGGTCCCGAAGGGTTTTGGAAAGTGTGGCGAGCTGCTCGCGCGTGGACGGCCCGGCAAGCTGGACAAACCCGTCCGACAGCGCCCGAAACACGACCACCTCGCCCAGGGGGGTTCCCACGCCGGTCGTGTGCAGAATCTCCCGGGTCGTGTCGCAATAGCGCAGCATATCCGCGGCGGTGGCGACCAGGGTGCCCGCCCTCGCCCAGATGCCCGGCTTTTCCGTGCCGGTGACGACGTCCACCGCCTCCCCGTCCCGGCCGATGGAGGTCAGCGCAAGGGTGCGCGGGTCGTTTTGCAAAAGCGCGATCAGGCGGTTTAACACCGTCGTCTTGCCCGCGTTTTTGCACATGCCCAGGATCGACAGCGACGCGTGGTCCAAAAGCGCCGTTTCAAGCGGCGAACGCATGGCTTTCCCCTCCGCTTCGTTTGCCTGGATTGTAACACGCCCCCGCCCTTTTGACAACGCCGCCGCCGTGCGGCCTTCTTTCGCCACATATTCGAAAAAAATTTGTAAAAATTGAAAAAGGGAAAAACCAAACCGTTTCCTTCCGCGTCTAACATATAGAGACCTAAGTCGCGGGGGCGCGGAATACACTGGAGAAAAAATCCGGGGAAGGATGTGTGCCGCATGATGATGGGGAACATGCTGGCCTCCGGCGGGTCCGCGCGGCGGTCCGGCCGGCGCAGGATAAAGCTCTTCGCCGCGCTGGCCGTTCTTTTGTCGCTGCTTTCGATGCTCGCGGGCGCCGCCCTCGCCGCGTACCGCTACGGGGTGCTCTGAGCCATACGGGTCCGTCTGTAACCAAGAGGGCCGCCGCGCGATCTTTGCGCGGCGGCCTTTCCCTTGCGACCCGCATATATTCCCCGCGTCAAAAAGAAGGGGTCCGGGAGCGATGCCCCGGCGGTTTCCAAAGGCGGCGCCTTTGGCCGCCGGAGGCCCTTTCCCGCGTGGCAAAGCCGCGCAAACAGCGGACGGCCCGGTTTCCCCGCGCCGCACCCTTTTCCCGAACCGCATCCCCCTAAGGCGCGGGTTCCTCCCTGACGCTCGCGCGCACGCGAGCGAGGACACCCGCACGGCTTCCCGCGCGCTTCTCCCATCGCTTCACTTTCCCGCAAAATCTCCCCAAACGAAAAACCTTCGCCGCTTTCACCGCGGGCAGATCCACAGCGGACGCCGCCCTACACCGCGGCGCTTCGCCTCTCCATCAGCACCGTATCGCGCCACACGCCCCGCGCGTCCCGCCCGATCCTCTCCCGAACGCCCACCTGGCGAAACCCGCACTTCGCGTGCACGCGCAGGCTCGCCGCGTTCTCTTGAAGGATGGACGACTGCAGCGTCCAAAACCCCTCCCGCTCCGACTCCCGGCACAGTGCGAAAAGCAGCGCCGTGCCGATGCCGCGCCCCTTTGCCGCCGGGTCCACGTACAGCGTGACCTCCGCCACGCCCGCGTATACCGCGCGGGCCGATACCGCGCTGAGCGCCGCGAACGCGACCGCCTCGCCGCCCTCGCCCTCCGCCACCAGCCTGCACGCCTTCAGGTGCGCCGCGTCCCACGCCGCCCAGTCCGGGCAGCGCCCCTCCAGCGTGGCGTTCCCGGTTTCCATGCCCAGGCGGTAGATCGTTGCCACGCGCGGCCAATCGTCCGGCCGCATCGGGCGGATGCGCGCGGCCGTCACGCGTCCCCCTTGCGCATCGACAGCGCGATGCGCTTTTTCGCCGCGTCCACCTCCACCACCCACACCTTCACGATGTCGCCCACCTTCACCACCTCCGAGGGGTGCTTGACAAACCGGTCGGCCAGGCGCGAGATGTGCACCAGCCCGTCCTGGTGCACCCCGATGTCGACAAAGGCGCCGAAGTCGATCACGTTTCGCACCGTGCCGGTCAACTCCATGCCGGGCACAAGGTCCGAAAGCTCCAGCACGTCGGTGCGCAGCACCGGCGCGGGCAGGTCCTCGCGTATGTCGCGGCCGGGCTTCATCAGTTCGCGCAGGATATCCTGAAGCGTCGGCTCGCCGATTTGAAGCTCGGCGGCCAGCCTGGCCGCGCCGATCTTTTCGACGCGCTCGGGCAGCGCCGAAAGCCCGCCGGCGCGGATGTCCTTTTTGTCAAACCCCAGCCGCTTCAAAAGCGCCTCGGCCGCGGCGTAGCTTTCCGGATGCACGGCGGTCGCGTCCAGCGCATTCCTGCTGCCCAACACGCGCAAAAACCCGGCGCACTGCTCAAACGCCTTGGGGCCGAGCTTTGGCACCTTCTTCAAATCGGCGCGGGAAAGGATGCCGTTTTCGTCCCGGTAGGCCGCGATGTTTCGGGCCAGCGCCGGCCCGACGCCCGCCACATGGGACAAAAGCGCCGCCGACGCCGTGGAAACCTCCACGCCCACGGCGTTCACGCAGGATTCCACCACGCCGTCCAGCGCCTCTGAAAGCTGCGATTCCTTCAAATCGTGCTGGTACTGCCCCACGCCGATGGCCTTGGGGTCGATCTTGACCAGTTCGGCCAGCGGGTCCTGCATGCGCCGGGCGATGGACACGGCGCTTCGGAGCGACACGTCAAAGTCCGGGAATTCCTCCGCGGCGAGCTTTGACGCCGAGTACACCGACGCTCCGGCCTCGCTGACGATCACATAGCGCACCTCGCCCGGAAGCGTCGGCAGGAGCGAGGCGATGAACCGCTCGGCCTCGCGCGAAGCCGTGCCGTTGCCGATGGCGATGGCCGTCACGCCGTGGCGCTTCACCATGCCGCGAATGATCTGCGCCGCCTGCTCGGCCAGGCGGTCCTGTCCCGGGATGGTGAAATGCCCCACGCCCGTCTGAAGCACCCTGCCGCTTTCGTCCACCACGGCCAGCTTGCACCCGGTGCGAAAGCCCGGGTCCACGCCCAGCGTGACCTTCCCCTTGATGGGCGGCTGCATCAGAAGCTGCCGCAGGTTGTCCGCAAACACGCGCACCGCCGCCGTGCCCGCCCTTTCGGTCAGGTCGGCGCGCGTCTCCCGCTCCAGCGAGGGAAAGATCAGCCGCTCGTACGCGTCCTTCGCGGCCAGCCACACCTGCGCGCCCGCCGGGCCGTCGTTTCGCACGAACGCCTCCCTCAGCACCCGCAGCGCCTTTTCGTCGTCCACGCGCACGCCGGCCTTCAGCCACTGCTCGCGCTCGCCCCGGTTGACCGCCAGCACGCGGTGGCCGGGGATGCGCCGCACGGGCTCGGAAAACGCGTAATACAGGCGGTAGACGCTGTCCCCCTCCTTGGCCTGGCGCGATTCCAGCACCCCCTCCGAGCTGATCAGGGCGCGCAGCCTGCGGCGCACCTCCGGGTCGTCGGCCATCGTCTCAGCGAGGATATCGCGCACGCCTTGAAGCGCGCTTTCCGCGTCCGGCACCTCTTTTTCCGGGTCGATAAACCGCGCGGCGACCGCCTCAAGCGGCGCGTCCAGCGGCTTTTGCAGCAAAAGCAGGGAGGAAAGCGGCTCCAGGCCCCTTTCGCGGGCAATCATGGCGCGGGTTCTGCGCTTGGGCTTGAAGGGGCGGTACACGTCCTCCAGCTCCGCCAGCGTTTTAGCCGCCGAAAGCTGGGCCGAAAGGGCGTCCGTCCACACGCCCTGTTCCTGCAGGGACTGCTCGATCGCCTCGCGCCGCTTGGCAAGCCCGCGCAGGTACGAAAGCCTTTCGTTCACCTCGCGCAGCACCTGGTCGTCCAGCGACCCGGTCGCCTCCTTGCGGTAGCGCGCGATAAAGGGGATGGTATTCCCCTCGTCAATCAGCTTCACCACGCTTTCCACCTGGGATACGCGCAGCGAAAACTCGTTTGCCAGCTGTTCCATGATGTGCATGCCCGTTCATCCTCCCATAAAAAGGGGCCGTCGCTTCCGCTGCCGCGACAGCCCGTGCCGATCGTTCGGCCTTTTGCGCAAGGCAAGCCCTATCGCGCCGCCTGCGCTTTTTCGTTTCACAAAGCCCCTTCGCCTTTGTCAGGGCGCGGGATCGCCGCGCTCAGCGCCGGCGCATTTTCCGTATTATACCCCGTTATGCCCCGCTGTCGCGGGCCTCGGCCGTTTCCAGCTTGGAAACCAGCGTGCTTTCCACGCGCCGGTCCTCGATCTTTTCCACCTGAATGCGCAGGCCGAAGGCTTCCACCACCGGCGTCGCGCCGTCCTCGGGGATGGCGGACATGCGGCTGTACACCAGCCCGCCCAGCGTGTCGAACTCATCGTCCAGCGGCAGCTCCACGTTCAGCGTTTCCCCGAGCGTTTCCAGGTCCACGCTGCCCTCCACGCGCCAGAGGTTCGGCTCCAGCTGCGCAATCTCCTGCTCCTTGAGCGGGTCAAACTCGTCGTAGATATCGCCCACGATCTCCTCCAGCAGGTCCTCCATCGTCACCAGGCCGCAGGTTCCGCCGTATTCGTCCACGACGATGGCCATGTGCATCTTCTTTTTTTGCATGTCGCGAAACATCACGTCCGCGCGGACGGTTTCGGGCACAAAGTAGGCCGGGCGGATCAGGTCCCGCAGGGGCTTTGGATTCCCCTCCTGGAAGTTCAGCAGGTAGTCCCGCGTGCTCAATGTGCCGATGATGTCGTCGATGTCCTCGTCGTAAACCGGAAAGCGCGAAAAGCCGGTCTCGCGGATCGTCCTCAGGATGCTTTCCCGGGTATCGCCAATCCAAAGGGCGGTCACGTCGGTGCGGTGCACCATGACCTCCTCGGCGGTCAGGTTGTTGAACTCAAAGATGTTCTCGATCAATTCGGCCTCGCCGGCCTCGATGGCGCCCTTTTCCTCGCCGATGTCCACCATCATGCGGATGTTTTCCTCCGTGACCTCCTCGCCGCCGCCCTCGGTCTTCATGCCGAACAGGCGAAGCACCAGGTTCGTGGAAACGGACAGAAGCCAGATGACCGGCCGCATCCCCTTGGCAATGCCGCGGATGGCGCCGGAGGAAAACCTGGCCACCTTGTAGGCATACTGCATCGCCGCGCGCTTTGGCACCAATTCGCCAAATACCAGCGTGAAATACGAAAGGATGATCGTCACCAAAATGACACAGATGGAATGCAGCGTCTGATAGGAAAGGAAGGTGATCCCCCAGGAAACCAGGGTGCGGGCGATGCGGTCGGCAAAGCTGCTGGCGGCAAACGCGCTGGCCAGGAAGCCCGCCAGGGTAATGCCCACCTGGATGGTGGACAAAAACTGCGACGGCGACTGCACCATGGTCAGCATGAAGCCGGCTTTCTTGTCCCCCTCGTCGGCAAGCCGTTTGAGTTTGTTTTCATTCAGTGTCAGGACGGCGATTTCCGTCGCTGCAAAAAACGCATTGATCAGGATGAGTATGGCCTGCAACAGCAAACTGCCCCATATAGTAGGGTCGGATGCGTCGGATGACAAAAAAGATACCCCCTTGTGTTTTTAATCTACCCTACACTATACCACATTCCCGGCAAAAAGTGAAGCAACGTTGGAAAATGCATGCCATCATTCCCTGCCATTCACTTTCTCATGCATTCGAATATTATTTCATCCGCCCTTGCATTGTTATGGAGGTCGTGATACAATTCAAATAATACCTATTCACACCCCCCAGCTCGACAATCAAAAAAGGAGGAGAACCCATGAAGAGAACCCTGGCCATCCTGCTGTGCCTGGTGCTCGGCTTGAGCTCCAGTGCCGCCCTTGCTTCCGAAGCGTCAGGTATCGCCGAAAAGCAGGTCTACCGAAGGGCCTATGCAGATGAAGTGGAGACATGGAATTATCTCTACCAAAGCTCCGGCTCGCAATTCTCTAACTTTGTCGAGGGTTTGATCGAGTACGACAAATATGGCATCGCAAAGCCGTGTGTCGCCGAAAGCTGGGAAATTTCCGAGGACGGCACCGTCTACACCTTCCACATCCGCAAGGATAACTACTGGTACACCCACACGGGCGAACAGTATGCCCCGGTGACCGCGCATGACTTTGTGTTTTCCGCGAAAACGATCCTGGATCCGAACTACGGCTCCAAGACGAGCGACATCCTGATGGGCTTTTTCAAAAACGCCGAAGAGTATTTCAACGGCCAGTGCGAATGGGAGGACGTCGGCGTCAAGGCGCTGGACGATTATACCCTCGAATATACGCTCAAGGCCCCGATCAGCTACTTCCTCTCCAACCTCACCTACGTCTGCTTCCTGCCAGCGAGCGAGCAGTTCGTCACCGAGTGCGGCGACCGTTGGGGCACGTCCAACGAATACTGGCTCTACAACGGCTGCTTCATCATGACGGAGTTCAAGCCCCAGGTCG
>CAZUIA010000088.1:0-10878 GCA_964620835.1 uncultured Oscillospiraceae bacterium
AAATTCGCCGCCCGAAACCCGGCGGCGCCGTAGGCGCTGACGGGGCGTTCCGCCTGAGGCCGCCCGGAAATCCCGCGGGATTTCAGGCCGAGTCCCCTTCCTCCCGTTGACAAACCGCAGCTTGCCAACGGCCTTTTATACCAGCTCCAGGATGACCATCTCGGCCGCGTCGCCGCGCCGGGGGCCCTTGCGGATGATGCGGGTATACCCGCCCGCGCAGCCCTTTTCGGCGTTGCGCTTTTTGTACTTGGGTCCAATCTCGCGAAAGAGCTTTTCCACGAGCGGGTGCTTGGCATCCTTCGTGCGCTCCTTGAAATCGGCCTTGGACTCGTCGCTCTTCTTGGACTCCTGAAGGTCGTACACAGTCGCCATGATGATGCGGCGCGCGTGGAGCTTGGAGGGCAGGTCGTTCGTCACGGTGATGCTGACGGTCTGGCCCTTTTCGTTGTTGAATTCCTTGGTCACTTCGACATTGTGATCGCATTCGCGGATCGCCAGGGTGATCAGACGCTCGGCGACCGAGCGGACTTCCTTGGCCCGCTGCAGGGTCGTCTCAATCCTGCCATGCCAGATCAGGTTGGAGACCTGGTTGCGGAGCAATGCCTTGCGCTGGTCGGCCGGGCGGCCCAGTTTGCGTTGCGTTGCCATGAGGGTTCCTCCTTTATCCTTGGAAACGATTTGGCTTATTCATCGGATGCGCGCAGGCCAAGCCCCAGCGCGACCAGCTTTTGCTCCACTTCCTCCAGCGACTTCTTGCCGAGGTTGCGGACCTTCATCATGTCCTCCTGGTTTCGCTGCACCAGCTCCGCCACCGTGTTGATGCCGGCGCGCTTCAGGCAGTTGTACGCGCGAACCGAGAGGTCGAGCTCCTCGATGGTCATCTCCAGGACCTTTTCCTTCTTGTTGTCCTCCGGCTCGTTGAAGTCCACCGCGGCGGAGCGCTCCGTCAGTCCCGTGAACAGCGTCAGATGGCTCGCCAGGATCTTCGCGGCAATGCTGATCGCCTCGTCCGGCGCGACGGATCCGTCCGTCCACACGTCCAGCGTCAGCTTGTCATAGTCCGTGATCTGCCCGACGCGGGTGTCCTCGACCGTGTAGTTCACCTTGGAGATCGGGGTGAAGATGGAATCGATCGGAATCACGCCAATGGGCATGTTCTGCTGCTTGTTCCGCTCGGCGGTCACATAGCCGCGGTTTTTTTCCAGCGTCAGCGTCATCTGCAGATGCGCGTCCTCGTTCAGCGTGGCGATGTGCAGGCCGCCGTTGATGATTTCCACCTCGCTGTCCACGCCAAGGTCGGCGGCGGTCAGCTCGCACGGGCCCTTCTTGTCCACGGTGATTGACTTGCTGTTTTCCGTATGCAGGCGCACCGAGAGGAGCTTCAGGTTCAGGATGATCTCCGTTACATCCTCCTTGACGCCGTTGATCGTCGAAAACTCATGCTGCACGCCCTCGATGCGCACGCTGGTCACCGCCGCGCCCGGAAGCGAGGACAGCAACACGCGCCGAAGCGCGTTCCCCAGCGTGTGGCCAAAGCCCCGCTCGAGCGGCTCGATCACAAATCTTCCATACGTCGCGCTTTGCTCCACGCGTTCGATCTTTGGCTTTTCGAATTCGGTCATGCTCATATGGGTTATCCTCCCTCAAAAACCGTCGGTGGGGTACACAAAACGAATTAGCGGGAGTAATACTCGACGATGAGCTGCTCGTTGATCGTCAGATCGATGTCCTCGCGGCGGGGCACAGCGGAAACGGTGGCCGTCAGGTTTTCGGCGTCCAGCGTCAGCCACTTGGGGATGATGCGGCCGGTGCCCTCCTTGAGCCCCTTGAAGTGGTCCGTTTCCTTGGAGCGGTCGCGGATCGTGATCACGTCGCCTTCCGAAACCAGGTACGACGGGATGTTGACCTTCTTGCCGTTGATGCGGACGTGGCCGTGGCGCACGATCTGGCGGGCCTGCGGGCGCGACGCGCCAAGGCCCAGGCGGTACACGACGTTGTCAAGCCGGCGTTCCAGCAGCGAAAGCAGGTTTTCGCCGGTAACGCCGCGCATGTTGCTGGCCTTTTCAAAATAGCCGGCAAACTGGCTCTCCAGCACGCCGTAGATGCGGCGGCACTTCTGCTTTTCGCGAAGCTGCACGCCGTATTCGCTCATCTTGCGCTGGCGGGCTTGTCCGTGCTGCCCCGGAGGGGTCGGGCGGACGTTGAAGGTGCACTTGGGCGAATAGCACTTGTCGCCCTTCAAAAAGAGCTTGGCGCCTTCGCGGCGGCACTGGCGGCAAACGGAACCTGTATATCTTGCCATAAATGGGTACCTCCTACTATTGTGCGGGTGCGCTGGTCACACGCGGCGGCGCTTGGGGGGGCGGCAGCCGTTGTGCGGGATCGGGGTGACGTCCTTGATCATGTTCACCTCAAGGCCCGCGGCCTGGAGGGAGCGGATCGCGGCTTCGCGCCCGGAACCCGGGCCCTTGACGTACACTTCGACGGTCTTCAGGCCGTACTCCATCGCGCCCTTGGCGGCTGTTTCGGCGGCCATCTGCGCGGCAAACGGCGTGGACTTCTTGCTGCCGCGAAAGCCCAGCCCGCCGGCGGAGGCCCAGGACAGCGCGTTGCCGTTGATGTCGGTCAGGGTCACGATCGTGTTGTTAAACGACGAGCGGATATGGGCCGCGCCCCGCTCGACGAGCTTTCTTTCGCGGCGCTTGCGGGTGACGCGCTTTACGTTCTTTTTCGGTGCCATTCTGCTTTGCCTCCCTTACTTGGCCTTTTTCTTGCCGGCGACCTGCTTCTTGGGGCCCTTTCTCGTGCGGGCATTCTGCTTGGTGTTCTGTCCGCGCACGGGCAGGCCGCGGCGGTGGCGAACACCGCGATAGCAGCCGATTTCGACCAGGCGCTTGATGTTCAGGGAAACTTCACGGCGAAGGTCGCCCTCCACCTTGACTTGGTGTTCGATGTATTCGCGCAGCTTGTTGATCTCCTGCTCGGAAAGATCCTTCACGCGCGTGTCGGGGTTGATGCCGGTCTCTTTGAGAATTTTCTGCGCGGTCGGCAGGCCGATGCCGAAGATATAGGTGATGCCGATTTCAACGCGCTTCTCCCGGGGCAGGTCGACGCCCGCTATACGTGCCATAGGTGCACCTCCGTGTTGAGTGGTTCAATGCCTGAAAAGGGGTTGATCTATATGGAAAGCCCTTCGGATACACAGGCGGTGAAATCTGTGCAGCCGCCCGAAAAGCTAGTCCTTCGCAGCGAATCGAACGCCGGCTGCGGGGAGAAAAGCTCCCTCCCGCAGCCCGCGCTGTTTAGCCCTGTTTTTGTTTGTGCTTGGGGTTTTCGCAGATAACCATGACGCGGCCTTTGCGGCGAATGATCTTGCATTTTTCGCAAATGGGCTTCACGGACGGACGAACTTTCATGGTGACTACCTCCCAATTCGTATTAATCGCATCCCGGGTTTCCTTCGGACGCTACGCTTTGCTTCGCCAGGTGATACGGCCGCGGGTCAGGTCATAGGGCGACAGCTCAAGCGTGACCCTGTCCCCCGGGTAAATTCGGATGAAATGCATGCGCATTTTCCCAGAGATGTGCGCCATGATGCGGTGCCCGTTGGGCAGCTCCACCTGGAACATGGCGTTTGGCAGCGCCTCCACGACGGTGCCTTCCACCTCGATGACATCATTCTTGGCCAAATCCTAAATCCTCCTTACGCCCCGGCGGCGTCGCCGGGTTTCGAACCGCGTTGTCTTTCGGATCGGTTCTCAGCCCTTCCGCTTGGTCGGGCGCTATCGGTCGGTCGGCTAGACACCTGCGAATGTCCGCGTTGGACGGCAGTCCGCCATCCTTGAGTATTTCCGCAATGCTGGAAAAACATTCCGGCAATGCCTTCAAATGCCTGTGCTTCTTTTTTTTGGGGGCTTCCGCCTTTCGCAGGCCGCCGTCGGCGACATAGGCGAAGGGTTCGTCCGTCCGAAGCACCACAAAGCGCCGTCCGGCGTCGCGTCCGGCCTTGGAGAGCACCGCGCGGCCCGGCTCGATCGGAATTTTGTTCATGTTCGCTTCTCCACGGACCGCATCGTCAGAATCTCCGGTTCGCCGGCCGTGATGAGCACCGTGTTTTCATAATGGGCGCTGAAGGAGCCGTCCCGGGTGCGGACGTCCCAGCCGTCCATGGACACCTCAAACCCGCCCGCGTTGATCATCGGCTCGATGGCGAGCGTCATGCCCGGCCGAAGCCGAAACCCGCGCCCCGCTTCGCCGTAGTTGGCGACCTCGGGGTCCTCGTGCATGGCCCGGCCGATGCCGTGCCCACACAGCGCGCGCACCACGGAAAACCCTTCCGCCTCGGCCAGGGCTTGCACCGCGTTTCCGATGTCCCCCAGGCGTTTGTCAGCGCGGCACACCTTCAGCGCCTCAAAGAAGCACCGCTCGGTCACGTCGATCAGGCGCCTGGCTTCGTCCGAAACCTCGCCCACCGGGAGCGTGCGCGCCATGTCCGCCTGCCAGCCGTCCAGGATCAGCCCGACGTCCAGGCCGATGATGGAGCCCTCCCGCAGCGGCGTATCGTCCGGGATGCCGTGGACGACCGCGTCGTTCACGGACGTGCACAGCGACGCGGGAAACCCGTGATACCCATAGAACGAGGGGACCGCCCCGGCCTTTCGGATGAGCTTGTCGGCCAGCCGGTTTAGGTGAAGGGTGGTGACCCCCGGCTTCACCTCGGCGCAAACCTCCTCAAGCACCCGCTCCAGCAGGTGGCCGGCCTTTCGCATCTTGGCCGCCTGCTCCGCGTTTTTGAGCGTAATCATCGCAGCGCCTCGTCCACGCGTTTTTGCACCTCGGCGATCGGGCCGTCGGAATCGACGGTGAACAGAATGCCGCGGCTTTGGTAATACTGAATCAGCGGCTTGGTCTGCGCGTGGTAGACGGCCAGCCTGCTGAGCACGGTTTCCGGCGCGTCGTCCTTTCGGACCGTCAGCGTGCCGCCGCACTCGGGGCAATCCGTCCTTTCGCCGATCAGTTTGATGTGCGAGGTAAACCCGCACGCCGCGCAGATGCGGCGGCCCTTCATCCGGTTGACGATGGCCTCGTCGGTGATCGAGAGGTTCAGCACCCGGTCGATGGCCGTGACGGCGTCAAGCGCCTCGGCCTGGGGCTCGGTGCGCGGAAAGCCGTCGAAGATGACGCCCTTTGCGCAGTCCGGCGCCGCCAGGCGCTCCTTCAGCATCTCGATGACGAGCGCGTCCGGGACGAGCTGGCCGGCCTCGATGTAGCCCTTGGCCTCGGTTCCAAGCGGCGTGCCGTTTTTGATGTGCTCGCGCAGCATGTCGCCCGTGGAAAGGCGGGGAATGCCCAGTGCCCGGCTCGCCTGCTCGGCGTGCGTTCCCTTTCCCGAGCCCGGAGGTCCGAGGAAAATGACGTTCATAGGAGACATCCCCCTTTCATCCGGCGTCCCTGCATCCTACAGGAACCCCTTGTAGTGGCGCATCAGCATTTGGCTTTCCAGCTGGCGCGTGGTTTCCAGCGAGACCGACACGGCGATGAGCAGCGAGCTGGCCGCGAACGGCAGCCGGATGCCGCCCCAGATCGTCGCCAGGGTCGGGATCGTCGCCAGCACCGCGAGGAACACGCCGCCAAAGAGCGTAATCCGGTTGGAAATGCGCGCCAGATAATCGCTGGTCGGCTTGCCCTGCCGAATGCCCGGGATCGTGCCGCCGTTTTGCTGCATGTTCTTGGCGATATCGATCGGGTTGAACGAAATGCTGGTATAGAAATATGCGAAGAAAATGATCATGACAGCCAGCAGAAGCTGTTCCCAGATGCTGTACATGAACGAGTTGTTCCACCACTGGGCGATGCCGCTATTGGGGAAAAAGCCCATGATGGTACCGGGGAACTGCATGATCGAGTACGCGAAGATCAGCGGCAGCACGCCCGAGGAGTTGACCTTCATCGGGATGTGCGTGGACTGCCCGCCGTACATCTTGCGGCCGACGACGCGCTTGGCATACTGCACCGGCACGCGCCTCTCGCCCATGTCCACGAACGTGACGGCCGTGACCATGATCAGGATGCCGAGGATCAGCAGCACGGCGGTGACGATGTTGGCGACCGTGATCGTGGTGGTGAACAGCGAGGTGATGCCGCTGGCGACCCACGTAAACAGCGAGGCAATGATGCCCGAGAAGATCAGCAGCGAAATGCCGTTGCCGACGCCGTTTTCCGTGATTCTTTCGCCGATCCACATCGCGAGCGTGGTGCCGGCGGCCATGGAAATGCCGATGACGCAGCCGGTGATGAACGGGGAACCGAACGTTTCCGACCGCATCGCGCCCATGCCCAGCACCAGGCCGACGGCCTGGACAAAGCCCAGCACCACGGTCAGGTAGCGGGTGTACTGCGCGATCTTCTTGCGCCCCTCCTCGCCTTCCTTCTGGAGGTTCTCCAGGTACGGAATGGCGACGGTCAACAGCTGCATGATGATCGAGGAGTTGATGTAGGGCGTGATGCCCATCGCCATGATGGTCATCTGGGAGAACTGGTTGCCGGTCATCATGCTCATGAAATTGAGCAGGGAGAAGTTCTGCATCGCCGACGCCACGGCCGCGGTGTCGACACCCGCAACGGGAATCACGCCCGCGAGACGATAGAGCAACAACATGAACAAGGTGTAGAGGATCTTCTTGCGAAGCTCCTTGATCCGCCATGCATTGCGAAGCGTCTCAAACATGTCAGACCACCTCGGCTTTCCCGCCTACGGCCTCGATCTTTTCTTTTGCAGCGCCGGTGAACTTCGCGGCCTTGACGGTCAGCTTCTTGGTCAGGTCTCCGTTGCCGAGCACCTTCAGGCCGTCCAGGGGCTTTTTGACCAGGCCCAGCTTCATCAGGTCCTGTACGTCGACGGTCGCGCCGTTTTCAAACGCGTCCAGCGCCGAAACGTTGACCAGCGCGTATTCCTTCTTGAAGATGTTCGTAAAGCCGCGCTTGGGCAAGCGGCGCACGAGCGGCAGCTGGCCGCCCTCAAAGTACACGCCCTTGCCGTGGCCGCTGCGCGCCTTGGCACCCTTGTGGCCCTTGCCGCTGGTCTTGCCAAGGCCGGAGCCCACGCCGCGGCCCAGGCGCTTGGGCGCCGTGACCGAACCCGGGGCGGGCCTGAGTTCATTCAACTTCATCTCGGTGCCTCCTTATTGGTCAATCTCTTCCACGGTGACCATGTGCCTGACGACGAAGATCATCCCGCGGATGGAGGGATTGTCCTCGTGCACCACGCTCTGGTGCAGCTTGTGAAGGCCGAGCGCCTCAACGGTCCGAATGTGCTTTTTGAGGCTGGCGATCGGAGATTTCACGAGCGTAATCTTCAGCTTTTTCATCTCTTTGCCTCCTCAGCCCAGCAATTCTTCGACGGTTTTGCCGCGGAGCTTGGCGACCTGCTCGGCGCTGCGAAGCTGCCGAAGGCCTTCCAGCGTCGCCTTGACCATGTTGATGGGGTTGTTCGTGCCGTAGGACTTGGTGCGGATGTCCTTGATGCCGCATAGCTCGAGCACGGCGCGGGCCGGACCGCCCGCGATGACGCCGGTTCCTTCCGGGGCCGGGAGCAGGAGCACCTTGCCGGTGCCAAAGCAGCCGACGGTCTCGTGGGGAATGGTCGTATCCTTGAACGGCACGGTGACCAGCTTCTTCTTCGCGGCCTCGACCGCCTTGCGGATGGCCTCGGGAATTTCCGTCGCCTTGCCCATGCCTACGCCCACGCGGCCCTTTTCGTCGCCGATGACGACCAGCGCGGAAAAGCGGAAGTTGCGGCCGCCCTTGACGACCTTAGTGACGCGGTTGACGGCGACCAGCTTCTCTTTGAACTCGGGCGGCTCCTCCACGCGGTCGCGGCGGTCGCGGCGCGGCCCCCGGTCGTCCCGGCGCGGCGGGCGGTTGTTGTCCCGGCCATGATGCTGATTCTGATTTTGCATATTTTCCATACTCAGAACTCCAATCCGGCTTCTCTGGCGCCCTCGGCGACGGCCTGCACGCGGCCCGTATACACGTAGCCACCGCGGTCGAACACGACGGTCTTGAAGCCTGCTTCAAGCGCGCGCTGCCCGACGGTCTTGCCGACCAGCTTCGCGGCGCCTTTTTTATCAACCTCGGAAAGCTGCCCGCGGATAGCGGGATCCAGCGTGGAGGCGGAAACCAGGGTTACGCCCTTTGAATCGTCGATGAGCTGCGCATAGATATGCTTCAGGCTACGAAACACGCAGAGCCTGGGCGACTCGGGCGTGCCGGAGATCTTCTGCCGGACGCGCTCGTGACGGATCTTCCGAACCTCATTTTTGTCCCTTTTATTGAACATTCGCGCTCACTCCCTTCCTGCTTACTTGCCGGTCTTGCCTTCCTTGCGGCGGATATGCTCGTTTTCGTACTTGATGCCTTTGCCAAGGTACGGCTCGGGCTTACGAATCTTGCGGATATCGGCGGCAAGGTTGCCGACCTGCTGCTTGTTGATGCCCTTGACGACGATTTTGGTCGGGGCGGGCGTTTCAAACTGGATGTTCGCGGGCGCTTTCAGGACCACCGGGTGGCTAAAGCCGATGTTGATCGTGAGCGTATCGCCCTGCGCCTGGGCGCGGTAGCCGGTGCCGACCATCTCAAGGGTCTTGGAAAAGCCCTCGGTCACGCCGACCACCAGGTTATGGACCAGCGCGCGGTACAGCCCGTGCAGGGCCTTGTGCGGCTTGGCATCGGTCGGGCGGGTCAATACGAGAAAGCCGTTTTCCTCTTTCACCTGGATGCCGCCCTTGACCTGCTCGGACAGGGTGCCCTTGGGCCCCTTGACCGTCACGGTTCCGTCCTGGGCGATGTCCACCTTGACGCCGCTTGGAATCTTGATGGGTAATTTGCCGATACGAGACATGCTCTTCCTCCTTACGGAATAGCCTTCGTCAAGCGGTTTCCCGCCTGCGGGCCCTACCGTTATGCGCTGTCCGCGCTTCGCATGGGGGACTTCGGTCCCCCCTACGGAACCCCCCTTTGGAGGGCGCCGATGGGTTTACCAGATATAGGCGAGGACTTCGCCGCCGACCACGTTTTTGCGCGCGTCCTTGTCGGTCATGACGCCCTTGGGCGTTGAAAGAATCGCGGTGCCGAGGCCGCCTAGGACCTTGGGGATTTCGTTCACGCGGGCGTAGACGCGAAGGCCCGGACGGCTGATACGCTTGAGACCGACGATGACCGGGCGCTTGTCAGCGTACTTGAGGGTGACGCGGATGAGGCCCTGGACGCCGTCGTTGATGAACTCCACGTTCTTCACGAAGCCTTCGCTCAGAAGGATCTTCGCGATCGACTTTTTCATGTTGGAAGCCGGAATGCTCACGTTATCGTGGCCAGCGATCTGCGCGTTGCGGATTCTGGTCAGCATATCGGCGATGGGATCGTTGACGACCATGTTGTACCCTCCTTTACCAGCTCGCCTTGCGGACGCCGGGGATCTGGCCGGCGTACGCCAGCTCGCGGAAGCAAATGCGGCATACGCCGTACTTGCGGAGCACCGAATGCGGACGGCCGCACAGGCGGCAGCGGGTGTACGCCCGGGTGGAGAACTTGGGCTCGCGCTGCTGCTTGAGCTTCATGCTGAGTTTTGCCATCTGTTTGTCCTCCCTCCTTACGCTTGGGCGAACGGCATGCCGATGAGGCGGAGCAGTTCGCGGGCTTCCTCGTCCGTCTTGGCGGTGGTGACGAAAATCATCTCCATGCCGCGGATTTTGTCCACCTTGTCATACTCGATTTCCGGGAACAGGAGCTGCTCGCGGATGCCCAGGGCGTAGTTGCCCCGGCCGTCAAAGGCCTTGTTGGACACGCCGTGGAAGTCGCGAACGCGCGGGAGCGCGACGTTGACAAGCTTGTCGACGAACTGGTACATTCTTTCGCCGCGCAGCGTGACCTTGGCGCCGATGCTCATCCCTGCGCGCAGCTTGAAGTTGGCGACGGACTTTTTCGCCTTGGTCACCACCGGCTTTTGGCCCGAGACGGTGGCGAGGTCGGCCACGGCGGCCTCCAGGCCCTTGGCGTTGTCCTTGCAGTCGCCAAGCCCCATGTTGATGACGACCTTTTCGAGCTTGGGAATCTGGTTGACGTTTTTGTAGCCGAACTTCTGCGACATCGCAGGCATGACCTCGGTTACGTACTTTTCCTTCAGGCGGTTTTCCATCTTCATTTCCTCCTCAGTTCTCGAAGGCGGCGCCGCACTTCTTGCACATGCGCACCTTCTTGCCGTCGTCGAGGAGTTTGTGGGCATGGCGGGTGGCCTTGCCGCACTTTCCGCACACAAGCATGACGTTGGAGGCGTCGACCGCGGCTTCCTTGTGGATGATGCCGCCCTGCATCTGCTGGTTTCTGGCCTTTTGGTGCTTGGTGACCATCGCGACGCCCTCGACAAAGACCCGGCCGGTCTTGGGCACCGCGCGCAGCACCTTGCCCTTTTTCCCCTTCTCGTCGCCGGAGATCACGATGACGGTATCGCCGGTGCGGACGTGCATCTTTCCTGTCTTGTTCATTCTCGTCCACGCTCCTTACAGCACTTCCGGCGCGAGGGAAACGATCTTCATGAAGTCCTTCTCGCGCAGTTCGCGCGCCACAGGCCCGAAGATGCGGGTGCCGCGGGGCTGCTTCTGGTCGTTGATGATGACGGCGGCGTTGTCGTCAAAGCGGATGTAGGAGCCGTCGGGCCGGCGGTTCTGCTTGACCACGCGGACGATCACAGCACGCACAACTTCGCCTTTCTTGACCTGGCCGCCGGGGGCGGCGGACTTTACGCTGGCGACAATCACATCGCCAATGGAGCCTGAGCGGCGGAAAGATCCGCCCAGCACTCGAATGCACATGATTTCCTTGGCG
>CAZUIA010000089.1:0-10811 GCA_964620835.1 uncultured Oscillospiraceae bacterium
CGCTTTTTGCAAGGGATTTCACACATTCGCCACAATTGTCTGCTATACTGCCATAAAGAGGTGAACAAACGGGATGAGCACACCGCCTTTGATTTTGATCTGTGACGACGATCCGGTCGTCCACCAATCCCTTTCTTTGTACCTGGACGCCGAAGGGTTTGCCCACGCCTCGGCGTTTGACGGCGAGGACGCGCTGAAGGCGGTCGATTCCGCCGCCCCGCCGGATCTGATCCTGCTGGACCTGATGATGCCCAAGATGAACGGCCTGGAGGTCTGCCGCACGCTTCGCCAGACGTCGAAAACGCCCGTGATCATGCTGACCGCGCGCGGCGAGGAGATCGACCGCGTCGTGGGGCTGGAGCTGGGCGCGGACGACTACATCGTCAAGCCCTTTTCCCCGCGCGAGGTGATTTCCAGGATCAAGGCCGTGCTGCGGCGCACGCAGGCGCAGCCGAGCGAGGAGGCGCCCGTTACGCTCAAGTTCGGCAAGCTGGAAATCCAGCCGGACCGCTACATGGTCCTGCTGAACGGCGAGGCCGTGGCCATGACGCCGCGCGAGGTGGAGCTTTTGAACCTGCTGGCCGCGCACCCCGGGCGCGTATACCCGCGCGAGGCCATCCTCTCGCAGGTATGGGGGTATGACTACTTCGGCGATACCCGCACCGTGGACACGCACATCAAGCGCGTGAGGCAAAAGCTTTCGTGCGAGGACCCGGAGTGGGAGATCGTGACGGTGTACGGCGTCGGATACAAGTTCGAGGTCGTTTCGCCATGAACAAAAGCCCGTCCCTTCGCCGCATCCTGTCGCTTGTCATCACGAGCGTCCTTCTGTCGGCGTTGGTGACGCTGAGCGTGTATTCGTTTTTGTCCCCCCAGATCTTCGCGCAGGCGAAGCTGGACGAGCTGTATCCGCGCGCCGTCTTTTTGGCCGAGCAGGCGTCTTCTTCCTTTGGGTTTGCGGACGTGCAGGCATCCTCAAAGTACCTGTTCGCCGATTCGCGCCAGTGGGACGCCACCGTGTACCTGCTGGACCGCGACCGAAACGTCATCAACTACACCGAAAACCCGATCGCCGGCCCCACGGACAGCGCGTCCGTGCACAACTTCGGCGTGCTCATCGACCGGGTGATGGGCGGGCAGGAGGTCACGCGCATCAGCGAAATGGTCACGCACAAGGCAAGCGCGGCCAGCGTGGTGAACCTCTTGTTCATCGGCATTCCCGTCCGGCTGAAGGGGGAGCTGGTGGGCGCGGTCGTCATGCTCAAGCCCTTGCAGGAGGTCGTGTCGGCGATGTCGACGCTCTCCTCCACGCTGTGGTTTTCGGCGCTGGCCGTGCTGTGCGCCATGCTGCCGATGGTGTACTGGTTTTCCAGGCGCATCACCCTGCCGATCCACCAGATGCGCGACGTGGCGCTGCGCATGGCGGCGGGCGATTTCACCATCCGCGCCGACGACCGGGAGATGGGCGAGTCCGGCGACCTGGCGCGCGCGCTCAACCACCTGGCGGGCGAATTGGGCAAGACAATCGCGGACCTGACGCGCGAGCGAAACCAGGCCGTCACCATCGTCAACGCGCTGGGCGAGGGCGTTTTGGCCGTGGACGCGCAGTGCCGCCCGGTGCGCGTCAACCCGTCGCTGCAGTCTTTGTGCATGGCCGCGGGCAACGGAAAGCCGCTGCCGCTGCCGCCGGAGGTCTGGGAGGATTTCCACACCGCGCTTTCGGAGGGCCGCTGTACGGACCGCAGGTTCCTGTTCGGCGATCTGCTCGTGCACCTGACCGTCGCGCCCATCGGCGGCGGGCGGGAGGACATCGCCGGCGCGGTGGGCGTGTTCCGCGAGGAAACCGAGGCCTACCGGCTGGAGCAGACCCGGCGCGATTACGTGGCCAACGTGTCGCACGAGCTGAAAACGCCGCTCACGGCGCTGCGCGCGCTCATTGAGCCGCTGCGCGACGGCCTGATCCATACCGAGGAAAAGCGCGCGGAAACGTACGACATTATCCTGCGAGAGACCATGCGCCTGTCCCGCCTGGTGGACGACATGCTGGAACTGTCGCGGCTGCAAAGCGGCCGGCTCGCGCTGGAAAAGATCCGCTTTCACGTCGAGCCGCTCTTGCACGACACGGCGTCCATCTTCGCGGCCAAGGCGGCCACGACCGGCCATGTGCTGGCGCTTCACATCATCTCGCCGCCGCTGCCTACGGTGCTGGGAAACCCCGACCGCACCGAGCAGGTGCTCGTGGCGCTTTTGAACAACGCGTTTACCTACACGCCCAAGGGCTCCACCATCCAGATCCGCGCCGAGGCGTTTGAAAAGTGCCTGCACATCACCGTCGAGGACGACGGCCCGGGCATCGCGCCCGCGGACCTGGCGCACGTGTTCGAGCGGTTCTACAAGGCGGACAAGGCCCACGGCACGGGCGGCGGCACGGGCCTGGGGCTTGCGATCGCCCGCGAGCTGATGCACCGGCTGGGCGAGGAGATCACCGCCGAAAACCGGGAAGGCGGCGGGGCACGGTTCATGTTCACGCTGCACTATGCGTAGGAAAAGGGCGTTTGCGCGCAGTTTATCGCCATAAAGACGATATTGCTCTTGCGCTAAAAGCGCGTGATGTGGTATACTATCAGTCGCGACTTGAGAAACGGACGGTCCTCTGCCCAAACCAAGCGTTTTCGGGCACGAACGTCTATGAGGAAAGGAGGACATTCCCCATGAATGAAATCATCCGCTCCCTGGAGCGCGAGCAGCTTCGCCAGGACATCCCCGATTTTCGCGTCGGCGACACGGTGCGCGTGTACGTGAAGGTCGTCGAGGGCAGCCGCGAGCGCCTGCAGGCCTTTGAAGGGGTGGTCATCGCCCGCCGCAACGGCAGCGTCCGCGAGACGTTCACCGTTCGCCGCGTTTCCTACGGCATCGGCGTGGAGCGCACGTTCCCGCTGCACAGCCCGCGCGTGGACCACGTGGAGGTCATCCGCCGCGGCAAGGTTCGCCGCGCGAAGCTGTACTACCTGCGCGATCTGTCCGGCAAGGCCGCCAAGATCAAGGAACTCCGCGACCGCTGATTCAAGAACCGACCCACACCCGCATACGCTGCGGGTTTTTTCGTATGTGAGGGAACGATGCAGATCCAATGGTACCCCGGCCATATGGCCAAAGCGAAGAGGCTGTTGAGCGACCAGCTCAGGCGCGTGGACGCGGTCATCGAGCTGTGCGACGCGCGGCTGCCCGTTTCCAGCCGAAACCCCGATTTGCTGGACCTGACGCGCGGCAAAGAGCGGCTGCTGGTGCTCAACAAGGCGGACCTTGCAGACGAGCGCGCCACAAGGCGGTGGGCCGCCGCGTTTTTGAAGGAAGGCCAGGAGGCCTTCGCCTTTGACGCCGCGCGCGGCCGGGCGCAGGACGCGATCCGCCGAATCGAAGCCATGACCGCCCAGGTCGTCAGGCGGCAGGCGGCGCGCGGCATCCGCAAGACCGTGCGCGCGATGGTCGTGGGCGTGCCGAACGTCGGAAAGTCCACGTTCATCAACCGGCTGTGCGGCGCCGCGGTCACGATCACGGCGGACCGGCCGGGCGTGACGCGCGCCAACCGCTGGGTGCGCGTGTCCCCCTACCTGGAATTGCTGGACACGCCCGGCATGCTCTGGCCGCGCCTGAACGACGAGACGGCGGCCAAACGCCTGGCGTTTCTCGGCACGATCCGCGACGACATCCTGGACGGCGAGGCGCTGGCCGTGTCGCTGCTGGAGGCCCTGCTGTTGGTCCGCCCCGAGGCGGTGCGGCAGCGCTACAAGCTGTCGGACGGGCCGCTTTCCGGCCCTCCGCTGCTTGAGGCCGTATGCCGCGGCCGGGGGTTCCTGCTTTCGGGCGGGCGGCCGGATACCGAGCGCGCCGCGGCCGTGGTGTTGGACGAGTTTCGCGCCGGGCGGCTGGGCCGCATTACGCTGGAGGAGCCGCCATGCGAAGAAACGCCGAAGCAAGGCTGATCGAAATCACCCGGATCGACCGGGAGCTGTGGGCCGCCGGGGTCGTGTTCGCGGGCATCGACGAGGCGGGCCGCGGCCCGCTGGCAGGCCCGGTGGCGGCCGGGTGCTGCGTGATGCCCGAAGCCCCGCTTTTGCCGGGGGTAGACGATTCGAAGAAGCTGAGCGAAAAGGCGCGCGAGGCGCTTTCCGATAAGATCCTCAAAACCGCGGTGTTTGCGCGCGTGGGGTTTGCCACCGTGGAGGAGATCGACCGCCTGAACATCCTGGAGGCGACCCGGCTGGCCATGGCGCGCGCGGCAGAGGGCGCGCCGTGCGGCCTTTTTTTGCTGGACGCCATGGAGGGCGTGGCCCTTGCGGGCGTTTCGCGCGCCATCGTCCACGGGGACGCGGCGTGCTATTCGATCGCCGCGGCGTCCATTCTGGCGAAGGTCGCGCGGGACGAGCGCATGCGCGCGCTGGACAAGCAGTATCCGGCCTACGGCTTTGCCGCGCACAAGGGGTACGGCACGGCGGCGCACATCGGGGCGCTTCGGGCGCACGGGCCCTGTCCCGCGCACCGAAAGCTGTTCATCCGAAAATTCGTCTGACGGGAGGGCGCGTATGTCGCGGGAAAAGGGCGGCCTGGCCGAGGACCGGGCGGCGGCGTTTCTTTCGTCGATCGGGTTTTGCGTCCTTCAGCGCAACTACGCCGTTCGCGGCGCGGAGGTGGATATCATCGCCAAAGAGGGCGAAACCATCGCCTTTGTGGAGGTGAAGTCCCGAAAAAGCGCCCGTTTTGCCGCCCCAAGGGAGAGCGTGACCCCTGCCAAGCGGCGGCGGATCTGCCGGGCCGCGCTTTGCTTTTTAAAGGAGCGGGGCCTTTCGGACGCGCCCGTCCGCTTTGATATCGTCGAAGTGCTGCCCGAAGGGACGGCGCTGCTGCGCGGCGCGTTTGATTTCACCGAATAAACGCGCCCCTTGCAGGGATTGCCTGCCTTTATATGGAAGCATACGAAAGCCCGTTGCGTTAGATAGATACATAGAGAACGACCGAGCACATGGAGGACATTGATGCGCCGATTGTTTGTTTGGCTGCTTGCCGCCGCGCTTTTGGCGGCGTGGCCCGCGCTGGCCGAGGAAAACCTGCTGCAAAACGGGGATTTTGAGCAGGTGCACGACGGCTGGCCCGTGTCCTGGGAGGAGGACATGTGGCTGTACGACGTCGGCGTGACGTACCTGGAGCTTCGCGAGGGCGGCGCGGACGGCGGCCTGTGCGCCCTGGTGGAAAACGTCTCCTCCAACGACGCGAGGTTCGTGCAGACGGTCGAGGTTCAGCCGGACACGGTGTACCGCCTGACGGGGTTTGTCAAGGCCGAGGGCATCGACCCGGAGACGGGCGCGGGCGCGAGCCTGTCCGTCATCGGCTCCTATGGCATGTTTCCCAGCGTGTACGACACCGGGGGCGAATGGACGGAGCTGACCAGCTACTTCAAAACGCACGCAAACCAGAGATCGCTCATCGTCGGCGCGCGTCTGGGCGATTATTCGGCCGACAACAGCGGCAAAGCGTGGTTTGACGGCCTGTCGCTCACGCGCGTGGACGAGGCGCCCGCGGGCGTTTCCGTGATTTCGCTGCGGGACTATACCGATTCCGCCGTTTCGCAGGGCGACCAGGCGGCGGACGCAAAAGCGTCTGAAGGCGCGGACAGCCAGGTGCTTTGGCTTTCGCTGTTCGCGGCCGCGCTTTGCCTGCTCTACATCGCGCGAGGCCGCGGCGTGCCCTCGCCCCGGCTGGCGCTTTTCCTGCTGCTGTTGCTTTCGGCGCTGCTTCGGCTGTATTTGATGGCCACGCGGCCCGGGTATGAGACGGACATGAGCTGCTTTTTTGCCTGGTCCATGCGCATGGCGCAGGTCGGGCCGAACGCGTTTTACGCGCCGGACTACTTCTGCGATTACCCGCCGGGGTATCTGTACCTGCTGTGGGCGACCGGCGGACTGCTGCGGCTGCTTGGCGTGACGGAGCTGGGCGAGGCCGGCCGCGCGATCGTCAAGCTGATGCCGATGCTTGCGGACCTGGGCGCGATCCTTCTTCTGTGGAAGCTTTCCAAAAAGCGCCTGGGCGAGGCGGGGGCGCTGTGCCTTTCGGCGCTGTACGCCATCAGCCCCGCGGTCTTGGTGGACGGCGCGGTGTGGGGCCAGGTGGATGCGGTGGTGGCGCTGGGCCTTTTGATCACCGTGGCGCTGGCGGTGGAGGGCCGGTGGCGCTTCGCCCTGCCCGCGTTCACCGTGACGGTATTGATGAAGCCGCAGGCGCTGATCGCCGGACCCATCGGCCTCGTGGCGCTCGCGCTGTCCCTGATCGGCAAGGAAGGGAAAAAGACCGCGATCGAGGCGGCGCGGGGGCTTTTGGCCTCGCTGCTGACCGCCGCGGTGCTGCTGCTGCCGTTTTTGTGGGGAAAGCCCGACCCCATCGGCTGGGTGATCGGCCAATACGCAGCGACGCTCGGCTCCTACGAATATGCCACGGTCAACGCCGCGAACCTGTATTACCTGCTGGGCGCGAACTGGGTGCCGCTTTCCGCCCGCCTGGGCCCGTTCACCTACGGCGCCTTTGGCACGGTGATGACGGTGCTCTCCGTGCTTTTCGCCGTTTGGCTGTACGTTCGCCGCCGGGATGTGCGCGAACTGCCGTTTTATTGCGCGCTGATCTACCTCCTCGTGTTCCTGCTGGGCGCGAAGATGCACGAAAGATACCTGTTCCCGGCGCTTTTGCTGCTGCTGCTTGCGTATGTGAGGCGGCGCGACTGGCGCTTGCTGCTCCTGTTCGCGGGCTTTTCGGCCACGTTTTACGTCAACTGCGCCACGGTGCTTCGGGATACGCACCTGGCGGTCGGCCACGGCTTTCTCGGTTCCGTTCTTTCGGCGGCCAACCTTTTGCTGACGGGCGTGGCGGTCTGGACGGCGCTGGACCCGCGTACGCTGCCGCTGCCGATGCCCGTGAAGCCCGAACGAAAGAGCCGCCTTGCCGCCCTCACAACGGAAACGGAAAAACTCCCCCGCATGCGCCAAAAGGACTGGCTGCTGATGCTCGCGCTGACGGGCGTATACGCCTGCGTCGCGTTCATCGGCCTTGGGTCCACGAAAGCGCCGCAGACGGTCTGGACGAGCACGGGCATGAGCGAGGAGGTCGTCTTCGACCTGGGCGAAAGGCAGGAGTTCCATGTCCTGTACTACGCCGGCATCAACTGGCGGGACCACACGTTCGTGGTGGAGTTTTCCGACGACGGCGCGGACTGGATCGACCCGTCCGCCGCTTCGCTCAAGCGCGGGGACTGCTTTCGCTGGCAGTACCTGACGCAGGCCGTGTACGACGCGGCCGGCGCGCCGTCCAGCTGGACGGATGACCCGCTCATCTGCGGGGCGCGGTACGTGCGCCTGACCACGGACGGCCCGGCGGCGTCGCTGATGGAGGTGGCGTTTCGCAACCTGAACGGCGTGGTGCTGCCGGTCCGAACGGTGAAATCCGCCGGCGAGCGCGAGGGCAGCGGCTATGACCCCAGGGCGCTCGTGGACGAGCCGGACACCGTGCCCGAATACCCCAGCTACCTGAGCGGCACGTATTTTGACGAGATCTACCATGCCCGCACCGGATACGAGCACGCCAACGGGCTGCAGACGTACGAGACGACGCATCCGCCGCTCGGCAAGATCTTCATTATGCTGGGCATCCAGATCTTTGGCATGACGCCGTTTGGCTGGCGGTTCATGGGCGCGCTTTCCGGCGTTTTGATGGTGCCGGCGATGTACCTGCTCGGAAAGCTGCTGTTCAAAAAAGCAAGGTACGCGCTGCTGGCGGCGTTCGTGATGGCGTTTGACCTCATGCACCTGACGCAGACGCGCATCGCCACCATCGACAGCTACGCGGTGCTGTTCATCCTTTTGATGTACCTGTGCATGTTCCGCTACCTGCAGATGAACTTCTTTCGCGACCGGTGGCGGACCCTGATCCCGCTGCTTCTGTCGGGCCTGTTCATGGGCCTTGGCTGCGCCAGCAAGTGGATCGGCATCTACGCGGGCGCGGGGCTGGCCGTCCTGTTCTTCTGGTCCATGGCGCAAAGGTTTCTGGAGTGGCGCGAGGCCACGGAGGCGGGCGGTGAGATGGCCGAGCGGGTGCGGGACTATCCGAGGCTCCTGGTGGGCACCCTGGGCGCGTGCGTGGGGTTCTTCATCGTCATCCCGGCGCTGATCTACTATTTCAGCTACATTCCCTATTTCGCCTGGGAGGGCGGGCTGACGCTGGACAAGTTCATGCGCGCGCAGGAGGGCATGTTCAGCTACCACGCCACGCTGGTGGACGACCACGCGTTCAAGTCCCCCTGGTACGAATGGCCGCTGATTTTAAAGCCCATGTATTACTACAATGGCAAGCCGTTCATCCCGGCGGACAAGGCGTCCACGATCATGTGCATGGGCAACCCGGCCGTCTGGTGGGTGGGCCTTGGCACGCTGCTGTACGCAGCGTGGCAATGGCTAAGGCCGCACCTAACGGGCAGGGGCGAGCGGGACTCCCGCCTTTCCATGCTGCTGCTTTCGTTCCTGGCGCAGTTCCTTCCCTGGGTGCTGGTGCCGCGGTCCACGTTCATCTACCACTACTTCGGCAGCCTGCCCTTTGTGATGCTGACGATCGTGTACGCGTTTGAAAGGCTGCACGAGGCAAGGCCCAAGGCCGCCAGGGTGGCGCAGGGCGCGTACATGGGGGCGGTGGCCCTGCTGTTTGCCGCGTTTTACCCGTTTGCGACCGGCGCTTTGATGTCCTACGACTGGGCCGGCGCCATGAACTGGTTCGGGTTTTTGTATCTGCCGGGGTGGAAATACCGCGGGTGGCTGTACTACTGACCCGCGATGGGCACGAAAGAAGGGCTTGAGCGGTGCTTGCGCGCGTGACATCCTACGGGCTTTCGGGCATCGAGGGGTATCCGGTGATTGTGGAGGCGAACGTCTCCGGCGGCATGCCCCTGTTTGAAATCGTGGGCCTGCCGGACGCCGCGGTGCGCGAGTCGCGCGAGCGCGTGAGGGCCGCGCTTTTCAACAGCGGCTTTCAGATGCCGTTCACCCGCGTGGTGATCAACCTGGCTCCGGCCGATACCAAGAAGATCGGCCCGGTGTACGACCTGCCGATCGCGCTTGCGATCCTGTGCGCGTCGGGGCAGCTTTTGGAGGAAGCGGCCCGCGGCGCGCTCTTTTTGGGCGAGCTTTCCATGGGCGGCGACCTGTCGCCCATAAGGGGCGCTCTGCCCGCGGCCCTGTCGGCCCTGCGGGACGGGTTTACGCATCTGCTGCTGCCCGAAAAAAACGCGCCGGAGCTTTCTTGCCTTCAAGGGCTGACGGTGTACCCCGCCGCTTCGCTTCGCGCGGCGGTTTCGCACCTGACCGGGCAAGCGCCCATCGCCCCGCAGCCTGAGACAAGCTTTAAAGCGCTCCTTCTTGAGCAGAATAACGCAAACGACCTTTGCCACGTGATCGGCCAGCACACGGCCAAGCGCGCGCTGGAGATCGCGGCCGCGGGCGGGCATTCGCTTCTGATGGCCGGCCCGCCCGGCTCGGGCAAGACGATGCTGGCCCGGTGCCTGCCTTCGCTCCTCCCGGAGATGACGTTTGAGGAATCTCTCGAAACCACGCGCATCCACAGCGCCGCCGGGACCCTGCCGCCGGGCGAAACGCTGATGGTGCGCCGCCCGTTTCGCGCGCCGCACCACACCGCGTCGCTCGCGGCGCTGGTGGGCGGCGGGGCGGACGCGCACCCGGGCGAAATCACGCTGGCGCACAACGGCGTTTTATTTCTCGACGAATTGCCCGAATTTCCGCGCGACGTGCTCGACGGCCTTCGCCAACCGCTGGAGGACGGCCGGGTGGCCATCGTGCGCGCGAAGGGCCGCGCGGAATACCCGGCGCGGGCCATGCTCGTGGCGTCGATGAACCCGTGCCCGTGCGGCTACCACGGCTCGGGCGTGAAGGCGTGCCGGTGCTCGCCGCGCGAGGTTTTGCGCTACCAGGGGCGCGTGTCCGGGCCGATGCTGGACCGGATCGACCTTCGGGTGGAGGTGGGCCAGGTGCCTGCGGAGGAGATCGACCGGGGCGGGGCGCGGGAGACGAGCGCGGAGGTGCGAAAGCGGGTAAAGGCCGCGCGGGACATCCAGCAGGCGCGCTACCGGGGCACGGGCCTTTACGCAAACGCGCAGATGGGCCCCCGGCAGCTTTCGGCCTTTTGCGGGATGGACGCGGTCGCGGCGGGGCTGCTGCACGGCGCGGTGCGGCGGTTTTCCCTGTCCATGCGCGGAAGGGACCGCGTGCGCAAGGTGGCCCGAACCATCGCCGACCTGGCCGGCAGCCCGGCCGTTTTGGCCGAGCACATCGCCGAGGCGCTGCAGTACCGGGGCGCAAACGGCGCGGAGGATGCATAAATGGCGTACAGCGAGGGACAAAAATACTGGATCTGGCTTTCTAGCGTCTACGGCCTTGGCGCCAGGCGGTTTGACGAATTGGTCGACCGCTTCGGCCCGCCGCAGCGCGTGTGGGAGGAGTTCGGCCCGCACCTTCTGCCGCTGCTGGGGCAGCAGGCGTACGCGGCGCTTTGCCAGGCGAGGAGCGCGGCGTACTTTGACGGCCTGTTTGAAAGCTTAAACCGGTGCGGCGCGGTGGCCGTCGCGCGCGATGACCCGGAATACCCGGCGCTTTTGCGCCAGATCCCGGACGCGCCGCCCATTCTGTTCGTGCGCGGCCGCGCGGCGCTGCCAGGCGCGCGCACGCTCGCCGTCGTGGGCTCGCGAAACGCCACGGCCTACGGCACGC
>CAZUIA010000090.1:0-10796 GCA_964620835.1 uncultured Oscillospiraceae bacterium
GTGCGGTGAGCTTGTCGATCACGGAAGCATCCCCATCCACCTGGATCTGCGCGATGCCCTGCCGGTTGTTGGTGAGCAGGGCATACAGCCCGGCTTTGGTGCAGGTGAGCGTGGCATCGGCGCTCGGGTCCTGCGCGTCCTGCTGATACAGCAGCACGCCGGAGCGAAGGGTGAGGAGGTAGTGGCTGCGGTCTGCGCCCTTTCCGATGAGCACGAGGTTGATCTTCATGTTGATGTCTTGGGCAGCGTTGGAATCGATGAGTATGCCCATGTAGTCAAGGATCATCGTCGGCGTCATGGCCGCGGTCAGGTCCTGGCTGCTCTTGGCCTTGTGCGCCGGGTCGCGCACGGCGCCCTCGCGCAGCTCCTTCGCGCCGCTGAGATATGCGTTGCGCCACGCCCCGGATTCGGCCTGATACGCCAGCTGCTCCAGGCTGTCGGCGCAAAGGTAGCGCGCATCCTGGTTGGAAGGGTCGGCAAATACCAGCATGTTGGTGATCTCTGCAACCCATTGATACTCGCCGTTTGCAAAGTCCTCCCGCGCCTTTCGAATCACCTCGTCGGGATCGCCCAGGTATGTAACATACTTCCTGGCGCTTTCCGTGGGTGAAAGGGCGTTGAGATGGACGGGATTGGCGTCATACCATCCCATGAAGCGCTGATAGACCGCCTTGGCGTTATGAATCAAGGTGCCGTAATACTGGCGCGTGTACCAGTTCTGTTCCAGCGCCTCGGGCAGCTTGATCATGTCCGCGATCTCGTTGGCGGTATATCCCTGGTTGATGTACAGAAGCGTCTGATCGTTGATGAACTTGTACACCGCGGCCGTGTTTTCCATATAGGGAACGATGACGTCGTTGCCCCAATGCGGCCAGTTGTGCGACTGGAACACCACCTCGGCGGAGCTGCCGTACCGGGAGATCGCCTCCATGATGTATCCGGCCCAGGCGTTTCCGTCCCGCACCTGCGCGCCGCGCAGCGTGTACAGGTTGTGCAGGGTGGCCGTGCAGTTTTCCGCCATCCACAGCGCGTTCTTGTCCGGGAACCAGGTATTCATCTCGGCGGGGGCTTCCGTGCCCGGGGTCAGCTGAAACTCCATCTTCACGCCGTCGATGGTCCGTGTTTCCCCGGTCATGGTGATGATGTCGTTGGGAGAGATATACGAAACGGTTCCGGTCGATTGCCCCATGCCAAGGCCCACGGAAAGCGTTCCGGTTTCGCCGTGCTCCAGCAGGACGCCGTACTGATAGCCCGCGCGCCGCCCCATCGCGTTGCCGGCGTAGACGCTCTCGCTCACGATGTGCTCTTCAAAGCCCTCGGGCGCGATGACGGCTACGGAGCCGCTGGCAACCTCCTCGGCGCTGACGATGCCCTTGATGCCGCCGATGTGGTCGACGTGCGAATGGCTGATCACCACGGCCTTCACGGGGCGCTCGCCAAGATGCTCGTTGACGAGCGCAAGCGCCGCCTGCGCGCACTCGACGCTCATGAGCGGGTCAAGAACCACCCAGCCGGTATCGCCGGCCACAAAGGTGATGTTGGATATATCGTAACCGCGCACCTGGTAGATGCCCTCGACCACCTCGAAAAGGCCGTAAAAGTGGTTGGCCTGCGCGTTGCGCCACAGGCTGGGATTGACAGTGCCGGGGGCGTCGCCTTCGAGAAAGGCATAAGCGGACTGGCTCCATATCACATGGCCGTCCGCGTCGATGATATCCAGGGAATCGGGCGCGGCAATCAGCCCGCGCTGGGCGAAGTCAAGCTCCTGCGTGTTGTCAAAGTCAAGCAGGGCGTAGACCTGCTCGTTCGCGTCCAGCGTTTGCTGCGTAGGCGGCTTTGCTTCGGGCGTGAGCGCGCCGTCAGCATCCGAACCGGCAGCTCCCGCCAAGGCGAAACCCGAAAGTCCCGGGAGCAGGATCACCAACATGGCGGACAGCGCCCATACCGTTGCCAATAAGGCAACCCTCCGTCCCTTTCCGCGCAGGTCCAGGGCGCCTTCGCGTCCGTCTGCGCACCCGCCGTGCTTTGGCTGTTCACAGTGCCTGCCTTTGTAAATCCTGTGCCGTCTCATACTATCCCTCCTCATAAATGGTCCGCACCTGAAGCAAGGGCCGCATGGATAAAGGTACACCATTTTACACCATCGCTATGGTAGCACAGGGCGGAGGACCCCACATCGTACAAAGGTAGTAGAGAACGAAAAATTTCTGCATCCCTAAAAAAAGACAGCGTCTGCGTACTGACACTGTCGATCGCCGCCCCACGATTCCATTTTTCCCGCCGTGTATCCCGGCCGCTACTTTATCAGGCCGTTTCTTGTATGAGCCTGATGCATTGGACACGGTTTTGCATCTCAGGCTTGCCGTCTCCGTCTCCCGGCGGCCCGTGCCGTTGCTGATTTTGGATAAAACAAACGCGGGTTGGCATGTTTGTGCCTATGAACGCGGCGGAAAAACCGATGGCGGGGGCGGCGAATGTAGGGATGCCCGCCGCGCTTAGGACGGCTTCTTTTTATACAGCACGGAAACAGCGCCGAGAACTACACCCACGCCCGCGCCGGCGCAAAGCCACAGTACCAGGTTGCCAAGCAATGCGCCCAGCACAATGCCGACCGCCGCGCACAGGCCAATGGACACGCCCATGTTCCAACCATCCGAAACCTTGCGCTTCTTCATGATCTTCCCCCTTACTTGTTCTCCCGCGCAAGCAGGTATCTGACACCATCGGCCGGAATGCCCGTGCGTTTCGCGATTTGATCGACCGTCAGGCCGCTTTCGAGAAACCTTCTCACGACAACCGACATGCTTTCCCCCACCTCAATCATATGCCGGTCCGGATCGTAAAAGCGCACTACCCGCTGCCCCCACGCATGTTCTTTCACCGGATGGACGTACGCAAGGCTGAAGCCGCTGAGCTTTGACATAAAGGCATCCATATCGTCAGCCTCAAACACAAGTTCGGCGTTGTTGCTCCCATAGGCAATATCCTGAGCGTTTTTGTGGATGAACGCCTGCCAGCTTTCGGCGGACTGCAATGCGAACCCTCCCGATAGCGTGACGTTCGCTCCCAAATCCTCTACAACCGTCTGCTCCAGTACGTCGCGGTAAAACCCTATGGATTTTTCCAGATCCTTTACCGCAAGAAGCGTGCATACATATTTCATTCCGGCATTCCTCTCCTCTGGCATTGATTCGGTCCATGCTCATTTCGCCGCGTCCCGGCCCTTGTGTGGCGCGTTCAGTTCCAGAAGCCGCCTGTTGATTTTCCGTTCGTCCAGAAGATCGCCTGTGAAGCTGGCCGACCAAATCACGGCGTACACTGCCAGAAACAACAGAAAAAAGGTCAGGACGCTGGACGTATGGCTAAAAGAAAACCAACCGAATTGGCGCGCGCAGAACAGAACAAGCGCGAGAAGCGCGGCAAAGTGTATGCCGGTTCGCACGGCCATCGCCCGTTTGCGGATAGGCTTCTCAGAGTAGAAGATAAAGTTCAGCAATGCTGAAACGGCCGCAAGCACCAGCGCCTGCACGATCAGGCGAAACGGCAGGTACGGGTTTGAATACATCCCGATGAACACGGTGCTTGCCAAAATGACGCAGGTAAAGATCGCTGTGAACGCGGACAGGTATTTGCGTCCATATTCGACATATCGTTCCATGGTTTTCCTCCTCATAGGCCCAACTTTCTTTTAAGTACCGGCACATACTGTCGGGAGATGATGATCTTTTCACCGTTTTTCATCCTCGCCTCAAAACGTCCGTTGAAGACCGCCTGGACGCTTGAGATTTTGGATACATTGACCACGATGGATTTTGATGCCCGGAAGAAGTCCGTCTCTTCAAACCGCGCTTCGATTTCGTATAAGCGAAGGGATGTTTCATACACCTCTTTTTCCGCGTACAGGAACACCCGTCCGTCCACCGCCTCAAAGTAATACACATCCTCGGCATTCAAGATAAACGATCTTGACTCCTGTCGCCCAATGAGCGTTCCGCCGGCAAGACGAATCGCCGCCACGACTCTGCGGAGCGGTTCATCCATCTCGCGATAGCGGACGATCACCTCGGGCTCCGCACACTCGACAGATTCCTCCATATGCAGCTTTATCTCCTCTCCCTCCTTTCGCGTGCGTCCGTCATCAGTATACGAAAAACCCCTCCAAAAGCAACGGTTATACCGGTATGTTGCTTGTAGAGGGGCATACGTTGCGTCGGCTGTCCCGCGGCTTTTCTCAGCGCGTCCATGTAAGCGCCGACGACCGAAAATGCGGAGGCCTTCTCAGCCGTGCGCGGAATTGATTCAACAGGGAATACGAAATGATTCCCCGCGACCGCGCTCAACCCGGGGATATCAAAGGCGCAGAAACCGCGATCCCCATAATAACAGGAAAGCCGAATACGGGACAATAAAAGCGGGCGGGCTATAGGGAAGTATGAGGAAAAGGAGGAAAGCCGGACACTTTCCGCCTTTTCCTTTTCGGGTCTACAGTGCCAGCGTGATGGTATTGCCCTGCGCTTCGCCGTAGTGATGCGCCTTAAAAAATCGGCTCACCATCTTGATGGAAAGCTCGCCGGCCTGGTCCTGGAACGGATCGTAGGCGGGGCCGCCGTAGGAGATTTCAGCCTCGCAAGCGCCGTCGAGCTCGGAGACGGAGGCGGTAAAGCGCATGGGGAACACCGCCGGGCTCCGCTTTGAAAGCGTTTGCAGGCACAGCTCCTCAAACGCGAGTTGGAGGTTGTTGATCTGTCTTTGGGGCAGGAGCTGTTTGCGGCCGAATTCCTCGATGGCCGTGCTCATCTTGATAAAGTCGAAGGTCGGGGAGGCGATCTCGCGCTCGAGCGTCTTGAGGCGGCGGACGAACGCGCGCGTGCGCTCGCGCTGCGGACGGTCGAAGATCTGCTCGGGGGGGCCGTCTTCGTAGATGCCGCCCTCGTCCATGTATAGGATGCGGGTGGATACGTCGCGCGCGAACTTCATTTCATGGGTAACGATCATCATCGTAAGCCCCTCGCGGGCGAGGGAGCGGATCACGGCCAATACCTCGCCCACCATCGTGGGATCAAGCGCGGAGGTGGGCTCGTCAAACAACAGGATCTCCGGCCGCATCGCGAGCGCGCGGGCAATGGCGACGCGCTGCTTCTGCCCGCCGGAAAGCTCGTCGGGGTAGCTGAGCGCCTTTTCGGCCAGGCCCACGGTCTTGAGCAGGCGCAGGCCCCCGTCGTACGCCTCCTGCCGCGGGCGCTTCAATAGGTCCACGGGGCCGAGCATGATGTTTTCGATCACCGTCAGGTGGGAGAACAGGTTAAAGGACTGGAACACCATGCCCATTCTGCGGCGTACGGCCGAGATATCCGCGCCTTTTGCCGTGATGTTTTGCCCATCCACCCAGATCTCCCCTGCGGTGGGCGTTTCCAGAAGGTTCAAACAGCGAAGGAGCGTGGATTTTCCCGTGCCCGAGGGGCCGATGATGGAAACGATCTCCCCTTTTTCGACCTCGACGGTGACGTCCTTGAGCGGCGTCACGTTGGGATATGCCTTTTTCAAATGCCTGATGGAGATCATTACATCGCCACTCCTTTCACGGCGCGCTTGCGGCGCTTGGGATCGAGCCTAAATTCAACGCGGGATAACAGAAGCGTCATGGCGTTTGCGACGAGGAAGTAGAGGATGGCCGTGGCGATGAGCGGGAAGAACGCCTCGAGCGTGCGGCTCCGTATGATGTCTGAGACCTTGGTGAGATCCTGGATGGCAATGTAGCCCACCACGGAGGTCATCTTCACCATGGAGATGAACTCGCCCTTGTATACGGGCAGGAAGTGCCGCGCGGCCTGTGGGAAGGTGACCTTCCAGAAGGTCCGCATTCTGGTGAAGCCGAGCGCGTGCGCGGCCTCGATCTGGCCCTTGTCCACGGCCTCGATGCCCGTGCGCATCATTTCGGACACATATGCGCCGAAGTTGAGCGAAAAGCCCAGGATCGCCACGAGGATGGCGGAGATATCCACCTTGCCGAAAATAATGTAATAAAGGATCATCAACAGCACCACGATGGGCGTGCCCTGTATGACACGGATGAGGATCGCGGCGGGAACGGAGGCGGCGCGGCTTTTCGCGCGCCTGAGCATGCATATGAAAAAGCCCACGACCGTGCCCAGCGCGCCCGAGCAGAGGGCGAGCAGCACCGTGACCCCAAGCCCGTTTAAAACCAGCTTCCAGCGGTTTTCGGCGAGGAAGGTGCGCTTGAAGCTTTCCGCAAGGCCCGCAAAGGAGCTTTCTTCCGAAACGCCCGTGGAGGCTTCCGCCGCCGCCTTTCGCACCACGATGTAAACGCCGCCGTCGTAATAGGTATCGCTCATATCCACTTGCTTTTTGCGCTCGTCGGTGATGGACATGCAGCCCACGGCGGCGTCGGCCTTGCCGCTTTGGAGCATGGGGATGAGCGCGGAAAAATCGGCGGAGATGAATTCGACTTTCCTGTTGAGCGCCTGGCCGATGCGAAGCATCAGCTCCACGTCAAAGCCGATGACCTCCCCGTCCTTCACATAGCACATGGGCTCCGTCCCCGCGTAGCAGGCCACGGTAAGCATCCCGTTTTCGCCTTTGTTTTCAAGGTCGGGCAGCCTCTTTACGCTTTCGTCCGCGCCCGTCCACATGTCGGTCATGGCCTTCAGGGTGCCGTCTTCACGCATGGAAGCGAGGGCGGCGTTTACCTGCGCCGTAAGCGGGCTGTCCTTCACGAGCGATATGCCGTAGTGGTCCTCGGCCACAAGCGCCGGCAAAATGCCGAGCTCCGGGTTTTTGGATGCGGCGAGCCGCGCCACCGGCTCATCAAACGGCACGCCCTCCACCTTGCCGTTTTTCAGTGCCGCCAGCTCGTCGGCGCTGCTGTTAAAGTAGAGAAACTGCGCGTTTGGGATAACACCCGAAACGATCTGATCGAAAAGAGCGCCCGTGAGCGCGGCGACGGGCTTCCCGTTGAGCTCCAAGAGCGCATTGTATTCAAGGATCGAATCCGCAGCCGTCTTGCGGGCGATAAGCACCTGCGGGTTTGAAAAGAAGGGGTTGGTAAAAAATATCTTTTCCGCGCGCTCGGGGGTGTTGTACATGCCGATCGTCATGCTTACCTTGCCGCTTTCGATGGCGGCCGCGATGGCAGCAAACTCCATATCGAGGTATTCGGCGCGATAGCCGAGGTTGTAGAGCACGGTGTCTATAAGCTCCACATCCAGCCCCGCGTATTCCCCGTTCATCACGAAGGCCTGCGGCTCGCGCGAGGAAACGAGCGCCACCTTGATAACGGGCGCGTCGGCCAAAACGGGTACCTCCTTGGGTTCGTACTCGCTGCCGTCGGGCTTGATCCAGCGCTTGAGCATATCCGCCACGGTGCCGTCCGCGATGAGCTTGTCCACCTCGGCCGCAACCTTTTCAAAAAGCGCGGGGTCACCCTTGCCAACGCCCAGGCACATCTTCTCATCGCTCAAAAAATCCGAAGCGATCTCCAGTTCCCCGTTGTATCTGATAAAGCGAAGGGCGCTGACGTAGTCCATCATGCCGTAGTCGAGCTTCCCCGCCATGAGCGCGGCGGTGCTGTCCACATAGTTGTTGAACCGGTGGAGCTGCGCGCGCGGGAACATCGTTCCGGCGTACTGCTCGTTGGTGGCGCCCACCATCACGCTGATGCGCGCGGTCTCCACGTCCGGGCGGCCTTCATCCGCATGAGCGGCCGCACCCCTTTCTTTCCTGGCCAAAAGCACCTGCGGGTTGGGAAAGTAGGGCGCCGTGAACAGGATCCTCTCGGCGCGCTCGGGGGTGTTGTACATGCCGAGCGTCATATCCGCCTTGCCGCTTTCGATGGCCGCCGGCACGGCGGCATACTCCATATCGAGGAATTCGGGCCGGTAGCCCAGATTGTAGAGCACCGTGCAGATGAGCTCCACGTCAAGCCCCGCGTATTGCCCGTTCAAAAGAAAGGTCGTCGGCTCGCGGGAGGAAACGATGGCCACCTTCACGATCGGCGCGTCCGCAAGAAGCGGGAGCTCCACGGACGGGTAGGCGCTGCCGTCGGGCCTGATCCAGCGCGCGATCATTTCGGCCACGGAGCCGTCCGCCAGGAGTCTGTCCACCTCCGCGGCAACCTTTTCATACAGCGCGGGGTTCGTTTTGGCAACGCCCAGGCACATTTTCTCTTCGTTGAGAAAATCCGAGGCGATCTCCATCTCCTTGTCGCTTTGCACGAAACGCAGGGCGTTGGAGTAGGTCATCATGGCATAATCGAGCTTACCCGCGGCGAGCGCGGCGGCGCTGTCCACAAAGTTGTTGAACTTGTAGATCTTCGCGTTTGGGTAGAGCGCCTCGGCGAACAGCTCGTTCGTGGAGCCCACCATCACGCCGATCCGCGCCGTTTCCACAGGCGGGCGCGCGGAGGAACCGGCCTCCTGCGCGCCGTCCGCCATGCCAACGCCGCCCCAAAGGCCGCTCAGCAAAAGCGCCAACCCGAGCAACGCGCCCACCTTTTTCCATTGATCTCTCATGACAACCACCCTTTCTCCTCCATGTAAACCTTAGGGGCCCGCAATCCCCAAATTCCCGTTCACCCGAGCTTTTTTGTGAGCGTTACGATGTTCAGGCCGTCCTTATGCTCGTATTGCATGCTGTCCATGGTCTTTTTCACCATGAAGATGCCTAAGCCGCCCACATCCCTCTCCTCGGCGGAAAGCCGGATGTCCGGCGTAGCCTTCTCCGTAGGGTCGTAGCGCCGCCCGTTGTCGGCAAAGCGCAGGATAGCGGTTCCGTTTTCCACGGAAATGCCCACGGTGGCCTCCGTCGCGCCCGAGTACCGGGCGATGTTGGAGAATATTTCGTCCACCGCCACGTTCACCTGCGCGACGGTCTTTGCGGCGGCTGTGAAAGCCGTAAGCTCCCGCTCCACAAAGGCGGTTGCCTCGGATATGGCCTCCAGGGCCGGCTTCAGCTTCAGCTTTTTCATGCTCCGGCCGGGCCGGGCCCTGAGCTCGAGGCTGAGCATGGTGATATCGTCGAACTGGGGCGCATCGCCCACGAAAAGATCGACGCTGTTCTTCATGGCGCGCAAGAGCTCCTCGCATCCGCCGTCCTTGCCGCGGTTGAGCGCTTTAAGCATGCGGGATGCGCCGTACAGCCCGTTTTGGGCGTCGGTCGCCTCCGTCACGCCGTCGGTATAGAGGAAAAGCCTGTCGCCGGGGGCAAGCAAAAGCTCATATTCCTTGTAGCGCGCGCCCTCCATGCCGCCCAGCACGAAGCCGTGCTTATCCTTGACGAGCTCGAACGCGCCGCCCGCCCGCCTGAGCGCGGGGTACTCGTGCCCGGCGTTCGCGCAGGTAAGCCTGCCCGTGGATATTTCCAAAATGCCGAGCCACACGGTCACGAACATCTGCGCCTCGTTGTTTTCGCAAAGCTGCCCGTTTACCGTTTCCAGCACCGCCTTGGGGGAAAGCCCCGTCTGGGCGCTGTTTTTGAGCAGCGTCTTTGCGATCACCATGAAAAGCGCCGCCGGAACGCCCTTGCCGGATACGTCCGCCATGACGATGGCGAGGCGGTCGTCGTCCACCAAAAAGAAGTCGTAAAAGTCCCCTCCGACCTCCTTGGCCGGGGCCATGGAGGCGTAGATATCAAGCTCGGGCCGCTCCGGAAAGGGAGGAAAGATGCAGGGCAGCATGCTCGCCTGAATGTTCCTCGCCACGTCGAGCTCCGCGCCGATGCGCTCCTTTTCGGCGGTGACGGCGGTGAGGTCGTCGATGTAGGCATAAATATCCTGTTCCATCTGCCGGATGGAGCGGTACAGGTGGCCGAGCTCATCCTTCGTATCAAGGCCCGGAAGCTCCAAAACGCCGTGCGGGCCGCCCTCCCGCTCGCGCCGCACAAAATCGCCCGTCGCCGCCGCGAGGCGGTTGATGGGAACGACCAGGATCCGGTGCATCGCAAAAAGAAGCCCCGCGGCCAAAACGAGCGTAAGGCCGATCAAAATCGCGGCGAGCTTGGCAAGAAAGTCCTGCTCCATGGCCTTGATTTCGTTCATGGAAAGGTCCACATTCACATACCCGCGCATCGTGCCGCTCGCGTCGTCGATGGGTACCAGGGCGGAAACGAGCCAGCCGAATTCGTAGTTGGTCACGATGGGCGCGATGGCGTTGCCCGCAAGGAAGTTCGCCTTGTTATCCAGGAAGTCCCCCGGGTAAAATTCCTGAAAATCGCCGAGAGAAAACGCCTCGTCGCTCTGGTCCGTATCGTAAATGTAGTAAAAGCCTTCGTCCGTGGGCTTCACCACCACGGCATAGACGATATCGTTGCTTTGCTGGATGTTGACGAGGTGCCCGCGCGTTTCAAAATACGCCTCGTCCGCAGCCCCAGTTTCCAGGTACCGGTCGATGGAATCCGGGTCCACCTCGGAAGCGATCGTTGCGGCAAGGTTGTAGGCGGTGTCGATCAGCTGCTTCTCAAGCGCGGTTTTATAGGTTTGGTAGCCGAACACAACGGCCACGGCGCTCAGGACCACCGCGATGAACGCGATGCCCAGCGCCGTTTTGAGGCCCAGAGAAACGCGGATGCTGTTCTGCTTTTTCATGCTTCCTCCCAAGGCCCTTACAAGATCACCACGAGCGTGTTGAAGCCCTGATAGCGGCGGTAGAAGAATTCCTTCGCCTTCTTTTTGACGATCGCCATGCCGAGCGCGTTCACGCCCTCGCCGTCCGGCCCCAGCTCCGGGGCAAAGGGGTTGAATTCGAAGGAGTTATCCCGCAGATGGAGCGTAAAACCGTCCGCGT
>CAZUIA010000091.1:0-10715 GCA_964620835.1 uncultured Oscillospiraceae bacterium
AGCCGGAATCCTTAAACAGCGGCGCGGCGCTCAATCCGATCACGATCAGCCGCTGCGCACCGTCCTTCACGTTCGCGATGGGGGTAACTTCATCGATGGAAACAGCATCCAGATCCGTCGCATCCGTGCCATCCGTACTCACCAACTTCGTATGGTAAACGGTTCCTCCGTATGTGGTTTCATACCAGATCGGATCCGAAAGTTGGGTGACATAGATCACAGTATCTTTCGTAGAAATTCCATTCGGGATATATTGGGGATTGTCTGGATCACCGGGGTAGTATGCCACCAAAAGCCTGCCCGCGGGAATGGTGACTTTTTTGGTGCTCGATATGGCGGCCTTCTTCACATAGTAGGTTACATTGTTGTAGACAATGGAGTACCAGCTGTTGTTCACGGAGTTGACCACATAATAGTCCGTATTCTGCAGCGTGAGCGCCGGCTCGGTCACCGTCATTCGGTCATACATTCCTGTTCCGGCGATGAGCAGGATCTTGTAGGAGCTGTTGGCGCTGGTATTGGTGGAGTCCGCAACCGCGGTGGCCAGAATGTAATACGTGGTCGGCGTGCCGTTGTCGCTATACGTCACGTAGGAGTAGAAGACGCCGTTGTAGGGACTTGCCAGCACGCGCTGTCCCGGGGAGAGCGTTTTGCCGGACTTGGCATTCGCCGTGTTTTCGGGCCTGGTAAACAGTTCGGCGACCGCGCTGCCAATCGTAATATAGTAGGTGTCGCCGGTCACAGTATCGTTCACGGCAACCTGCGTGGGCGTTCCGGTGATATCGGATACCTTCAGGTAGAAGATCTCGGACGAGTACGAAACCTTGTACCAGTTGCTGTCCACCTTGACGCCGTACAGCGTGACGGTTTGCGGCAGAATATAGTAATCGTAGGAACTGTCATCCTTTGACCGATAGAGATACTTTCCGGCCGATACCTGCATCTGCGTCATCAGGTTCGTGTCGGTGTTGGAAGTGACGGTGCTGCTGGATTCGCTGCCCGTCTTGATATCAATGCGGCGGAAGTAATACGTGTTGCTGCCAATGGTATAGGAAAAAGCATTCGCGGTAGCATAACGCGCGTTGACACGCTTGCCGTTGGCAAGCCTGTTGCTGGTTGGCTTGGTTAGACCCATATCGCTATAGAGCACAGCACCAGCGTCATCCGTGGTTATCCCGTCTTGCTGCTTTGCGTCAATCACCACGGACTGCGTATTATAATTGGTCTGGTTGCCGCCCGTCTCGTACGTCAAGATCGATTCCGGCACATAGTATGTTTTGCCGTTGTAATAGCAGGAATACCAGCCGTTAACCTCCAGGCCGTTCTCATCGTACACCGTGCTCAGGTTGATGACGGTTCCCGCTTTCGCGCTCAACTGAACGGTGCCGCCGACCTTATTGTACAGCGAAAGGCCGCCGGTGGGAATCGTATACTTTAAAATCGTGCCCGTGTAGTTCGGGTCCTTTTCACCGGGAATGACCTCCGGCGTCGGCGTGGGGGTCGGCGCGCCGGGCACGGGCGTCGGGGTCGCCGGCGGGGGCGTAGGCGTCGGGGTGGCGTTCACATCGACGACGGAGTCAGCGCGAATGTATACCTCGCCCTGAGCGGTTGAAACCTGATACCAGCCGTTCACGGGGGGGCTTACGTCCCGCGGGCCAAACCGCGTGCTTGCGCCCGTCGGATCGTTGAAATCCATCGTCCAAAAAGTAGGCACCATTGCGCCGTTCGTGCTAATCGTATCGGCCACTGCTTCCATCAACGGCGCCACCATCATCAGCGCCATCAGCACGCTCAATACGCGAACTCTCCACTTTCTCTTCATTACGATTACACCTCCGGCATATTCCTAAGGATACTTACGATATGGCCATTATATTACGAATATATGAAGGTGTCAAGGAAATTTTTACAAATCTATTTTATTTCGGATCAGAATCGTGCTTTTTTATGTCGAAAAACTTTCTTCTCTTTAACAGCATCGCCCTATTCGCCGTATGGAGCGCGCCCTCCTCCGTGGCCTCTGTTGCGATATATGCAGCGGCAAGCCTTCCTCATTATAAGGGAGTGGACGCACAACAAAGCGCAAGGACGGATCATGCTTCCGCCCTTGCGCACAGCCATTATACCCGGACTTGCCTTTCAAATCCCTTCAGCGCCCGGCTCTCGCTGCTTTGATCTCATGATGCCAAAGCAGCGCGCCCCGTGCCTTTCCTTCTTACAGCGTCAGCACCCCTCCGCCGCCCAGCACCACCTTCAGCACCTCTACCTCTTCCCCGGTTTCCGCGTCGATGTAGACCAAATACCGGTTGTCCTCCCAGGTGCCGTCAAATTCCCAACAAAGCGCCTCGGTTCTTCCCGACCCGAGTCCGTCTTTGACCGGGATAACGCAGAGCGACGCGGAAGAGACCGATAGTCTGTCCGAAACGAACGCCTTGGCTTCCTCCTCGCTCAGCTTGGGATGCAGCCGATCGCGCTGCACGTGGTTCATCCAGTAGTTGTTTGCCTCCAGGCCGATGACCGCGCCGGTGTCCATGCGCACCTGCACCTTCACCAGGTCCGGATAGAGGACGACGTCGTCCTGCACGGCGGCGAAGCTGATGACGGCAATGCCGTCGTAGGACTGATAATAGCTGGACGTCATCTCGCCAAAGCCGCGCGAGGTCAAAAACGCCTTGGCGTGCGTCACACATTCCTCCATGTCGATCTGCTCTTCAAAGCCCGCGCTTTCCGGCACCATCCACAGGATTTTGCCGCCCTGCTGCGTGACCGTCGCGGTGAGCTTCACATCCTGCAGGTCAAGCGACACGCCAAATCCTGGCACGGGACCGGCGGTGTCAACGGTGTGCTCGGCGTTTTGCACCCGCTCCTCGCCGACAAACGCGCGGGCGATGCGCATGGCTTCCTCGGCCGTGATGGCGCCGCCGGTCAGCCCTTTGGCCTTGCCGAGGCGCAGGCCGTCCGAAAAGGGACCGTCGTACAGCAGGGTGGGGTATTCAATCCCCACGTTCTCGCCGGCCTGAAGCGCCTGGTCATAGGCAAAGTTTGCGCCGCTCTGCAGGTGCGCGCGCAGCTCGCCGCATTTTTGCTGGAGCGAAAGGAGCTGGGACAGGTCCTTTTCCGACGGCATGCGCCCTTCGGCGGCCGCGGTTGCCAGTGTCTGCGCATAATCGGCGGTCTGCGTCAAAAACTTAAGCCCTTGCTCGTCCGCGCCGTAGGCGCTGGGCAGCGCGGCCAGGTTTTCCGACACGCTGGAGGCGACCGACGCGACGCGCCCCAGCAGCAGCGCATGCTGCCCGACGCTTTGCGCGACGAGCACCTTCGACAGGTCGGTTTCCAGGTTGGTCAGCCCGTCCAGCGCGCTGTAGTACGCTTTTTCGCGCACGGCTCTCAGGTCAAGGCTCGCGGCCCGCGCATCCCGCCATTGCCAAAGCCCGAAGGCAATCGCGAGCGCGAGCAGCAGGATGGGAATCGAAACTTTCGCGACTTTCTTTTTATCCATGGACGGCCTCCTTACACCGCAAACGCGTGCTTGCCGATGCTCAGCCGCACCTCGCGCGTCCAAATCCATTTGCTGACCGCCGTGCTCGGATTATAATAGTACAAACAGCCATAGGTCGGGTCCCAGCCGTTGAGCGCGTCGCGCGCCGCCCGGTAGGCTTCGGCGTCGGGCGTCAGGTAGAACTGCCCGTCCGACACGCAGGTGAACGCGTCCTTTTGATAAATCACCCCGGCGATGGTGTTGGGGAAGGAAGAACTGCGTACCCGGTTCAAAACGACCGCCGCCACAGCCACCTTGCCGATGTACGGCTCGCCGCGCGCCTCGCCGTACACGGCCCTGGCGAGCAGCTCCATGTCGCTGGTCGTGGTGGAGGTCGCCGACGCGGGCGCGGACGCCGTGCTGGGCACGGTGATCCCAAGCGCCGCGAAGGTCGCCTTGCCGACGACGCCGTCGGCGGTCAGCCCGTTTTTGCGCTGAAACAGGATCACCGCGTCGTACAGGGCTTGTCCGAACTTGCCGTCGACGGCCCCGTTGTAATAACCCCATGCCTTCAGCTTTTGCTGCACCTGGCTGACCTGATCCCCGCTGGAGCCCCAGTACAGGCTTTGAGCCTGCGCGCTTTGCGTGGTCAGCAGGCAAAGACAAAGGCAGAGGCAAAGTGGCAAAAACCGCCGCATACGCTTCCCTTTCATATCCATCTCCAACTCCTCAAAATTGTCAGAATCCAGGATTCAAATTTAACCGGCTCATTCGGCACGCCGCTGATGGACGAGTACAGAATGCCCCACCAGTTCTTCCCCTTCCCCGCACCCAGGGTGACCACCACCGCGTCCGACGCGTAGCCGCCAAAGCGAAACAGGCCGCGCGCGGCCAGGGCCGTCGGGTCGATCGCTCGGGCGGCTGCCCGTATTTTCGCCAAGGAGAGCGGATTTTCCATCGCGAGGGGCAAAACGACATCGCGCACGCGCAGCTTCACGGCCTGGTCCGCGAGGCTGTCGCTATTGGCCACGACGCGAAGGCGAAAAACGCGCCTTCGGGTACAAAAAATACGCATATCCTCCTCCAGATGACGGGATACACGCAGTTTGCCCCGGGCGCGGTGATTTTATGTCAAAAAACCTACATTCTGTCAAAAACCATCGATACGCCGCAGGAAATGGTGCGGGTGTGGTAGCTTTTATGCCAAATGCGCGAACAGGCGCGGGCGGCGCGCGACGCGGCACCGGGGCTGTCGAACAGGCCGATCACGGCCGAGCCGCTGCCGGTCATCTGCGCCCGAAGCGCCCCAAAATGTTCCAGCGCCTGCGCGCAGACGGCGATCTCGGGCTTCAGGGGGATCGCGGCCGCATGCAGCGCGTTGCCCATGGAATTGGCGAGCGCGCTTGCGTCTCCGGAGAGCAGCGCCTTCAGCGCCCTTTCGACCGGCGGATTTTTCGGCTTTTCCGCCAGCGCGTCATAGGCCGAAAACACGGAGGCGGTGGAAAGGCCGCCCGTCGGCTGCACAATCACCAGGTCAAAGGAGGCCCCGCCGTCGAACGGGTCCACCTTGCCGCCGATGCCCCCAACGCGCGCAAGCCCCCCTGTCAGGCAGAACGGCACATCCGCGCCGACCTGAAGCGCCAGGGCCGAAAGCTCCTCGCCGGTGGGCTTCAGCCCCCACAGGCGGGAAAGGCCCAGCAGTGCCGCCGCCGCGTCCGCGCTGCCCCCGCCCAGCCCCGCGCCCACGGGAATGCGCTTTTTGAGCCGAATCTGCGCGCCCTGCGAAACGCCGTACGCCTCCTTCAGCAGCGAGGCCGCTTTCAGCGCCAGGTTTTTTTCGTTCCCCGGCACAAAATGGCCGCCCGAAAGCCGAAGCGACAGCGTGTCGGCGGGCTCAATCTCCAGCGTATCCCCCAGGGCCACGGACTGCATCACCATGTCCAGCGCGTGGTAGCCGTCCTCATGCCTGGAAAGAACGGAAAGGGCCCAGTTGACCTTCGCGTGCGCCGTAAGATGCATAGGTCTCCTTTCAGCCGCCAGGCAGGAGGACACCCCCTTTGTGGCGAACGTAACACCGTACGAAACGGAGGGAATGGTCGTGGACGCTGCCAGCAGGAACGCGCGCATCAACGAATTGGCGCGCAAAAAGCGCATGGAAGGGCTCACCAGCGAAGAGCAGGCCGAGCAGCACAGGCTTCGCGCAGCGTACCTTGCGGACTTCCGGCGCGGCATGGAGCAGATGCTCGAAAGCATCGTGCTGGAGCAGCCGGACGGAACCGTCAAGCCGCTGACGAAAAAGAAGCCCGGATAAGGGCTATTGTACACCATCGGCGCCAAAGCTGCAAATCGCCCTTGCATTTTCCCCGGCGAATTGCTATAATGCTCGCGCAAAGCTACAAAAATATAATAACCTTCAGGGGGACGTACCATGAACGAAGAAGATCGTGACATTGTGGAATTTACCGACGAGGACGGCAATGCGCTATTGCTGGAAGTGCTGGACTCCTTTTTCTATAATGGAGAAGAGTTTGCCGTGCTGGGCGATGTGGAGGACGACGCGTGCGAGTGCGGCTGCGAGGGCCACGAGCACGGCGAGGAGTGCGACCACGAGCACAGCCTGTACATCATGAAGATCGAAACCTCCACCGATGAAGACGGAGAGGAAATCGAGGAGTTTGTGCCGGTAGAGGACAGCCTGATGGACGAGCTGATCGAAATCGTCCAGACCCGCTTCTCGGACGACGAGGACGATGAGGACGAAGAAGACGAAGAAGACGAAGAAGATGAGGACGAGGACAACGAGTAACGAAACGGACCAGCACATCCGGCGGCATACTGTCGCCGGTTTTTCGTACGTTCCCCTCGCTTGGAGGAACCGATGACCGACGATGTGCGCGAAAAACTGAAGCTTCTGCCGGACAGCCCCGGCTGCTACCTGATGCGCCGCCAGGGCGAGATCATTTACGTGGGCAAGGCGGTCAACCTCAAAAACCGCGTGCGCAGCTATTTCCACAGCCAGGGGCACGCCCCCAAGGTGGCCGCCATGGTCGCCAAGGTGGATGATTTTGACATCATCCTCTGCGATACGGAGTTTGAGGCGCTGACACTTGAATGCAACCTGATCAAGCTCCACAGGCCCTATTACAACATCCTGCTCAAGGACGACAAGCATTACCCCTACATCCGCGTGGACGAAAGGGAACCTTTCCCCCGGGTGGAGGTGGTGCGCCGGGTGGAAAAGGACGGCGCGCGCTATTTCGGCCCGTACATCGGCGCGACGGCGCTTCGGGACGTGCTTTCCGTGCTTCGCCATACGTTTCCGCTGCGCACCTGCGCCGCGCCGCCCGACCCTAAAAAGCCGCGCAGGCCCTGCGTGCACTATGAGATCGGCAACTGCCTGGCCCCCTGCGCGGGCTATGTCACGCCCGAGGCGTACGGGGAATACGTATCCGAGGTGGTGCAGTTTTTGCAGGGCAAAAACGCGCCCGTGATCGAGCGCCTGAAAGCGCAGATGCGCGAAGCGTCGGCGGCTTTGCAGTTTGAGCGCGCGGCCATGCTCCGCGACCGCATCCAGGATGCCGAGCGGCTGCTGGAATCCCAGCGCGCCATCTCCACCGGCGGCGAGGATCGGGACGTCGTCGCCGTCGCGCAGGACGGCCTGGACGCCATGGCCCAGGTCCTGCGCGTGCGCGGCGGCCGCATGCTCGGCGGCGACAGCTTTGCCCTGGAGCGCGCAGGGGATGAGGAAAAGGGCGACGTCATCAAGAGCTTCCTGATGCAGTACTATGAGGACGGCCGGATGCTGCCCCGGGAGATCCTGGCGCAGGCGCTGCCCGAGGACGCGGAGATGATCGAAAGCGCGCTCAGCGAGCGCCGCGGGGCCAGGGTGCGACTCCTTGCGCCGCAGCGCGGGGAGAAGCGCGCCCTGGTGCTGCTGGCTGAGAAAAACGCCCGCGACGCGCTGGAAAAGCGAAACGCGCGCGCCCGGCACAGCTTTGAGCGTACCGAGGGCGCGGCCAAGGCCCTGGCCGATGCGATCGGCCTTGCGAAGCCGCCGCGCCGCATCGAGGGGTTTGACATCAGCAACACGCAGGGTGCGCTGTCGGTGGCGTCCATGGTGGTGTTCATCGACGGCGCGCCGGACCGCAAGGAATACCGCCATTACCGCATCAAGACCGTCGAGGGCGCCAACGACTTTGCCTCCATGGAGGAGGTGCTGGGCCGAAGGTTTCGCCGAGGCATCGCCGAAAGGGACAGGCGCATGGCCGAAGGCCTGCCGCTTCGCCAGGGCGGCTTTGCCGATTTGCCGGACCTGATCCTGATCGACGGCGGCCCGGAGCAGCTCGCCTTTGCGCGCCGGGCCGTACAGTCCGCCGGGGGGGATGTGCCGATGTTCGGCCTGGCCAAGCGCCTGGAGGAGATCTGGCTGCCGGACGCGAAGGAGCCCATCCTTCTGGACCGCCACTCCCCCGCGCTGCACCTGATTCAGCGGCTGCGCGACGAAGCGCACCGGTTTGCCATCACGCACCACCGGGGCCTGCGAGCTAAGCAGTCGGTGCGCTCCAAGCTGGAGGACATCCCGGGCGTGGGTCCCAAGCGGCGCGCCGCGCTGCTGAAAAGGTTTAAGTCCATGGAGGCGCTGAAGGCCGCGTCTATGGAGGAAATCGCCGATGCGCCCGGCATGTCCCGGCCCACCGCCGAGGCTGTCCACCGGTTTTTGCACGGCCAGGAGCAGAAGCAAGGCATATAACGTCCTGCCTTTGGGTTCGGCGCGGCGGACGGAAACTTCTTTTGGGGGAAACCCCGAACCAAACGGTGAGGCAATCCGGCGGCCGCACCCGATAAGGCGCCGGGCCGACGCAAAAGAGAAAGGAAAAGGTGTATGAAGCTGCTCCGAGGGTTCACCAGGCAGGAAAAAAGCTGGATGATGTACGACTGGGCCAACTCCGCGCATTCTGTCATCATCGTGACCATCCTTCCCATCTTTTACGAATCATTGACGGCCAACTCCATCGGCGCGGTGTCCCGCTGGGGCGCGGGCACCTCCGTCGCGATGCTCCTAGTCGCGGTGCTGGCCCCGCTGCTCGGCGTGCTGGCGGATTTCAAGCACTGGAAGAAGCGGCTGTTCACCGGCTTTGTTCTCCTGGGCGCGGTTTCCTGCGCCGCGATGGCGCCCACACCCTACCTGACCCAAAGCGTGGGCGCGGAAACACTGGGGCTCATTGTGCTGATCCTGTACATCGTTTCCACCATCGGCTTTGCGGGCGCAAACCTGTACTACGACAGCTTCCTGCCCGAGGTGACGACGGACGAGCGCATGGACCGCGTGTCCGTCATGGGCTACGGGCTGGGGTATATCGGCGGCAGCACCATTCCGCTGGTGATCTTCCTTTCGATGAACCTCATGGGCCTTCCGATGAACCTGTGCCTGTCGGTCGCCTTTGGCCTGACCGCGGTGTGGTGGATCGCGTTCACCACGCCGATGTGGCGAAACGTGAAGCAGACGCACTACGTCGAGCGAGAGCGCGGCGTGCTGCGCGACAGCATCAAAAATCTCGGCAAAACGGCCCTGCGCATCGCGAAAAACAAAACCATGCTCGTGTTTTTGATTGCCTATTTCTTCTACATCGACGGCGTCGGCACGATCATTCACATGTCCACCATTTACGGCAGCGCGCTGGGCATTGACAAGACGCAGATGCTGTTGGCTTTGCTCGTGGTGCAGCTGCTGGGCCTTCCATTCGCGATTCTGTACAGCAAGCTGGCCGGCAGGTTCGGGGCCCGGACGATGGTGGGCGTGGGCATTTGCGTGTATATGTTCATCTGCGTGTTCGGCTTTTTCGTGCGCCACGCGTGGCACTTTTGGGTGCTGGCCGTGCTCGTGTCCACCAGCCAGGGCGGCATCCAGGCGCTTTCCCGCTCGGTCTTTGGCAAGATGATCCCCGAAAAGGAAAGAAGCGGCGAGTTTTTCGGGTTCTATGATATCTTTGGCAAGTTCTCCTCCATCATGGGCCCGGCGCTTTTTGGCGCGGTGGCCGCGCTGGCCAAGGGCGTGCTGCTCGATCGGCAGGGCATCGTGGAGGCGGAGGCGTCCGCCGAAGCGCTGGAGCGCATTTCGCAGCAGGCCGCGCCCTACGGCGTGCTGAGTGTGCTGCTGATCTTCCTCGTCGGCGGGGCGCTGTACTTTTTCGTGCTGCCGCGCGCGGAGCGCAAGCGGTGAGGCGTGCGCTCGTCCCTGCGCGCAGGCTTTTGGACCTGCGCGCGGACCTGGACGGCTTTCTGGCCGGGGAGGATCTGAACGCCTTTCAGCGGTGGATCGTTGAGTCCCTCTATACGCTCTCCGTGCCCGAGCTTTCCTTCCCCGTCCGGTCCATCCTGATCGTTCTTACCCCCAAATGGGTTTTGCGCGAGATCACCTTTACGATCGATCAAAAGGCCTACACGTTTCCCACCACGTCCGCCGGGATGGGCAAGGAAACCGGCCCCGAAGCCGTGGCGGAGCGGCTTGCCGCGGAGGGGCTGTGCGCTGCATACGCGCCGAACCTGCCGTCCAAGCGCCTGGCCGTGTGCGCGGGGTTGGCCGCGTACGGCCGCAACAACATCGCCTACGCCCCGGGCATGGGCAGCTTTTTCCGCATCCTGCCTTTTTTCACGGATGCGGTATGCGAAAAGGACCCGTGGCGCCCCATGGAGACCATGGCCCTCTGCGGCAGGTGCGAATCGTGCGTCGCCGCCTGCCCGACCGGGGCGATCCGGCCGGACCGGTTTCTGATCGACAACCGGCGGTGCTTGACAGGCGTGAACGAATACCTGGGCGCGGAGGAGTTCCCCGATTGGATTCCCCCTGGCGCACATCATCTGGTGGTCGAGTGCCTGAAATGCCAGCGGGCGTGCCCCGTGAACGGGCCGTTTTTTGGCAACGTCGGCCCGCAGGTCCGCTTTGACGAGGCGGAAACGGCGGCGCTGATGGGCCGCGTCCCCTATGGCGAAATGCCGCCGACGCTTCGGGAAAAGATCGACGACCTGGAATGGAAGAAGTACCTGCCCGTGATTCCAAGGAACGTGCGGGCGCTGCTGAGGGCCGGAGGTTTTAAGGGCTGAGGGGATGGGTGTGAAAAGGGCCGCCGTGCGAAACAGCACGACGGCCCTTTTGATTTGTAACCGAAAGGATAGTGGCGCGGCGATCCGTGCGGGCGTCCTCGCTCGCGTGCGCGCGAGCATCGGGGAGGAACCCGCG
>CAZUIA010000092.1:0-10710 GCA_964620835.1 uncultured Oscillospiraceae bacterium
CCTCTCGAGCTCTCCCAGGGCTTTGTCAACAGTCTGGGGCGCCCGGTGAAGCGGGGGCCTTTTCTGTTTTTGCGGCCGTCCACGCAGGGTGCGGCCGCACGATCGATAATTGGGGAGGATGCGGCATGCACAACCTGTTTTTGAAGGAAGCGACCCTTGCCGACGAGGAAGCGTACCTTGATTTCGCCGCGGATTGGGAAAGAAGCGGCGAGGAGATCACGCCGTACGCGGCGCGGCTGCTCGGCCGCTCGTACGCGAAGTGGCTTTCGGACACGGAGATGATCAAGACGTGCGCCCCTGAAGGGCTGGTGAACGCGCACACCTATTTCCTTGTCAATGCGGAAGGAAGGTTCCTCGGCGCGATCAACATCCGCCACCGGCTCAACGACTATTTGGCGCGGTTTGGCGGACATATCGGCTACGGCGTGCGGCCCGGTGAGCGGCGCAGGGGGTATGCCGCGCGGATGCTGGCGTTGGCGCTGCCCATCGCCAGGGAGTTGGGGATCACGCGCGCGCTGATCACCTGCGACAAGGAGAACGCGGCGTCGGCCCGTACCATTTTGAAAAACGGCGGCGTACTGGAAAACGAGGTACCCGAAGGGGACCGCGTGACGCAGCGATATTGGATCGACATGCGATGATTTTGTGGGTTTTCGGGCGAAAGCTTGTATACGCCGCGCTTTTTCGGTATAATCGTGACATGAATCGCTTGACGAGGACGGAGTGGTGTAACGGATGTATGAGCGGATGTTGAACAAGAAGCTGAAGCCCACCAACGCGCAGATCGACGATACGCTGGGCCAGGAAGCCGTGAAGCGCCTGGAAAGCCTGGAAACTTTTTTAACCGAGCATTACGTGATGGGGCGGGAAATCGTGTTTCCCTTTGGGAACCGGTATGGCTGGGGATATAAATACAGCCACAAGACCAAGACGCTCTGCCATGTGTTTTTCGAGCAGGGGGCGTTCACGGTGACGCTGCAGATCGGGGACGCGTGCGTGGACGCGCTGGAAAAAAAGCTGCCGACCCTGCTGCAAAAGACGCAGGAGCTTTGGCAAAAGCGCTACCCTTGCGGCGAGCGCGGCGGCTGGCTGCATTACCGCGTGCTGTCGGACGAGGAACTGCAGGACGTGTTCTCGTTGATCAAGGCCAAGGTGAAGCCGGCTTGCAAGGGAACAGGCTGATCGCCCGAAAACAAAACAGCCCATCCAACCGCCGCGAACAGGCGGGCATTTCCCTCGGCGCGCGCAGGCGGGGTATGGCGGGGGATCGCCCTCTGCGCGGCGCTTATGGGCTTGCGTCCTCTTTTAGCAATAGCCGCATCGGCGTGAAGCGAAGGCCGTCCTTTTCCTGCTGGGGCCCCGCCTCTATGAATCCCAGGCGCCGGTAGGCGGACAGCGCATAGGGGGACGCGTTCACGGTGATTTCCGGCGGAGAAAGCGGCGCAAGGTCGCCAAGCGCGGCCTGAAGCAGCGCCCGGGCCACGCCCTGCCGGTGGAACTCCTCGCGCACAAACAGGAGCTTGATGTGCGACACATCGCGCATCGAGAGCACGCCCGCGAGCCGCCCCTTGCGATACAAGCACCACGTGCGCATTTCGCCCGCGAAAACCCGGTCAAAGAACGCGTCGTCCATCGGCGCGACGAATTTCCGAAACACCTCCGTGACCAGCGTCCGCACCGCCGGAAGGTCCCTGCGCTCGGCCTGCCGGATCTCTTCTTTCCATAATACATAATCGAGCCGGTCCTCCGGGCGGCCGCGCATATCGTAACAGGCCTCGTGCCGGGCGTAGAGGCGAAAGCCCAGGCTGTAAAGGAGGCGCTGCATGCGCTTGTTGGAGCCCATCGTATCGGCGTACAGCACGGCAAGCCCCAAGGTATCAAACGCGTAGGAAACGGCCAGGGCGAACGCCTCGCTCCCATATCCCCGGCCCTTGACCCCGTCGTTTGAAAGCGCGATGCCCAGCTCGCACCGGCCCTTTTCCCGGTCGACGCGCTTGAAGGACAGTTCGCCGATGATCCGGCCGCCTCGCGTGAAGATGCCGACCGTGGGGTACCAGCTTTCCCGCGCGCAGAGCGCGTCATACCGCGCGTCCACCTCCGCCGGGTCATACGCGTACGGGTCCGGGTCCATCACGGGATCGGGCACGTACGCTCTTCTCGCCTGGTGAAACTCCTCCCGCGTCATGGTCTTCAGGCGTACGCGCCTGCCTTGTATGTCAATCATGCGAGGTGTCCGCCAGCTTTTTGACGGATTGCTCGTCCGGCGTCACGTACAGCGTTCGCTGGTTGGTATAGAGCACGAACCCCGCCGGCGCCCCGGCGGGCTTTCTCACATGCTTTCGCAGGGTGTAGTCCACCGGCACCTGCGCCGAACGGTAGCCTTGGCTATAAAACGCCGCCAGCAGCGCCGCCTCGCGCAGCGTCCGCTCGGGCACGTCCCCTTCCTTCCCCACGATCACATGCGAGCCGGCCATGTTCTTGGCGTGCAGCCACAGCGCCTCGCCTGGGGCGGCGGCGGTCAGCCGGTCGTTTTGCGCGCTGTTGCGGCCCACCTGGATCCTGATGCCGTCAGAGGAGACGAACCGCATGGGCCTGGACGGCGCGGGCTTTTTGGGCTTTCCGCGCGTGTGCGCCGCGCGGAGATATCCGGCGCGGATCAGCTCCGCCCGAATCTCATCCAACTCGGCCGTATCCTCGCATTTTCGCAGATCATCCAGCTGCGCTTCCAGCACGGAAAGTTCCTTGCGGGCCAACTCGGCCTGCTCCTTGGCATACCGCTGGGCGGCGCGAAGCTTCTGATACTGCCTGTAGTACTTCTGCGCGTTGTGCGCGGGGGAAAGGCGGGTATCCAGCGCGATGGAGCGCAATTGGCCTGTGTAGTAATCATACACCTCCGCGAAGGGGCTTCCCTTTTCAATCTGATGCAGGTTTGCCGTCAGCAGCTCGCCTTTGATGCGGGCCTCCTCGCATTTTTGTTCGCTGGCCAGCGCTTCCTCGTGCAGGGCCAGCTTTTTTTCGCACCGCTCGATGTGCGTGCGAATGGACCGGGCCAACGAGGCGGTCTTTTGCAAAAGGCGCTCGCGCCGGTCGCGCAGGCGATAAAACGCGTCCAGCGCGGCGCTCGGCCCTTCGGGCACCTGGCGCTGAAAGCGCGGGTCAAGCCGCTTTTGCGCAAATGGGAACACATCGATCGCTTCGCCGTTTTCGTGTACGAAAAGCACCGGCGGCCCGTACGAGGGCAGGGCGTCGAGCAGCGCCCGCAGCGGCCCGGCAAGCCTTTCGCGCGCTGCGGCGTCCAGGTGAGGGGATTCCTCACCCGTCAGCCGGTAGGCGATCTCCCGCGCGCTTTGCGCGCCAAGGCCCGCGAGGGTTTCGGCAAGCGCCTTGTCAAGCCGGGCGGGCGCGGCGGACAGCGCCGCGCGCAAAGCCTGCTCGTCCGCCGCGAGCGGGTCCAGCTTCCCCTGCGAGGGCGGCGGCAGGTACATAAGCCCGGGCTTCACCTCGCGCACGCGGCTGACATCCACGCCCACATGGCGGATGGAATCGGCGATGCGGCCGTCCGGGCCACGCAGCACGATGTTGGAATGCCGGCTCATGATTTCAACGCTCAGGACGCGAAGGACGCGCTCGCCCAGCTCGTCCATGCAGTCAAACGTGATCTCCAGCACGCGGTCGCCGTCAATTTGCAGCACGCTTGCCACCCGGCTTCCCACCAGCAGCTTTCGCAGCAGCATGCAAAACATCGGCGGCTCGGCCGGGTTTTGTTTGGTTTCCGTTGTCAAATGCGCGCGGGCGTTGTTCGCGCAGGCCGAAAGCAAAAGCCGAAAGCTCCCCTCACGGCCGCGCAGCAGAAGGTGCAGCTCATCCTTTTCGGGCTGCAGCACCCTGTCCACGCGCGCGCCTGAAAGCGTGTCCGAAAGCTCGCGCGCCACAAAGCCGAGCAAAAGTCCGTCCATGGTTTCACCTCAGGCAACATTATACCGCCCCCAAGGATGCGTGTAAAGCAAAATGGGCCGACGGGCTTGTGTCCTAAACCCGCGGGGCTCGTCATATGCTGAAACGGCAAAGGAGTGATGGGCGTGAAGTTTGGGAAAGTAAAGCTCAAACGCGAGCATTTGGAGCGCATACTCATTGGCGGGGCGGCGGCGCTGGTGCTGTTCCTGGCGGCGCGCGGCACACAGACGCCGCTCGTGGAGGTGCCGTACGAGCAGGTGCCGCAGGACAACAGCGCCACCACCGTGGCCGAGCCGGGCGTCCCGATGCAGCGGACCACCCTGTACTACCGGGATGGCAGCGGCTACCTCGTGCCCGTGACGCGGGAGGTGCCGGCGCAGGAGGGCATCGCCAAGGCCACGCTGGCGCTGATGACCTCCAGCACCATCAACGACATGGAGGCCGCGTCCCTGGGCCTTTTGACGGTCGCGCCAAAGGGCACCACGTATGACCTGGACATCTCCGGCGGCCGGGCGCGCGTGGACATGAGCAACGAGGTGCTCGCCATTGCGGACGCCGAACAGGAAAGCGCGCTGGTCACCGCCATCGTGGAGACGCTGACGACCTTTGACACGGTCGACACGGTGGAGTTCCTGGTCGGCGGGCAAAAGCGCAGCAAGCTGACGCACGGCACGGATATCTCCGGCGCGTTCACGGGCGGCGGCCTGAACCTGGAGAGCGTGGAGACGACCGCCGACCTTTCAGGCGCCGAGACGGTGATGCTGTACTTCCCCTCGGAATCGGGCCGCATGCTGGTGCCGGTGACCCGCGTGGTGTACGGCGACGCGGACCTGAACACGGCGGTGTTCGAGCTGCTCAAGGGGCCCAAGGCGGACAGCGGCCTGCAAAGCGCGCTGCCGGAAAACTGCGCCCTGATCGACGTCAGCCTCGTGGACGGGGTCGCGATCATCAACCTGTCCAAGGAGTTTGAGAAGGTGGCCTCGCAGGCGGACGGGGGAAGGCACGCGCTTCGCGCCATCCAACTGACCTGCAGCCGCTTCCCGGGCGTGGAAAAGGTGGAGTTCCAGGTGGAGGGCAAGCCCTATACCATCCAGAGCAAGGAGACCGTGCCGACGTTCGTCAACAGCGCCGCCGAGCTGGAAGCGTGGTTCCCCGGCGTGATGGAGATTGAGTAAAAGGCAAAACAATGGTATACTCTATCCACAAAAGAAAAGGGAGGAACGTTCATGCCCCTGCGCCCGGTTGCGATCCACCCAGGTTTTCTCAGCACCGCGCCCTCTTGTCTGATGGAATGCGGCGGCACCCGCGTCCTGTGCACGGCCAGCGTGTCGGAGGGGGCGCCGCCCTTTTTGCGCGGCACGGGCAAGGGCTGGCTGACGGCGGAATACGCGATGCTGCCCGCGTCCACGGCCGCGCGAAAGCCCCGGGACGGCCTTAAAAAAGATGGGCGCGGCGTGGAGATCTCCCGGCTTATCGGCCGCTCCCTACGCCAGGCGGTGGACCTTTCCCGGCTGGGCGAGCGGACGATCACCATCGATTGCGATGTGCTGGAGGCCGACGGCGGCACGCGCACCGCGTCCATCACCGGCGGGTTTGTGGCCCTCGCGCTGGCGGTGGACAGGCTGATTGGCGAAAAGAAGCTGTTTGACACCCCGATCGTGCGCCAGGTGGCGGCGGTGAGCGTCGGCATTGTGGCGGGCGAGCCGGCGCTTGACCTATGCTACGACCAGGACAGCCGGGCCGACGTGGACATGAACGTCGTGATGGACGGCGAAGGCCGCTTCATCGAGGTGCAGGGCACGGGCGAGGGACGTGTATTTTCGCGCGGGGAGCTTGACCGGCTGCTCGACCTGGCGGCCGGGGGCATCGCGGAGCTTGCAAAGAAGCAGCGCGAGGCGCTGGGGCCCGCGGCGCGCTGGGTCGCGCCCAGGGCGCCGCGGCTGTTGCTGGCGACAAACAACGGGCACAAGGCGCGCGAGCTTCGCGCGCTGCTTCGGGAGCACTACGAGGTGCTGTCGCTCAAGGAAGCGGGTGTCCTGGCGGACGTGGAGGAAACGGGTGAAACCTTTGCGGAAAACGCGAGGCTGAAGGCCGAGGCCGTGCTCAAGCTGACCGGCTGTCCGGCCCTTGCGGACGATTCCGGCCTTTCGGTGGACGCGCTTTACGGCGCGCCGGGCGTGCGCTCGGCACGGTACGCGGGCGTCCACGGGGACGACAAGGCCAACAACGACCTCTTGCGCCGGCACCTCGCGGGGTATGAAAAGCCCTGGCGCGCACGGTTCGTTTGCGCGATGGCGCTGGCGCGGCCGGGCCGTGAAACACTGATTGTGGAGGGAAGCGTGCCCGGAGAGATCATAGACGAGCAAAGAGGGGCGGGCGGTTTCGGGTATGACCCGCTGTTCCTCCATGAAAGTGGAGAAACGTTCGCCGAAATGGCGGAGGAGGCGAAGAACGAAATCAGCCACCGGGCCCGGGCCGCAAGGGCGCTGCTGGAGGCGCTTGCGCAAGGGCGGTAGGGCATAGGGGCGGTTTTTTCTATCATCGGATGCGAAGGGAAAGGGCTTGCCCAAGTTTGACGGGCAGGCCCCTTCGCTTTTTTGCGGGGAAAATGGTTCGCCGCCAAGCGCGCGGCGTTCGCTGCAAACCTGTAAGCAACACCACGGGCAAGAAACAGAACAGGTATTTCGAGGCCAGCGCACCCTACTCAAATAAATCCGCGGACAAAACGCCCTCAAGACCCACCACGCGGGGCCAATTTCCCGATTGGATCATGGTGGCCGCGTTGATATTGCCCAAATGGGCGCACAGATGCCTGTATTGTCCCAGGATCAAGGCCATACGCGTATGCGCGCAGCCCTCCGGCTTTTCGCGCAGCGCGTCATCCTCCAAATCGGCCAGATAAGCGAACACCTTGTTTTGAACCTGATCGCAATATTCAAGCAGTGTTTCCCGTGAAAGGGCCGTTTCATCTTTGTGATTCAGTGAATTCAGCCCGGGGCGGTGAAAGGGAGGTTCCTCACCATATCGGTTGGGGTTTATGAACCATTGATCGCAGGAATGCAGCGCATGGTAGACATGTTTCCATACAGGCATGCCGCATAGAATATAGTCCATCGTACAGGTAAGGATGCAAATCTTGACATTATGCAGCAGGATGACGGTCTGCTCCGCAATCGTTTCAACAAGTCCTCCGCTCATTCCTATGCCTCCAATCCCTCTCCATGGTTGAGTATAGCACGGAACGCTCCTGATAAAACCGCGGATTGTCCGCCTGAGGCGGCCGCCACGCGGCATGCCATGGATATTTTGACGCGCGGCCAAAGTGAAGGCGACAATTCATTTCGGGCAAACGACGAATGTGCCAAATATGCGATTGACAAACGTTTGTTCCCGTGTTAAAACATAAAAAAGAACAAATGTTCGTATATCTTGGAGGCGAAACCAAGGAGGGGAACGGATGGACAAGGAGCTGCTTCACCAAAGGATGCGGCGGTACGGCTTTAGCCAGGAGGCGATGGCGGGGGTGATCGGCGTGGAGCGGACGACGCTCAACCGCAAAATACACGGGGCGAACAAAGGATTCTTTCTGGTGGAGATATACGCCATCGGCAAAGCGCTTCAGCTCACGCGCAAGGAGCTGACGGAGATCTTCCTTGACGATTACGGCGAATGAGGAGGGGGCGGCGTGTCGAAAAGAAAGCGCGGGCGAAACCGGGAGCGGAGGCGTGCCGAGGCCGAGCGCGAGATGGCGATGAAAGTGGCGCTCGCGCAGGAGGAGGCCTGGCGGGCGGCGGACCAGTGGCGGGGCGAACCATCGCCCCGCTGTCACATCTGCGGGGCGAGGCTCGATCATCCGATCCTGAGGCTGTGCACCTGGTGCGGTGCGAAAAGGAGGGAAAGCTATGGAGATTCGGCCGCTTTTGTCCCGGTGCAGACAGGCGCCGGAGGAACTGAAGGCGCTTAGGCGGCAGCTCGAGCGGCTTTCGCAAGGGCGGGAATGCCAGGGGGACAGCCGATACCGAAAGCTGCTGGAAAAGCGCGAGAGGGAAGCGCTCCTGGACCTGGCCAGGCTGGAGGAATATATCGGCCTGCTGCACGACAGGCGCGCGCGGACGGTGATGCGGTATTACTACCTGATGGGCTGGAGCGATACGCAGATTGGCGAGGAGCTGGGCATCACGGACGAGTGGGCGCGCAAAAAGCGCTATGCCGCCGTCCGAAGGCTGGAACGCAAGGGGGAAAACCATATTGCGTGAAGCACCAAAATGCGCTATGATGGTTCGGGGGTGGAAAGAAGAGTGGATATGAAAGAGACCGCGCTTTTGATGCATGAAACGTGGCAAGGAAAAATCGGGGTCGTATCCAGGGTGCCGGTCACAAACCGGGAGGAGCTGTCCATCGCGTATACGCCGGGCGTGGCCGAGCCGTGTCTGGCGATTCAAAAGGACTACGCCAAGTCCTTCACGCTGACCCGGCGCGGCAACATGGTGGCCGTCGTCACCGACGGGACGGCCGTGCTGGGCCTGGGCGACATCGGCCCGGAGGCGGGCATGCCCGTCATGGAGGGCAAGTGCTGCCTTTTCAAGGAGTTCGGAGACGTGGATGCGTTCCCGCTTTGCATCCGTTCCAAAGATGTGGACGAGATCGTGCGCACGGTCTACCTGCTGTCGGGCAGCTTTGGCGGCATCAACCTGGAGGACATTGCCGCGCCCCGCTGCTTTGAAATCGAGCGGCGGCTGAAGGAGCTGTGCGATATCCCGATTTTCCATGACGATCAGCACGGCACCGCGGTCGTCACGGCGGCGGCGCTGGTGAACGCGCTGCGCGTGGTGGGCAAGCGGATGGAGACCGTGCGCGTGGTGCTCAGCGGCGCGGGCGCGGCCGGCATTTCCATCGCCAAGCTGCTGATGCGCATGGGTGCGCAGGATCTGCTCCTCGTCGGGCGTCACGGCATCCTCTGCGAGGGCGCGGACGATATCAACCCCGCGCAGCAGGAGATCGCCAAGGTGACCAACCGCGCCAAGAAGCGCGGCTCGCTCGCGGACGCGCTCAGCGGAGCCGACGTGTTCATCGGCGTGTCGGCGCCGGGCATTGTGACGCGGGAGATGGTATCGACGATGGCGGAAGGCGCGATTGTGCTGCCGATGGCCAACCCCGTGCCGGAGATCTTCCCGGGCGAGGCCAAGGCGGGCGGCGCGAAGGTGATCGGCACCGGCCGCAGCGATTTCCCGAACCAGATCAACAACGTGCTGGCGTTCCCCGGCATTTTCCGCGGCGCGCTCGATGTTCGGGCCAGCGACATCAACGACGAAATGAAGCTGGCGGCGGCCTACGCCATCGCCTTATTGGTGTCTGAGGAGGAGCTGTCGCCGGAATATATCATTCCCGAGGCGTTTGACAAGCGCGTGGGCCCGGCGGTGGCGGCGGCGGTCGCCAAGGCCGCGCGGGAGAGCGGCGTGGCGAGGATCTGAAGCGCAAAAAAGGGGCGCTGCGGCCGGTGGGCGCGGCGCCCCTTTTTGCGCCCGCTTGCGCGTGTGGCCTGATTTTCCGCGGCGCGGGACGGCCGCTTGTTTCCCGGCATGCGGGGGTGCTTTGCAGGGAAAAGTGCCGCGCATGCCTGTTCTTTCCGGCGCAGTTTTTCAATGGTTCTTGCAAATTTCTTCCGTTTCTTGCATAATACCGGTAGCAGACTCGCCGGGAGGAACATAGGATGACACTCAAGTGCATTACGCCAAAGGAAATGCGGGACATCAACCGCACCTGTATTTTGGAATACCTGCGCCGGCAGGGCGTGGTATCGCGTTCCGCCATCGCCACGGACCTTTCGCTGAGCCTTTCCAGCGTGGTGCGCATCACCGACGAGCTGATGGAGGAGCGCTTGGTGCACCTGCAGGGCGAATATGAGTTCAGCGGCGGGCGCCGGCGCCCCTTGATCGAGCTGGACACCCAGCAAAATGTGGTCGTCTCCATCGTGCTGGGCGGAAACCGGACCACCGCGTGCCTGTGTGACATCACGGGCAATCTGCTCGAAACGCGCGTGCTGAAAACGGACGGACGAAAGGGCGAGCAGTGCATAGATCTGGTCAAGTCGCTGGCCGACGAAATGCTTGGCTTGGTGGGCCATCGCAGGGTGCGAGGCATCTCTGTGGGCGTGCCGGGCGTTGTGATCGACGGCAACCGTGTCATCGCCGCCCCTGCCGTGGGGCTGAACAACTTCCGGCTGGCCGACCGATTGACGCCGCATTACGAGTGCCCCGTGCTGGTGGAAAACGACGTCAACCTGGCGGCGCTCGGCGAAATGTGGTTTGGGTACGGCAAGCAGTGCGACGATCTTGTGTACATTCACGTCGGCACCCTGATCGGCATGGGCGTGGTGCTGGGGCGGTGCATTCTGCGCGGCGCGCACACGGCGGCCGGCGAGCTTGGGTATCTGCTCCTGGAGCCGGGCCAGCTTTCGCGCCAGTATGAGAGCATGGGCGCGCTGGAGGAACGCATTTCCGGGTTTGGGCTTGGCAAGCGCGTGCGGGAGGCGCTCGCGGCGCAGGGGAAGGCGAACAAGGCCGCTACGGCGGTAGACCTGTTCGCCTTGGCCGCGGAAGGGGAGCGCTGGGCGCAGGAAATCGTGCATGACTTTGTGGAAACGCTTTCGCTTGTGCTGGTGGACGTCGCCACGCTGTTTGATCCGGAGATCATCGTCCTGGGCGGGGGCGTGATGGAAAGCGCCGAAGCGTTTATGGGGCAGGTCCGCCGGTATAT
>CAZUIA010000093.1:0-10516 GCA_964620835.1 uncultured Oscillospiraceae bacterium
CCCCCGCCGGGCCGCTCGGCTTGTCCGACAAAGCGCGCGTCACGCCACCGGATGCTTTGCCCGATAGTCCTCGATCGCGGCCCGGATCGCTTCCTCGGCCAGCATGGAGCAGTGCATTTTGACCGGCGGAAGGCCGCCGAGCGCGTCGGCCACGGCCTGGTTCGTCAGCTTCAACGCCTCGCCGATCGTCTTTCCCTTCACCATTTCGGTCGCCATGCTGCTGGTCGCGATGGCCGCGCCGCAGCCGAAGGTCTTGAACTTGACGTCGACGATGACGTCGTTTTCCACCTTCAGGTACATGCGCATAATGTCGCCGCACTTGGCGTTGCCCACCGTGCCCACGCCATTGGCATCCTCTATTTCCCCGACGTTTCTGGGGTTTTCAAAATGATCCATCACCTGATCGCTATACAAGCACTTCGCCCCCTTTGATTTGGTTGAACAGCGGCGACATGGCGCGCAGCCTGGAAACGATCTTCGGCAATTCCTCCAGCACGTACGAAACGTCCTCTTCGGTGTTGAAATCGCCCAGCGTAAGCCGAAGCGACCCGTGCGCGATCTCGTGCGGAAGCCCGATGCCCAGCAGCACATGCGACGGGTCGAGCGAGCCGGACGTGCACGCGGACCCGCTGGAGCCCGCGATGCCGACCAAGTCCAAGCTGAGCAGGAGCGCTTCGCCCTCGATATAGCGGATGGATACGTTGACGTTGTTGGGCAGGCGCTCTGTCCGGTGGCCGTTCAGCCTCACCTCGGGAATGCGCTCCAAAATGCCGTCGATCAGCTGATCCCGAAGCTTTGTGAGCCGGGCCGCGTGCTCCTCAAGGTTTTCGGTCGCCAGCTCGATGGCCTTGCCCATGCCGACGATGCCCGGCACGTTCTCCGTGCCGCCGCGCCGCGACCTTTCCTGCGCGCCGCCCTGCTGGTTCACGTCCACGCGCAGCCCCTTCTTCAGATATAGCGCACCCACGCCCTTGGGGCCGTAGAACTTGTGCGCGGCCATCGAAAGCGCGTCGATGCCCATCTCTTTGACGCGGATCGGCACCGCACCGATGGCCTGCACCGCGTCGGTATGGAACAGGGCGCCGCGCGCGTGGGCGATGGCGGAAAGAGCGGCGATCGGCTGAATGGTACCGATCTCGTTGTTGGCGAACATGATCGACACCAGGATGGTTTCTTCGGTCATCGCCGCTTCAAGCGCTTTGGGATCGACGAGCCCGTCGCCGTCCACGGGCAAATAGGTCACGCGAAACCCCTGCTTTTCCAGCCACTGGCAGGTATGAAGCAGCGCGTGGTGCTCAATCGCCGTGGTGACGATGTGGTTCCCCTTTTTCCGGTTGGCAAACGCCGCGCCCTTTACGATCCAGTTGTCGGCCTCGGTGCCGCCGCCGGTGAAGTAGATCTCGCCCTTTTCCGCGCCGATCGCGGCCGCCACCTGCTCGCGGGCGTGCTCGATCGCTTTTTTGGTCTCCCTGCCAAAGCCGTGAATGCTCGAAGGATTGCCGTATGCCTGTGAAAAATAGGGCAGCATCTCCTCAAGCACTTCGTCCTTTACACGGGTAGTGGCCGCGTTGTCCAGATAAACCCGTCTCATGCGTTCACTCCTTCTTCTTTGAAAGCCGGATGTGATCCTCCAGCATATCCTGAAGCGTAATGGAATCAACCACCGCGTCGATGCACTTGCTGAGCTGTTCCCATACCAGCCGCGACGGGCACTGCCCGCTTCGGATGCAGGCGCCTTCATCGATGATGCAATCGGCGATCAGGACCGGCCCTTCGAGCAGGCGCAAAAGCTGCCCCACGGAGATCTCGCCCGGCGCCTTGGCCAGCATATAGCCGCCCTGCGCGCCGCGCACGCTCTCCACCAGGCCCTCCCGCCGAAGCACCCCGATGATCTGCTCCAGGTATTGCTCCGGCACGAGCTGCCTCTCGGCGATGGAGCGGATGGTTTGCGGCCCGTTTCCAGCGTTTTGCGCCAGGTCAAACATGGCGTGTATCCCGTACCGGCAGCGGGTCGACAGTTTCATTCGCTCACCTCCCGTTGAATCCCGAGTAGATTCCTCGGGTATGATGCTAACATGGAAAGCGCGCCCTGTCAAGAGGACGCGCCGCTATTTTTGACAAATTTACTCGGGTTTATGCCAACACATCCTGTGTATAGAGCGGGTACTGTTTGCAAAGCGCGAGCACCTCGCCGCGCACTTGCTCGACGCACCCCTCGCCCTCGCGAAGCACCCGGGTGATCCAGCCGGCGATTCTCTCCATGTCCGCTTCGTTCATGCCGCGCGTCGTCACCGCGGAGGTGCCGATGCGGATGCCGCTGGTGACAAAGGGGCTGAGCGTTTCGCTGGGCACGGTGTTTTTGTTGACGGTGATGTTCGCCGCGCCGAGCAGCGCCTCCAGCGCCTTGCCCGTCACGCCGGTGCCGGTCAGGTTCAGCAGCAGCAGGTGGTTGTCCGTGCCGCCGGACACCATGCGCACGTCCCGGGCCGCAAACGCCCGCTCCATCGCCTTGGCATTTTGAAGGATTCGCTGCTGATAGGCCTTGAAGGAAGGGTCCAGCGCTTCTTTGAACGCGACCGCTTTCGCGGCGATCGCATGCATCAGCGGTCCACCCTGCGTGCCCGGGAAGATGGCCTTGTCGATCGCCTTGGCATGCTCCTTGCGGCAGAGAATCATGCCGCCGCGAGGGCCGCGCAGGGTTTTGTGCGTGGTCGTGGTGACGAAGTCCGCGTAGGGCACCGGGCTTTGGTGCAGCCCAGCGGCCACAAGGCCAGCGATGTGCGCCATGTCGACCATGAACAGGGCCCCCGCTTCCTTGGCAATCGCGCCGATGCGCGCAAAATCGATGGCGCGCGGGTACGCGCTGGCCCCGGCGACAATCATCTTGGGGCGGCTCTTTCGCACGATTTCGGCCAACGCCTCATAGTCGATCCGCTCGTCCGCGTCCGACACGCCGTAGGGCACAAAATGAAAATAGGTTCCGGAAATGTTGACCGGGCTTCCATGCGTCAGGTGCCCGCCATGGGATAGGTTCATCCCGACGACCGTATCGCCCGGCGTAAGGAATGCAAAATATACGGCCATGTTGGCCTGTGCGCCCGAATGCGGCTGTACGTTGGCGTGTTCGGCGGCAAAAAGCTCTTTGGCGCGTGCCCGCGCGAGTTCCTCGGCGATATCGACATATTCGCAGCCGCCATAGTACCGCTTGCCCGGATATCCCTCCGCATACTTGTTTGTCAGATGAGAACCCAGCGCGGCCATGACCGCGGGGCTGACATAGTTTTCCGACGCAATCAGTTCCAAATGTTCGCGCTGGCGATCCAACTCACGCTGCATTGCGGAAAACAGCTCCGGATCGGCCGCGCGAACGCAAGCCAAGTCAATCATTTGCACGCCTCCTTATCCTCTTCCGATAAAGAGTATACGGCAAACGCCCGGCTTGGTCAAGAAGACTTAGCGAGGCAGGATACGGAGCCTTCCGCGCTCACGGTTTCCACCAAAGCGGACTCGGCGTTGGCGACCGCCGGCGGTACGTGCAGGTAAAACGTCGTGCCCACGCGTTCCCGGCTTGTGCACTCGATGCGGCCGCGCATCTGCGCGGTCATCGATTTGACCAGACGAAGGCCGATGCCGATGCCTTTGGCGTTTGGGTCGTCGGAGCAAACCGCCTGAAGCTGCGCCTCTGTCAGCCCGCGGCCGGTATCGGCCACGTTGATCTGGACGCTATCGCCCTTATCGCGCGCGGAGATGTACACAAACCCGTTGGCATCCGTATACTTGACCGCGTTGGACAAAAGGTTATACAGCACCCGTTCGAGCATTTCCATATTGCAGTGCGCATAAAGTGGTGAAGCGATATCATACAGCACCTCGATGTTTTTGGAAGCGGCATACAGCCGAATATCCTCCGCCAATTTCGTCAGAAAGCCGTCGATTTGATGATCCTGCATTTTTGTCTCATGCTGCTCGCACACGCAATCCGCTTCCATCAGACGATTGACCATACGAAGGATTGCCAGCACATTGTCGCACAGCATGTTCAGGTATTGATTCGTTTGAGCCTTTGTGAGCTTTCCCGTGCTTATCATGCATATTCCGCTCAGGAGGATGTTCAAATGCGTGCGGATATCATGACCCCAACCTGTCGCGACACCAAATCTTCCTGCGCTTTCCAGCATGCTTCTGCCTCCTATTTAGTTGTAGTCTGACGTTTGTTGCATTAGTATAGCATGCTCATCTTCATTTGTCACGCAATTCTACAAAAATTTTAATAATTTCGTAAAAAACTACTTTTGGTCCCTTTATTTGACATAAACCCCGCGATTTCTCCCCGGGAAAACGCGAAAAAACGACACGCACCTCTCCCATTTCTCGACAAAAAAAGACGGCTACTCAAGCCAGGCACCCCCGCGGCACATGCGCGCATCGCTTACTGCTGCTTCCTTCCGGACCTGACAGGATTCACGCGGCAACATTGCACGGGACCCGGCTGTCATCACAGCCGCCAAAAGGCAGTATAGCAAAAAGAAATGAAAAAATCAATCCCTGGGCAAAGGTAAGTTCTCGCACGCCATGATCAGCGCGTCTTCCCGGTTGTCCTCATAATAACGCTTCCGGTAGCCCACATCAAAAAACCCCACCTTGCGGTACAGCGCCTGCGCGACAAGGTTGCTTCGGCGCACCTCCAGGGTCATCCAGACCATGCCGTTGTCCGACGCGCACTGCATCAGCGCGCGCGTTACCCGCTCGCCATAGCCCCTTCCCCGAAAATCCGGGTGTACGGCGATGTTGGTGATATGCCCCTCGTCCATCACCAGCCACATGCCCGCGTAGGCGATGACCCGGCCGGAAAGCTCCAGCACCAGGTACCGCGCGCATTTGTTTTCCGTGATCTCCTGCACGAACGATTCGCGGGACCAGGGAACGGAAAAGCAGCCCTTTTCGATTTCCTGCACGTCGTCCACATCGGAAAGCACCATCGGCCGCAAAACGGGTTCAGACACGGCCCGCCTCCCGCGCGGCGCGCTCGCGCTCGGCCTGCGGCGCGCGCAGGTAGTACGGCAAAAGCTCGCGCCAGGTGCCCGCGAGATGGGCCTTTTCAAGCGCCAGCAGCGCCACGTGCGACGCGCGGATCATCATGTCGCTTTCCGGCGCAAAGACGGCAAGCTCCCCCATGGCCTCCGCGATCCCGCTTCGGTGCGCCGCCGCGCCGTCGCCGACAAAGCAGCAGCGCCCCAAGCGCCTTGCTTCCTCCAGGAACTCCGAAAGCTTCTTCGCCGCGTCCTTCAAAACCCGCTCGCCGTCCCGATAGGCCGCGCAGTAAACCTGGCCGGCCCGCGCGTCCTGCAGCGCGCACACGGCGCCGCAGAACAGGCCCGCGTTCCTTGAAAGCGCCTCCAGCGCGTTCACGCCCAGGCACGGCTTGCCCGCCGCGTGCGCAAGCCCCTTGGCCGTCGCCACGCCGATGCGAACGCCGGTGAAGGATCCGGGACCGTGCACGGCGGCCAGCAGGTCCACCTGCGCCATCCGGATCCCCCCGGTTTGAAGCGCTTCGTCCACCAACGGCATCAGGCTGGCCGAATGCGTCCGCCCGTTTTGCTGCGTGCGCTCGAATACCGCCTTTCCGTCCCGCACCAGCGCGACGCTGAGCGACGGACCGGACGTGTCCATGGCGAGCACCGTGCTCATAGCACAACCTCCCGAAAACCGCCCGCGGGCGTTAGCGTGATGCGCCGCTCATTGTCAGCTTCCCCATACGCGATGCGCACCTCCAGCCGCGCCCTTGGCAGCGCGCCCTCGCACCGCTCGGGCCACTCCACCAGCGCGACGGCATCCGTGCCGAGGTGCTCCTCAAGCCCGGCGGCGAAAAAGTCGTCCTCCCCCGCGAGCCGGTACAGGTCAAAATGGCGAAGCGGCGCCGCGGCCTCGTACATGCGCAGGAGCGTGAACGTGGGGCTTGCGACGGGCCCCTGAACGCCGAGCCCGCGCGCCACGCCGCGCGCGAAGGCGGTTTTGCCCGCGCCCAACTCGCCGTACAGGAGCACGACGTCGCCCGGGCGAAGCTTCGCCGCGAGCGACCGTCCCAGCTGTTCCGTTTCCAGTTCCGAAAATGTCTCCAAGCCCTATCCTTTCAGTCCGCGCTTCAGAAACGGGGACAACTGCTTATACAGGAGGAACGTTACCAGGCAAACCGACGCGCCCTTGACCAGGTTGAACGGCGCGACCGCCGCCCACAGGATGTACGGGTTTTGCTCCATATAGGCCGTAAACCCGCTGCCCATGAAAAACGGCAGCAGCACGAACCGATTGGCCAGAACGCCGACGGCGACCATCGAAAGGACGCCCAGCAGCATGCCGATCAGCGCGCCCTTTCGCGTGTGCGTGCGCCGGTAGAAAAAGGTCGCCGGCAACACCATCGAAACGCCGACAAGCATGTCCGCAAGCTGTCCCACGCCGCCGGAGGAGGTGGTGATCAGCTGGAAAAAATTTTTGACCGTCAGCACCGCGATGCCCGCCCAGTTGCCCAGCGCAAAGGCCGTCAGCAGCACCGGCACATAGGAAAAGTCCAGCTTCAGCCACGGCGCGAAAAACGCCAGAGGGATTTCCGGAAAAAACGAAAGCAGCGTCGCGATCGCCGCCATCATGCCGATTCGGGCGAGCGTGCCGACATCCATCCTCTTTTTGACCTGTTGTGCCATAGATCCCACTCCCTTTTTCCGCAAAGCGACCCCTGGATCCGCAAAAAGATCAGGGGTCAAGCTCTTCTTTCATCCAGACTGTTACTGTCGGTCTCGGAATCGCACCGAATCTGCCTTTCGGCTCGCGGACTGTACCGCCGGTCGGGGATCACACCCTGCCCTGAAGATCTTTCGCGTCGGGCGCAAAGGCGCCCCGGGGGCTATGCTGTTTTGCAAAAACAGTATAGCGCCTCCCGGGCCGTTTGTAAAGTGCCTGCCTGGCGCCCGCGGCGCCTCCCGGACGCTTTGCCGCGTTACCGCTCGCTCACCAGCTCGCCGCCGACATACACCTGCCGCGCCGTATACCGCGCGTCCAGCGGATGGCCGTCGTAGAGGGCAAAGTCGGCGTCCTTGCCCGGCTCCAGCGAGCCGAGCCGGTCCTCAAGGCCGATGGTCCAGGCCGCGTTCCTCGTCACGCACAGGAGCGCTTCCCGCTCCGGAAGCCCTTCCCGCACCGCCAGGGACGCGGACAGGATCAGGTATTGCAGTGGAATCACCGGGTGGTCCGTCATCAGCGCAAAGCGCACGCCCGCCTTGTAAAGCGTGGCCGGGGCCTTGAACGTGAGGTTGCGAAGCTCAATCTTGCTGCGCTCGGAAAGCAGCGGCCCCAGGATGACGGGGATGCCCGCGCGCTTCAGTTCCCCGGCGATCATGTACCCTTCGGTGCAGTGCTCGATCGTCATGCGAAGGTGAAACTCGTCGCGAAGGCGGATGGCGGTCAGGATGTCGTCCGCGCGGTGCGCGTGCGCCTTCACCAGCAGCTTTCCGGCCGCGGCCAGGGCGAGGATCTCCTTGCGTAGGTTCCGCTCCGGGCGCTTGCTCTCGTCCTCAACCTCCAGCTTTTGCGCGTATGTCAGCCCGTCGATCATGGCCTGGCGGAAAATCGCGGCCGTTGCCATGCGGGTGGAGGGGGTCTGCTTCATGCTGCCGTAGCAGCGCTTGGGGTTTTCGCCAAACGCGGTCTTGAGCGCGAGCGGCTCGACCAGCAGGCGGCTTTCGACCGGGCCGGGCGTCGTCTTCATCGCCACAAACTGCCCGCCGACCACGTTCGCGGAGCCGGGGCCGGTGGCGACGGTGGTCACGCCGGCCTCCAGCGCCTCTTCCCAGCAGCGGTCATAGGGGTTCAGGCCGTCTATGCCGCGCATCTCGGCGGTCACCGGCGCGGTGATCTCGTTGCCGTCGTTGCCCTCCTCGCGCATGCCGTCCTCCCACATGCCGACGTGGCAATGGGCGTCGACCAGGCCCGGCAGCACGTACAGCCCCTTGGCGTCGACCACCTTCGCGCCCGGCGCGGACAGATCGGTCCCCACGGCGACGACCTTGCCCTGATCCACGAGCAGGTCTCCCCCGTCCGGATAGTCACGCTCGCCCATGGTCAGAAGCTTTCCATTTCGAATCAGCAGCATTCAAGGATCCCCCTTCTTTATTGAATCTTCAGTTCATATGCCCCCACCGGGCGGATGCCGAGCATCCGGCACGCGCCCGTTTTGAAGACCGCGTCCATGCGCGCGCGGTAGGCGTCCATCTTATCAAGCGGCACAAACGCGAGGATGGTGCCCGCAAACCCGCCCCCGTGCACGCGCCACGCGCCCGCGCCCTCCAGCATGCGGCGCGAGAGCTCCAGCGCCAGCGCGATCGGCTGCGACGCGGGAAACGCCCACACGTTTTGCAAAAGCTTCCACGAGCTTTCGCCCGACGCGATGACGAGCCGAAAAAAGCGGTCCAGCTCCTCCGCCTTCAGCGCGTTCACCTGCTCCACAACGCGCGCGTTTTCGTCAAAGAAGTGCAGCGCCCGCAGCAGCGCGCGGTCGGATACCTTGCCGTAAAGCGCGGGCAGTTCCCGTTCAAACCGCTTTGGGTCCACCGGCCGCAGGCACGCCTCGCCCAAATGGGCCGCCACCTGCTCCATTTCGGCGCGGATGGCCGCGTACGCGTCCGTCAGGTCGTCGTGGCTGCCCCCGGTGTTTACCACCGCCAGCGCGTAGCCGCGCGCGGCAAAGTCAAACGAAAGCGGCGCAATGTCCGGCTCGTCCGCCGCAAAATCGATCGCCACCAGCCCGCCCACGGAGCTGGCCATCTGATCCATCAGGCCGCTGGGCTTGCCGAAGTAGACGTTTTCCGCGTATTGGGAAATCTTCGCGCGAAGGACCGGCGAAAGCGCGCCGTTTCCATAGAGCGCGTCCAAAATGGCGCAGATCAGCACCTCAAAGGCCGCCGAGGAGCTGAGGCCCGACCCGACCAGCACGCTGGACGTCACCGCCGCGTCAAACCCGCCGACGGGAAAGCCAAGCGCCGCCATGCGCGCCGCGCACCCGCGCACGACCGCCGCCGCCGTGCCCTTTTCCGCCTCTTTGGGCGAAAGGTCGCAAAGGTCCACCTCCATCGGCGCAAACCCTTCGCTGTCAATGCGCGCGAACCTTCCTTCGTTTTTCGCCACCGCCGCCGCCGTATCCAGATTGACCGCCGCCGCGAGCACCCGCCCGCGCTGGTGGTCGGTATGGTTGCCGCCGATCTCCGCGCGGCCGGGCGCGGAAATCAAGCGCACCTGCGCATGCGCCGGGAAGCGGGCAAAAAACCGTTCGGCAAGCCGCGCGTACCTTTGCGCCTGCACAGGGACCGCCTCGCCGCCGTACAGCGCCGCAAGCGCGTCCGCGCACGGCGCGGACGCCAAAAAGCGCTTCACGTCTTCCACCGCGTGCATCAAAAACCGCCCCTTTCCGGATCAAAAACCGCGCATGCGTTCATTGTTCCATCATTGTCGCGTTTTGTCAAGGTGATGGCAACGATTTTCCATTGTGCCTGTCGCTTTCGCTGGGTATACTCAAACGCGGACCGAAAGGGGGATCTTTGTGCATACGCTTTTAATCATTGAAGAACTGTTGGCCTTTGGCCGAGAAAAAGGGCTGCTTGCCGCGGAGGATGTGTATTTTGCGCGCAACCAGCTGCTTTTCGCCATGGGCATCGGCGCGCCGCGGGAGGCGTTTTCACCGCCCGCCGATTCCGCCCCGCCTGAAACCGCGACGCCCCTGCTGGCGGCTTTGACGCAAATCGCGGCGGCAAGCGGCCTGATCGATGACGGCCCGTTTTCAGCCGAGCAGTTCGGCGCGCGCCTGATGAACCTGATTACGCCCCCACCTTCGCGGATCATTGAAACGTTCGCGGCGCTTTGGCGAAAGCGGGGCGTAAGGGCCGCCACGGACTGGTTCTATGCCCTCTGCCGTGCAAACGACTACATCCGCGTGGACCAAATCAAGCGCAACGTGGCGTTTTCCTCGCCGTCGCCCTACGGCGAGCTTCAGATCACCATCAACCTGGCCAAGCCGGAAAAGGACCCGCGCGAGATCGCCAAGTTAAAAGACGCCCCGGCGAGCGGGTATCCGCCGTGCATGCTGTGCCTTGAAAACGAAGGCTATCACGGCCGGCCGGGTTATGCCTCGCACGCGACGCTGCGCACGGTGCCCATCCGGCTTTCGGGCGAGCCGTGGCGGCTGCAGTTTTCACCGTACGCCTATTATGAGGAGCATCTCATCGCGCTCAACGAAAAGCACGTGCCCATGGCCATCACGCGCCGCACCTTTTCCATGCTGCTGGAATTCGTCGATCTGTTTCCCCATTACTTTATAGGAAGCAACGCCGATTTGCCCATTGTCGGCGGCTCAATTTTGAACCACGATCACTTCCAGGGCGGCCGCTGCCGGTTCCCGATGGACAGGGCGCCGGCCTACGCAAGCTATGCGCACCCGGCCTACCCGGGCGTATCCGTCGAACCGGTCCGCTGG
>CAZUIA010000094.1:0-10465 GCA_964620835.1 uncultured Oscillospiraceae bacterium
CCCCGGCGGTTTCCAAAGGCGGCGCCTTTGGCCGCCGGAGGCCCTTTCCCGCGCGCTTTCAAGCCGCCAAGGAAGGCATCCTCCCGGCACCCCCGCGCCGCACCCCTTTTCCGCTCCCAACACCCGTGCGGCGCGGGTTCCTCCCCGATGCTCGCGCGCACGCGAGCGAGGCCGCCCGCACGTCGTCACCCGGAAAACAAGCGGGATCTCCGGCCGTATCCTTTCTCTCCGCCCACAAACCGCACTTTCCGTGCGGCTTGCGTGCCGCCGCAAGCGTCCAACGCCCTTCACGATGCAAACAGCGCAGGGCGCACAAAACCATCCGTTCTTTCCTTGCGCATCGCTTCATTTTCCTTTATAATAGGAATGATAAACGTGCAAAACTTTGTAGGAAGGAGTCTTTCTATCGCGCACGAACGAAAGGAGAATGGCATGAACTGGCAAAACGCCCTTGCGCGCAACCTGCGCACCGTGGAGGACCTTGCCCCCTACCTGCCGCTTTCCCAGGAGGAAAAGCGGCAAATGGAGGCCATTTTGGAACGGTTCCCCCTATCGATCCCCCCGTATTACCTTTCCCTGATCGATTTTTCCGATCCAAACGACCCCATCCGCAAGATGGCCATCCCCTCGATTGCCGAGACGGACCTGTCCGGCAGTTTTGACACCAGCGGAGAGAAGGACAACACCGTGGTGGAGGGCCTGCAGCACAAGTACGCGCAGACGGCGATGCTTCTATCGACCAACCAATGCGCCATGTACTGCCGGCATTGCTTCCGCAAGCGCCTGGTCGGCCTTTCGGACACCGAAATCGCCAAGCGGTTTGACGCCATGGTCGCCTACATCCGGGCGCACGAGGAGATCACGAACGTGCTGGTGTCCGGCGGGGACGCGCTTCTAAACCGCAACGATCGCCTGGAAACGCTGCTTTCGCTGCTCTCCGGCATCGACCATCTGGACGTGATCCGCATCGGCTCGCGCACGCCCGTCGTGTTTCCGCAAAGAATTCTGGAGGACTTGGATCTGCAAAGGGTGCTGGAAACGTACGCCAGGCGCAAGCAGATCTTTCTGGTCACGCAGTTCAACCACCCGCGCGAGCTGACGGAGCAGGCAACGGAGGCCATCCGCACGGTGATGCGCCTTTTGATCCCTGTGAAAAACCAAACCGTGCTTTTGAAGGGCGTAAACGACGACGTCACGACGCTTGCCGCGCTGCTTCGAGGTCTGACGCGCGCGGGCGTTTCCCCCTATTACGTGTTCCAGTGCCGGCCCGTGTCCGGGGTCAAGGCGCAGTTCCAGGTGCCGCTCCTGAGGGCGCTTGACATTGTCAACGGCGCCAAAGCCCTGCAAAACGGCCTGGGCAAGGGGTTTACGTTCTGCATGTCCCACCCGACGGGAAAAATTGAAGTTCTCGGCCGCCAGGCAGACGGGCGGATGCTGTTTACATACCATGAGGCGCGGGACGTAAAGAACCTGGGCAAGGTATTCGCGCTGCCGGTGAAGGACGACCAGGCGTGGCTCCCGGATATTTCCATCAAATAGCGGCCGCGCCGTGAAAAAGCCGCTCCGAGCTGGTTCGGGGCGGCTTTTTTGCCAAACGGGCGCGGCCCGGCCGCAGTTTTTTGCCGTCCGCCTTCCCGGGCGGATTTGCAACTTTGCCGTCAAAGTGCTACAATACGGTACGCGAATAAGGTCGAATGATAGGGGAGGACGTTTCCATGAGAATTGTGGTTTGCAGGGACAAGCAGGCGCAGGGTGAGGCGGCGGCAAGCCTGTTTGCCGCGCAGATTTTGCGCAAGGCCGACAGCGTGCTGGGTTTTGCCACCGGCTCCACGCCGATTCATACGTATGCCGCGCTTTCCGGGCTTCACCGCAGGGGCGCTTTGGATTTCAGCCGGGTGCGCACGTTTAACCTGGATGAGTATGTCGGCATGGATCCCGCGCATCCGCAAAGCTATTTTGCGTTCATGTATGAACACCTGTTTTCCAAGGTGAACCTTCAAAAGGGCAACTATCGCCTGCCGGACGGCAACGCGAAGGACCTTGACGCCGAGTGCGCCCGCTATGAGGCGGACATCGCGGCGGCGGGCGGCATTGACCTGCAGCTGCTGGGCATCGGCCATAACGGGCACATCGGCTTCAACGAGCCGGGCGACATATTCGTTCCCGACACCCATTGCGTCACGCTGACGGAGCGGACCATCGAGGCCAACAAACGGTTTTTCGCCTCCGCCGACGAGGTGCCGCGCCGCGCGCTGTCCATGGGCATCGGCACCATCATGCGCGCCAGGGGCATCGTGCTGGTGATCAACGGCCAGGACAAGGCGGAGATTACCGCGACGGCGCTCAAGGGGCCGGTGACCCCGCGGGTGCAGGCCAGCATTTTGCGGTTCCATCCCGACGTGACGGTGATTTTGGACGAGGCCGCCGCCTCGCGCCTGTAGGGGTAGCGCGCGACAGACCAAGGCCGCCGGGAAGGAGCTTTCCGGCGGCCTTGCTGTGTCGGCAACGTGGCTTTGGCGGCGCGGGAGGGAAACAGGGCAGGAAAAGTACGGTGGTCCGTGCGGGCGTCCTCGCTCGCGTGCGCGCGAGCGCCGGAGAGGAACCCGCGCCGCACCGGTGTTGGGGGCGGAAAAGGGCGCGGCGCGGGGGAACGAAATCGCCCTTCCCGGTTCGCTCTGCCCCGCGCGCGAAAAGGCCTCCGGCGGCCAAAGGCGCTGCCTTTGGAAACCGCCGGGGGCATCGCCCCCGGTCCCCTTCTTTGATGCGCGAACTGCATGCTGGCTGCGGCAAACGGGCTGCCGCACGCTTTTGTGCAGCAGCCCGTTTGCTTACCCGCGCGCCTTGACGCCCAGCGCTTGCAGGTGCCGGCCGATATGCTTTTCAAGCGCCGCCGCGTACGCCTCGGCGTGCGTCCGCCACAGCCCGTACAGCCGCTCCTTGAAGTCCCCGTGGCCTAAAATCAGCCCATAGGTGATGTGAATCAGCTGCCGCGCGTCGTTGTTTTCAAACAGCGCCGGAAGCTGCGCGTCCGAAAGGGTGGAAAGCGCCGGGATATTCGCCAGGTTCGTCGTCACATGGTAGTACGTCGTGGCCTCGAAAAACGCGGTCAGCGCGTAAGCGTGCACCTCCCGGTACAGCGCGGGGTCCTTCTCCGCCACGACGCGCATGGCCTCCAGCCAGTTGGTTCCCGCGGTCTTGACGTGAAACACGCCCTGGGTGTGCCTGCCGATGGACGGGAACACGCTGAACTTGTCAGACCCCGAATGGATGGACAGCTTGTACCCGAAGTGGCGGGCCAGCGCCGCGTGGACGGCCATCTCGGCGTCAAACTGCGCCAGATCGCCGATATAGTCAATCCCTTTTTGAAACTCGCCGCAAAAGCGGGGGGCCAGCGTGGCAAACTCCACGCCCCTGCGTTTGAGCTCGCTGGCCACGAAGAAGTGCTGAAGCGGCGTGGTGGGCGTGGCCGTCTCGTCGATGGAGATCTCAAAGTCCGCGCTTGCCTTGCCGCCCGAAAAGAACGTATCCCAGATGGACACCGCAAAATCGATGGCCGCGCCGTAGATGTGCACGATCCTTTCAAGCTCGTCCTCGGTGAACGCAAGCGAAATGCCCTCCCCGATGTCAAACGGCTGGTCAAGATAGCGCGCCCTGGTCTGCGCGTCCAGGGGCGTGCTGCCGCCGTCACCCTTGATGTGCTCGGAGCAGTCGAGCGTAATCATCGTGTAGCCGAGCGAGAGGGCGTGCGCCACGTCCTCAGCCCGCTTCAAATGGTCGCCGTCCGCGCCGAAGCCGCCGGTGAAGTGCTCTCGGAACACCGAAAAGGTCACGCAGTCCAGCACGTCCCTGTACGTCCGGTTCGTCAGCGTCAGCTCGCGGATGGACTGCTGGGCAAATACCGGCGTGGCGTCGTACGCTTCAAACGCGCGGATGTGGCCGGGGCAGGCGATCCCCAGGCGGTCCCCGACGCCCAAAGTGCGCTGCCTGCGCAGCACCGGCACCGGCGCGGTGAACGGGAAGCGCTCCCGCAAGTATTCCGCCGCGGCGTGGTCCAGGGGCCGCGCCTCCCCGCCGACGACGAGCACATCCTCGCCCGTTTCCCGCCGGGCCATGAACACATCCTCGACCAGCGATTGTTCATACGCTGTCACTTTAAGCTCGGCCGCGATTTTTTGCATGATCCTGCCCTCCCGTTTTTTTGCTTCCGACAGCGCCACGTCCACAAACGCCGTGAACAGCGGGTGCGCGCGGTCCGGCCGCGATTTGAACTCCGGATGAAAGATGACCCCGATGTAGAACGGATGCCCCGGCACCTCCACCGCCTCGACGTAGCCCTCGGTCTTTTCGCTGGCCGGGAACAGCACGCCCTTTTCCATCAGCGGGTTGATGTAAGCCGGATTGATTTCATAGCGGTTGCCGTGCCGCTCGCTGATCTCCCGGCCGTTTTGATAGCAGGCCGAAAGGCGGCTCTCGGTATCCAGCAGCAGCGTCTGCGCGCCCATGCGCGTTTTTCCGCGCCCGTCGTTGACGCCCATGCGGTCCTTGGGCACGCGGACGACCGGGTCCGGCGTCCCGGGCCTGACCTCGGTGGAGTTGGCTTCCTGCCGCCCAAGGAGGGAGCGCACCAGCTCCACCACCGCCAGCTGCATGCCGTAGCCGATGGCGAGCAGCGGCAGGCCGCTTTCGCGGGCGTGCTTGCACGTGGCGATGATGCCCTCCGCGCCGCCCTTGCCATACCCGCCGGGCACGACGACCGCGTCCAGGCCCCGAAGGATCGAAGGGGCCGTCTCCTCGGTGACGTCGCGCGACTGGATCCAGCGGATATCCACCGCCGCCGTGTGCGCGATGGCCGCGTGCGTCAGCGCCTCCACGACCGACAGGTACGCGTCCTGCAGCGCTACGTATTTGCCCACCAGGCCGATGACCGCGCGGCGCGTGGGCCGCTTCCAGCGCTCGACCAGCGCTTCCCACACGGCCAGGTCCGCCGCCCGTGTCGGCAGGCAAAGCTCCCGCAGCACGATATCCGCCAGCCCCTGCCTTTCAAACATCAGGGGCACCTCGTACAGGACGCTCACGTCGCTGTTGGTGATGACGTTGCCGCGCTTGACGTTGCAAAACAGGGCCAGCTTGTCCTTCGCTTCGTCCGTGATGTCGATCGACGTGCGGCAGACCAGGATGTCCGGCTGGATGCCGATGGAGCGAAGCTCCTTGACGGAGTGCTGCGTCGGCTTGGTCTTCAGCTCCTTGGCCGCGGCGATGAAGGGCATCAGCGTCACGTGGATGAAGCAGCAGTCGTGCTCTCCCTCGTCCCAGCGCATCTGGCGGATGGCCTCCAGGTACGGCGCGCCCTCCATGTCGCCCACAGTGCCGCCGATCTCGACGATGGCGACGTCGGCGTTTTGCCTGGCCGCGGCCTCGCGGATCTGCTTTTTGATCTCGTTGGTCACGTGCGGCACGACCTGTACCGTGCCGCCCTTGTATTCGCCCCGAAGCTCCCGCTCCATGATGGCCTTGTGGATCTTGCCCGTGGTGACGCTGGCGCTGCCCTTCAGGTCAATGTCCGTAAACCGCTCGTAGTGCCCCAGGTCCAGGTCCGCCGCGACGCCGTCGTCGGTGATGAACGCCTCGCCGTGCTGCAGGGGGCTGAGCAGGCCGGGGTCCACGTTGTAGTAGGGGTCCATCTTCTGCATGGACACGCGGTAGCCGCGCGCCTTGAGCAGCCTGCCAAGGGACGATGCCGTGATGCCCTTGCCCAGGGATGACACCACGCCGCCGGTCACAAACACGTACTTCATCTGCAGCGCCCTCAGCCGATCTTCGGCAGGCTCGCCGCCGCGATCGACTGGCCGACGCGCCGGCTGTTCTCGTCCGGCAGGTGGATCTTCACCTTTTCGTAAAGCGCCGGGAATTCCTCGGCCAGCACCTCTTTGGCGGCCTTCACGAGGATCGCGCCGCCCTCGCCGCTGGTCACGCGGCCCATCAGGAGCAGGTGGCGAAAATCGTAGAACAGGTCATACCACGCCAGCGAATAGCCGAGGTACACGCCGATGGATTCGTAGATCTTCGCGGCCTCGGGGTTGCCCGCGAGCATCTCCTTTTGCACGGCCTTGAGCTTCTCGCCCGGGGACTGGCTGTCATCCAGCGGGATGCCGGCGGCCGGGGCCAGCTTGATCACGCCGTCCTGCGAGAAATATTTGACTCCGCAGCCGATGTCGCCGGACCACTCGTCCACCATGGCGTCCGGGTTCATGTCCACGGGCACAAAGGCCAGCTCGTTCAGCCAGCCGGTGATGTTGCCGTCGCCGTCCACGTAGCCGCCCGCCTCGCTGGTGCCCATGGCGATGCCGAGGATGTTGCCGTCGTTTAATTCCATGGCGCCCGCCAGCGCGGTCACGTCGCCGTCGTTGGCCACCTCAAGCGGCACGTCGCCGATCTCCTTGGCCACGTTGATGTACATGTCCTTGACATCATCGTTGAAGGCGTCCTGCGGCACCTTGAGGAACAGGGAGGCCGCCATGATGCGGTTGTCGATGTAGATGCCGGCACTGGAAACGCCGATCGCGTCCACGCGCGGCAGGTGGTCGGCGGCCGACTTCATCGCTTCCAGGATGCCCTGGTAATGGTACTTCGGGTCGCTCTGCGTTTTCGGATGCCAGACAACCTCCTCGGAATAGACCGCCTCGCCGTTGATGACGGCGCTGACCTTCCGGTCGCTTCCGCCCGCGTCAAAGCCGATGCGGCAGCCGTCCAGATGGCGGCCGATGGGGCTTGCGGCCTCGTTGTCCCGGGGCGCGTCGTTGACGCTTTTGACGTATTCCACCTCAAAGGGCTGCTCGAACACGTTTTGCATAAAGCCCGCGTCAAACGCACGGGCGCCGCCGCTTCGGTAGGCGTCCTTCAGGCGCTCGTACACGGCCCTGGAGCCGGCCACCGTGATGCGAAAACCGCCGCGCGCCCACAGCAGGGTTTTGGCGACGCGCTCGGCGATGGCGTAGTTTTGCGCGTCCTTGCCGGTTCCGTCGGGGTGAAGGGCCAGGCGGAACGTCGAAACCCGGCCGTGGCTGCGCGTCACGGCAAGGACCGTCTCGGCGGAGGGGCCCTTCGCCACCTCGGCGCAAAAATCGCGGTAGGCAACGGCCAAAGGGGCAAACCCCGGGTCAAGCGGCGCAGTCCGTTTCAGTTGCATGGAAAATCGTCCTCCCTATGGTGTTTTTCCGGCGTTTATACGGCCTCAAAATCGCATTATTTGGCTTCGTAAATCGTGCGGCCCCGAAGGATCGTGCGGTGCACCCGGACAGCCTCGTCAAAGAGCACGATGTCCGCGTCCTTGCCCGCCTCCAGCGACCCCTTGTTCGTTTGGCCGATGCTCGCGGCCGCGTTGCGGCTGGCCATGTTCACCGCCTGCCAGATGGGCAGGTCCGTATGCGCGCGCATGTTCGCGACCGCGTCGTTGAGCTTGAGCACGCTGCCCGCGATGGTGCCGTCCTTTAGGCGGCACTCGATACCCTTGACAAAGATTTCCTGCCCCCCAAGGTCGTACGTGCCGTCGGCCAGGCCGCCGGCGCGGGTGCAGTCGGTGATGAGCACAAGCCGCTCGCCCTTTGCTTTGGCCATGAGGGGAAAGAGCCCGGGGTGAATGTGGAACGTGTCGGCGATCAGCTCGGCCGTGACCGGCGAGGTGAGCGCCGCGCCCACGACGCCCGGCGCCCTGTGCGAAAGCGGCGTCATGGCGTTGAACGTATGGGTGACGTGGCTGACGCCGTGCCAGATGGCGTCCACGGCGGTTTCATAGGTGGCGTTGGTGTGGCCGATGGCCAGCACCACGGAGGTGCTGCGGGTGATGTCCTCGATGAACGCCATCGCGCCCTCCACCTCGGGCGCGAGCGTGACGATGCGCAGAATATCGGCAAAGTCGTGCACGAGGCCTGCGTCCGGCAGCAGGATGTGCTCGGCGTTTTGCGCCCCCTTTTTGGACACGTTGATAAACGGCCCCTCGGCGTGCACGCCCAGGATTTCCGCGCCGTCCCAGTCGTCCTGGCGGCTCTCCTCGCGAAGGCCGCGCATCGTGTCAAACACCTCGCACAGCTTGGACTTTGAGACGGTCATGGTCGTGGGAAGCCAGCTGGTCACGCCGTTTTTCGCGATGCCGCGCGCCATCTTGCGCACGCCCTCGGCGTCGCCGTCCGAGGAATCCGCCCCGTCGTAGCCGTGGATGTGCACGTCCACCAGGCCGGGCGACACGTACAGGCCCTTGGCGTCCAAGGTCTGGACGTTTTCGGGCACATCGCGGGCGCTGACCACGCCTTGAACCTTGCTATCAAACAAAAGCGCGGCATCCTCCTTCAGGAGCGCGTCGGGTAGAATGATTCGTCCGTTCACGATTGCTTTCATGGTCTTGACTCCTTTGCTCTTGGATTGCGGTCCCCCAAATGCCCCCACGTTGAAGTATAGATCAAACGGCCAAACGCGTCAAGGCGAAACAAGGCTGAAGCGCCCGTTTGACGCGGCGGCCCGGCCGTGCTACGATAAGGGTGTTTTCCGGTACCATCACCCGGTACCATCGCCATGCGGACATGCAAAAGGGGGGCAAAGCCATGCTTACCATGCCAATCGTTACCCTGCGGCGGATGGCCATGAACGAATCCGTCGCGACAACCTGCTGCTTCATGCAGGAGGTGAACCCGACCTCCATCTCCGTCAAGACGCTGTTTGGCGGGCGGATCGACACCGAGCAAAGGTCCGTGACCGGCTGGGACCCCCGCGTTCCCGATGCCTGGAAGCAGCTCCCCTACGATGTGGAGCTGTCCGCGTACGCCGATTTGCCCGCGTTTCCCACGCTCCTGATCGTGAACGGGCAAAAGTGGGTCCGGTTGACGGCCGAGGACGGCAGCCTATCGGACGTGACGCTGGTGCACTTTCTGTTTTCCGAAAATGCCAAGGCGTCGGCGCTCAACCGGGGGTGCAAGCACGACGGCGCCGCGTGCGCGTACTATACCCAGCTTCTGATCCCCGAATCCAAGCACATCGGGTCCACCGAGGCGCACGATACCGCGCCGAAGGATTGGGCGGCGCCGCACAGCGCTTCGCAGTTCAATTCCTGAGCGGTGCAAAAAGGGGCTGTCGCACCAAAAACGCGCGACAGCCCCAAGCGCTCCCGGGGTTTATCAACCCCTGAAGCGGGGAAGCGCCGCATCGGCCTTTCCCCGCCCTTTCTTTTTCCTTGCTTTCAGCCATCCGTCCGCAAGCCCGTCACCCGAGCACAGCCTGCGCGTAGCGCACGCTGTCCATCGCGTCGCGGGCGTACTGGTCCGCGCCGATCCTTTTCGCGTACTCGGCCGTCAGCACCGCGCCGCCGACCATCACGCGGCAGCCGGGCGCCTTCAGGCGCAGCAGGCGGATGGTCTCCTCCATGCTGCCGACGGTGGTGGTCATCAGCGCCGAAAGGCCCACCAGCGTAGCCCCATGTTCCCTCACGGCCTGCACGATGGCCTCGGGCGGCACGTCGCGCCCGAGGTCAATCACGTCAAAGCGGTAATTTTCCAGCAGCGATTTGACGATGTTCTTGCCGATGTCGTGGATATCGCCGCGCACGGTGGCGAGCACCACCTTGCCGCGCCCGCCGCGCGCGGCGGGGCTGAGCTTTTTGGACAGCGCCTCAAACGCCGCCCGCGCCGCCTCGGCGCTTCGCAGAAGCTGTGGCAGGTACGCGGTGCCCTTCTCAAACTCAAGGCCCACGGCGTTCAGGGCCGGGATCAGCTCCGCTTCGATGACGGACAGCGGGTCCCGCGTTTCCACAAGCGAAGCGGCCAGCGCGCGGGCCTCGTCCGAAAGGCCCTGGCGGATGGCGTCCGACAGCGTCGGCACGGAGCCGGGGGCCCTTTGCGCCTTGTCCGGCGCGCTCGCCTCCTCGGCCGCAAGCGCCGCCACATACCCGGCGCAGCCCGCATCCTCGCCCGAAAGGGCCTTGAGCGAAAGGTGCGCGCGCATCATCTCCGCGCTGAACGGGTTGACGATCGCCGCGGAAAGCCCCGCGCCCGCCGCGAGCGTGAAGAACGCCGCGTTGAGCGTTTCCCGGCTGGGTAGGCCGAAGGAGATGTTGGACACGCCGAGCACCGTCTGAACGCCCAGCTCGTCCCGGATGCGGGACAGCGCCTGAAGCACCACCCGCGCGGCCGGCGGCTCGGCGGAGACGGCCATGGTCAGCGGGTCAATCACAATATCTCGCGCGCCAATGCCGTACCCCTTCGCCGTTTCCACGATGCGGCGGGCAATCTCCACGCGCCCCTCGGCCGTGGGCGGAATGCCGCCTTCGTCCAGCGTCAGCGCGACGACCACGCCGCCGTACTTTTTCACCAGCGGAAACACGGCCTCCATGCTTTCGGCCTTGCCGCTTACGGAATTGACCATGGGCTTGCCGTTGTACAGGCGCATCGCGCCTAAAAGCGCGCCGGGGCTCGCGGTGTCG
>CAZUIA010000095.1:0-10416 GCA_964620835.1 uncultured Oscillospiraceae bacterium
CCAAGGCGATCCCGGGCGCGTCCCCGGCGCTCGTCAGCCGCTTAGGGCTGCTGGCGGACCGCCTGAGCGTCAACATCGAGCTGCCCAGCGAATCGAGCCTGCGTTTGCTCGCGCCCAACAAGACGAAAAAGGCCATCCTCGCGCCCATGGCGCAGATTCGCGCGGACCACCAGGCGAGCCAAACGGAAATCGCCCTGTTCAAAAACGCGCCGCGTTTCGCGCCCGCGGGCCAGGCCACGCAGATGATCATCGGCGCGACGCCGGAGACGGACCTTCAAATCATCCGCCTTTCCTCAAGCCTCTACCGCCTTTACGGCATGCGGCGCGTGTTCTACTCGGCCTACATCCCGGTGTCCGACCACGCGCTGCTGCCCGCCGTGAGAACAAGGCCGCCGCTGCTGCGCGAGCACCGGCTCTACCAGGCGGATTTTCTCATGCGCCAGTACCGGTTTTCCGCCGAGGAGATTTTGAGCGAGGACGCCCCGCATCTCAGCCCCTACCTGGACCCCAAGTGCAACTGGGCGCTTTCCAACATGGACTTTTTTCCCGTGGATGTCAACAGGGCGCCGCTGGAAACGCTGCTGCGCGTGCCGGGCATCGGGCCGACGAGCGCCGCGCGCATCGTCACCGCGCGCCAAAGCGGCGCGCTGTCGCTTGCGGGCCTCAAACGGCTGGGCGTGGTGCTCAAGCGCGCGCAGCACTTCATCCGCGCGGCGGACCTGCCGGCCGGGCTCTCCCTGCCCCGCGAGGCCACGGTGCGCGCGCTCATCGACCCTTCGGTGTTTTCCTTCGGCGCGGAGCAGACGAGCCTTTTCGGCGCTTTAGGCCAGGCGCTCCTGCCGCCGGGCGCAGGCGCGCCGGACGTGCGGGGCGCGGTGGAGCAGGCGGTGGCCTCGCTGGCCGCGGCCATGTGAGGAGGGCGCGCCATGGGCTATGAGCGGGTATGCCGGGACATCCTTTCCACGCCTTCGGACCTCGTGTTCTGCTATGACGGCGGGCTTTTCGGGTTTTATTGCTGCGTGCACGCGTGCTTCGCGCTGCGCCGCCTGCCGCTGGCGATCCAGCCGGACGGCGCGGCGCAGACCCTGCTGTTTCCGGAAAGGCGCGTGGAAACGGACGCCGACGCGGCGCAAAGGGTGCGCGCGTCCATCCGCGAAAAGATCTCCCCCCGGGCGCTGGAGCTGGTGGAAAGCGTCTTTCTGTCCTGCCTTTTCCAAAAGGAGATGGCCCTGCTAAGGTTCTTGCTGCTGGGCTACCAGGACGGCCTTTCGGTGATGCAAAAGCTTCCGCACCCGGACGTGGCCGCGCTCCTTGAGGCCGAGCGCGGCCTGCTCCGCGAGGCGCACCTTTTGACCGGCTTCGTCCGCTTTTCCGATTTTGGCGGCAAGCTGGCCGCGACGATCCGCCCGAAGAACTTTGTCCTGCCGTTTTTGGCCGGGCATTTTTCCGACCGGTTTTCACAGGAAACGTTTATCATCTACGACCGGACGCATGGGGCCGCGCTGCTGCACGAAAACGGCCGTGTCTCGCTTGTGCAGATGGAGGGCTTTTCGCTGCCCGAGGCGGACGAGACCGAGGAGCGCTACCGCGCGCTTTGGCGCCGGTTTCACCGGACGCTCTCCATCGAGGCGCGGAAAAATCCCGTATGCCAGCGCACGCACATGCCCAAGCGGTTTTGGAGCGAGATGACGGAGATGCGGGATTTGTTGTAAAGCTGCGCGTACAAAAAGAGGCGCTTTGCGCCGCGCAAAGCGCCCGATCCGGGAAGCGCCGGCCTTCGGGGCTTTTAAAAAGACGAGGCCCGGCTTTACGGATTTATTCTCCCCGCGCCTTTTCGGCGTCCATGCCGCGCAGCGCCTTGGTCAGCAATGGGGAAGCGATGGACAGCGCTTTAAGGTTGTCCCCCAGCATCGTATGCTGCCAAGTGCCTTGCGCCAACTTTTCCCGGGCTTTCTCGCTTTTGCGGATCAGCGAAGCGATGGGGGCAAGCGCTTTTGTAAGCTCCTCTTTCGTAAACGCATCCGTAGCGCCGCCCCCCGAAAGCTCCGCCGCGATCAAGGATGAGGCCACAAAAAGCGCTTTTCGCCTGTTCTTTTGCAGCGTGTGCTGGGACGTGCCTTGCGCGAACTTTTCTTGCGCCTTTTCGCACCGCCCCATCATGGAAGCGATGGCCCGGAGCGCTTCTTCCCTATCCGTCTTTGTAAAACCGTCCATACGCCCAAGCCTCCCGCCATGAATCCGTTTGCCGCGGCCGCCGGCCCAGGCGGCGCTTGTTCCCTTACCGGTAGATCTCGATCGACTTTAATAGCTCCAATTCCCGGATATCCCGCACGGAGCTGTAAGGGTATTTGGTCAGCACCACGCCGTTTCGCCAGTACAGCGGTAAAAACGGGCAGTCCCTGGCCATCATGTCCTGAATCTCCAGCCACACCTGCTGGAAATCGTCCTTTTCCGTCGCCTTCCACAGCGACTGGCAGAGCTTGGTCATCTCGTCGGAGCGGTAGGAGGCGTAGTTGCCGTACCCATCCCGAAGCAGGATGAAGTTCGGGTCCGGCACCGCGTCAAAGTTGTAGGCGCACAGGAACAGGTCGTAGTTCCGGTTCAAAAGCTTGTTTGCGGCGTTTGAAAAGGAGTTGGGGATGACCTGCACCTTGATGCCGACGGCCTTGAGCATCGCGGCGATCTCGCCGGCCGCCTCCTTGCGCAGGGCGTTGCCCGCCTCGTCGTAGTAGTCAAGGCGCAGGGAAAGCGTCGTCACGCCCGACTCCGTCCGTTTGATGCGGTAGCCGTCCTTGTCAAACTCCTGCCAGCCCAGCTCGTCCAGCAGCGCGTTCGCGGCGGCCGGGTCGTAGCCGTAGGTCACGGTGTTGTCGTTGTACAGCCACGACGCCGGCGACTGAAGCGTGTCGGTCGGCGTCACGACGTTTTGGTACACGGCCGTTTCCAGCTTCTTTTTGTTGATCGCATGCGCGATGGCCTTTCGCATCCTCGCGTCGGACAAAAGCTTGACGTAGTGGTCCATCAGCAGGCATTCGAGCTGGCGGGTGGAAAACGTATAGGAGTTGGCGCGGCTGGTCAGCGTGCCCCGGTAGCGGATGGCGGCCGTGGAGCGGGTCATCAGGATGTCGACGTCCTCGGCCTCAAACGCCTTGAGCGCCGCGTCGTCGCTTTCACACCACTGGCCCAGGATGTCGGTGATGTACGGGGGCCTGCCCCACCAGTTTTCATTGCCGCGAAGCCAGATCTGGTCGCCCGGCGTATAGGATTCGATCCGGTAGGGGCCGGTGCCCGGCGGGCTTGGCTGCATGGCGGACTGCGCCTGCAGCACCGGGAACGTCATCGCGTACAGAAGGCCGAAATAGGGCCGCTCCGTGCGCACGCGCAGGGTCTTTTCGTCGTCGGCCACCCAGCTTGCGCACACGCTCGGCAGCTTCTGATACAGGCCCTTTTGGTTGTCCGAAAGCGAGGAATCCTGGGCGATGGCGGCGATCTGGTCCATGGTCGCGGCCACGTCGTAGGCGGTGAGCTTGCGGCCGTCGTGGAAGTAGACCTCGTCGCGCAGCGTGAACAGCCACGTCCTGCCGTCCGCGAGCACCTCCCAGGAGGTGGCCAGCGAGGGCACGGGCTCCCGGTTGTCGTCGATCTCGATGAGGCTTTCGTACACCAAATCCAGCAGCGACACGGCGTCCCGGTCCATCACGCGCAGCGGGTACAGCTCCATGTCCTTTGGCACGACCATCGCCACGCGAAGCAGCGTGGGCACCTCCGACGAAAGCGCGGCGGCCGGCAGCAAAAGAAGCGCCGACAGCAGCAGGCTAATGGCCCGAACCGGCGCCGCCCTCGGGCGCCGGGGTCTCCTCGGGCGTGTAATAATGCTTGGTGTAAATTTCATAGGCCTTTGTCACCCTTTGCACATACTGGTCGGTGGAGGCGTAATCGTCCGGAATCCTGTCGAGCAAAAACCCGTCGCTGGAATACTCGGGGTCCTTCAGCCAATTTCCTACGGCGTTTTGCCCCGCGTGGTACCCGGCCGCGATCTTGACCGGGTCCCCGCCGAACGTTTTGGATAAAAACCCCAGGTACCACGTGCCAAAGCGGATGTTCGTTTCCGGGTTGAACAGGCTGTCGAAGGTGTAGCTCTCCTCCTCCTTCAGCTTGCCCGCGATCCACCCGCCGGTGTCCTCCATGATCTGCATCAGTCCGCGCGCGCCCAGGCGCGACACGGCATTGGGGTCAAAGCGGCTTTCGTTGTAGATGATCGCCGCCACCAGCGCCGGGTCCACCCCCTGCTCGGACGCGTAGTCCTCGATGAGGCTGCGGTATTCCAGCTTGTACTTCGCCTTTTCCTCGGCCAGCTCCCGAAGCCGCCGCGCCTCCTGCCGCACTGCCTCGGCCTCGCGCCAGGCGTTGATGCCCACCACGCCCGCAACGACGAACAGCGCTGCCAGCAGCAGCGCCGCCGCGATCCAAAACGCCGGAGGCTGGCGGCTGAAGAACCGCTTTTGCTCAGGAATGTCCAGGATCGTGCTGGTATCCTCAAACGCCTCGGCCGGCATCCGCGCCGCGCGGCGGCCCGGCGCGAACGAAGGCTCCGCCGCCGCCCCGGTTTCCCGCGGGGGAACGGCTCCGATCTGCGCGCCGACATGCGCCCGGCGCGCGGCGCTTCTCGGCCGCCGCTCGGGCGAAGGGACGATCTCATGCACGGCCCGCACCCGCCTTTCGCAGGGCGTCGGCCCACAGCGCCTTCAGCGTCTCCTGCGTCTTTTCCACCGGTCCGGACGTGTCGATGGCCGCGTCCGCCCGGCGGATCTTCTCCTCCGTGGGCATCTGGCTGTCGATTCGCCGGGCGGCTTCGCCCTCCGTCAGGCCGTCGCGCGCCATGACGCGGCGCACCTGCTCTTTTCGCGGCACATACACGACCCACACCTCGTCCGCCAGATGCTCCATGCCCGCTTCAAACAAAAGCGGCACATCCAGCACGCAGACGGGCGCGGCCGACCGCGCGACGCGGGCCTTGATCTCCTCGGTGACCCGGGGATGGACGATTTCGTTCAGGTCGAGCCTCGCGCACTCGTCCGAAAACACGATGCGGCCGATTTCTTTGCGGTTAAGCGTACCAAACCGCTTGAGGACGGCATCCGCCGCGCCGCCGCCCGGCGCGGTCAGCGCGCGGGCGATGGCGTCGGCGTCGATGACCTCCGCGCCCAGCGACGAAAGCGTCCGCGCCGCGGTCGTCTTGCCCGAGGCGATGCCGCCAGTCAGCCCAATGACATACATAGGCGGTTTTCCTCCTGTGTGGAAATAGACGCAAACGCAAGGGAAATTCGTGCAATTCCGGCAAAAAGAGCCGCCTTTTTCCGCCGCCTACCGGGGCGCGGAGAGCCTTTGGCCGAGCAGCGCGGCAGCCAGGCCCGGGTTGGCGCGGCCCTTGGTTTCGGCCATCACGCGGCCCATCAGCGCCTGGAACGCCTTTTCCTTGCCGCCGAGGTACGTTTGCACCAGCGCCCCGTTTTCCAGGATCACCTTGTCCACGGCCCGCGCGAGGAAGGCTTCGTCGCTCACCTGCGCAAGGCCCTCCTCCCGCACGATGGCAAGGGGCGCCTTTCCCGTTTCGCGCATCATTTCAAGCACCCGGCCCGCCGCGCCAAAGTGCAGCGTGCCGCCCGCGATCAGGTCCGAAAGCGCGGCCAGGTCCCCGGGGGCAAACGGCGTCGGCTCGTCGCCCTCCGTGAACCGGGCCACAGCCTCGACCAGCAGGTTGGCCAGCGCCTTTGGCTCGCGGCAAAGCGGCGCGGCCCGCTCAAACGCGTCCGAAAGGGGCTCAGACGCGCAGAGCGCGCCCGCTTCGCGCGCCGAGAGGCCGAAATCGCGCTGATAGCGGACCTTCTGCGCGTCGGGCAATTCCGGCAGCTCCGCCCGGATGGCCGAAAGCTCCGCTTCAAAAAGCCGCACCGGCGGCAGGTCGGGGTCTGGGAAATAGCGGTAATCGTCCGCGTTTTCCTTGCCGCGCATGGCAATCGTCTTGCCGCTGGCTGGGTCGAACCGGCGCGTTTCCTGTACGATTTTTTCGCCCGCGGAAACGGCCTTCACCTGCCGCGCAAACTCGTATTCGATGGCCTTGGCGGCAAAGGCGAAGGAGTTCAGGTTCTTCATCTCCGTCCGGGTGCCGAGCGCGGTTTCGCCCTTTTTGCGCACGGACAGGTTCACGTCGCAGCGCATCTGCCCTTCGTTCATGCGGCAGTCGGACACGCCCGCGCGCACGAGGATGGCGCGCAGCTTCTGCAAAAAGACGCGCGCCTCCTGGGCGGAGCGAAAGTCCGGCTCCGTCACCAGCTCGATCAGCGGCGCGCCGCAGCGGTTTAAGTCCACGCGCGTTTCGCCGTCCTCCCCGTGCGACAGCTTGCCCGCGTCCTCCTCGATGTGGATGCGCGTGATGCCGATGCGCTTTTCCCCCGCCTCCGTGTCGATCAGAAGGTAGCCCTTCTCGCACAGCGGCCGGTCGTACTGCGAAACCTGGTACGCCTTCGGAAGGTCCGGGTAAAAGTAGTGCTTCCGGTCCAGCCGGCTTTCCAGGGCGACGCGGCAGTTCGTGGCCAGTCCGGCGCGCGCGGCCAGCAGCACGGCCTTTTTGTTCAGCACCGGCAGCGCGCCGGGCAGGCCCATGCACACGGGGCAGCAGCGGGTGTTCGGCTCCGCGCCAAAGGCCGTCTCGCACCCGCAGAAGATCTTCGTCAAGGTTTTCAGCTCCACGTGCACCTCAAGCCCCACGACCATTTCATACGCGCCCTGCATCAAAACCCCTCCCTTTCCAGCGCATAGGCGGCGCGGTACAGCGTCGCCTCGTCAAATGCCCGGCCAATGAGCTGCAGGCCGACCGGCAGGCCGTTTTCCCCCCGGCCGCAGGGCACGGACAGCGCCGGCAGCCCCGCGATACTCGCGGGCACGGTGCACAGGTCGCCCCGGTACATGGCCATGGGGTCGTCCACCTTTTCGCCCAGCAAAAAGGCGACGGACGTCGTCACGGGCGAGAGAATGGCGTCGCATTCGGACAGCGTGGCGGCAAACTGGTCCGATACGAGCGAGCGGACCTTGAGCGCGCGGCGGTAGTACTGCTCGGCATACCCGGCGCTCAGCGCGAACGTGCCCAGCAAAATGCGCCGCTTGACCTCCTCGCCGAACCCCTCGCTGCGGGTCTTTTCGTACAGCTCCGAAAGGTCCTTGTAGGTTTCGGCGCGAAAGCCGTAGCGCACGCCGTCAAAGCGCGCCAGGTTGCTGGACGCCTCGGCGCTGGAGATCAGGTAGTACGCCGGCAGCGCGTAGGGCAGCGCGGGCATGGACACCCGCTTCAGGCGCGCGCCGAGCCGCTCAAGCCGCCGCGCCGCGGCTTCCACGGCGCAAAGCACGTCGGGCGAGATGCCCTCGCCGAACAGCTCGTCCGGCAGCGCAAGGGAAAGCCCCTGAACGCCCCGCTCAAGAGTAGCGGTAAAGTCCTCCGGGGGACGGTCCGCGCTGGTGGCGTCCCTTGGGTCCAGCCCCGAGAGCGCGGAAAGCACCAGCGCCGAGTCGCGCACGGTGCGCGTCAGCGGGCCGATCTGGTCCAGGGACGACGCGAACGCCACCAGCCCGTAGCGCGACACCCGGCCGTACGTGGGCTTCATGCCCACCAGATTGCAAAACGCCGCCGGCTGGCGGACCGAGCCGCCGGTGTCCGACCCGAGCGCGAACACCGCCTCGCCCGCCGCCACCGCCGCTGCCGACCCGCCCGAGCTGCCGCCCGGCACGCGCAGCAGGTCCAGCGGGTTTTTCGTGCGCTTGAGCGCCGAGCGCTCGGTGCTCGCGCCCATCGCGAACTCGTCCAGGTTCGCTTTGCCCAGGGACACCGCGCCCGCCCGCCGCATCCTTTCCACAGCCGTGGCGTCATAGGGCGGCACATAGCGTTCCAGCATGCGCGAGGCGCAGGTGGTGCGCACGCCCTTTGTGCACAGGTTGTCCTTAACCGCCATGGGGATGCCCGAAAGCGGGGACAGGCGCTCCCCGGCCTTGCGCCGCGCGTCCGCCCGGCGGGCTTCCTCCATCGCCGATTCCGCCGTGACCGTCAGGTACGCGCCGATCTTTCCGTCCTGTTCCCCGATCCTTTTAAGGTGCGCGCGCGTGATCTCCTCCGAGGTTATTTCGCCCCGCGCCATCAGGGCGGAGAGGTCAAAAAGGCTCATGTCCGTCAGACGCATCGTTCCGCCCTCCTTCATTCAAACGTTTTGGGCACGGTGAAACACCCGTCCGCCGCCTTGGGCGCGGCGGCCAGCAGCGCCTGGCGCGCCAGCGGCGCTTCGGGCGAATCCTCCCGCCACGCGCTTTTCACCCCGTCGGGGTACGCCGTTTCGGGCACGCCCTCGGTGTCAAGGGCAGAAAGCGCGTCCGCAAAGGCGAGGATGCCGGAAAGCTCCCCGGGCAGCGAAGTTTTTTCAGGTTCCGTCAGGCGAAGCCTGGCAAGGCCCGCGATTTTGGCCGTATCCATGGTTGAAAGCTCCTTTTTGTGCGGTGTTGCCGGCGCTTTGCCCCCGTGAAGGGACAGCGCCTGAAGCTGCGCCGCGTCCACGCCGTCGGGCGCGCCGGTCAGGGGGCACGAGCCGTCGCGCAGCTTCGGGAAGGCGATCACGTCGCGCAGGGACGGCGCGTGAAGCAGCAGCATGGCCAGCCGGTCCAGCCCGAACGCAAACCCGCCGTGCGGCGGCGTGCCGTAGCGAAACGCGCGCAGGAGGAATCCGAACCGGCGGTCGATCTCCGCGCCCGAAAGGCCCAGGGCCTCAAACATCGCCCGCTGGATGTCCGGCCTGTGGATGCGGATGGACCCGCTGCCAAGCTCCACGCCGTTGAGCACCGCGTCGTACGCCTGCGCCCGGACGCGCTCCGGGCTCTTTTGAAGCAGCGGCACGTCTTCGGGATAGGGCATCGTGAACGGGTGGTGCGCCGCCACGTAGCGGCCCTCCTCCTCGCTGAACTCAAACTGCGGGAAATCCGTCACGAACAGGAAGGCAAACCGGTCCCCTTCGCGAAGGCCGAGCAGGTCGCCAAGGTCCAGCCGAAGAAGGCCCAGCGTCTTTCGCACCTGTGAAAGCGCGCCCGCGCCGAACACGATCAGGTCCCCGGGCGCGGCGTCCATACGCCGGAGGAGGCTGTCCAGCTCCTCCTTCGTAAAATACTTCGTCAGGATGGAGTGGACCGTCCCGTCCGGCCGAAGGGCGACCCACGCCATGCCCTTGGCGCCGTAGGACACGGCGTTGCCCCCCAGCGCGTCGATGGCGCTCCTTGGAAGCTCGGCGCAGCCCTTGGCGTTGATCGCCCGCACGACCCCGCCCGCCTCCGCCTCGCGGCGAAAGACCGAAAAGCCGCATCCGGCCGCCCAATCCGTCAGGTCCACGATGGGCAGGTCAAAGCGCAGGTCCGGCTTGTCGCTGCCGTATCGGTCCATGGCCTCCCGCCAGGTCAGGCGGGGGAACGCGTAGCCGATCTCCCGGCCCATGGTTTCCCGAAAGATGTGCGAAAACAGCCCTTCGAGCTGCGCAAGCACATCTTCCTGTTCGACAAAGGCCATCTCCAGGTCCACCTGCGTGAACTCCGGCTGGCGGTCGGCCCGCAGGTCCTCGTCGCGAAAGCACCGCGCCACCTGGTAGTACCGGTCCACGCCGCCGACCATCAAAAGCTGCTTGAAAATCTGCGGCGACTGGGGCAGGGCGTAAAACGCGCCCGGCCGCGTGCGGCTTGGCACCAGGTAATCGCGCGCGCCCTCGGGCGTCGATTTGGTGAGGATGGGCGTTTCCACGCTGAGGAAGCCCCGGTCGCACAGGTACGCTTCCGCCGCGCGCTGCACCCGGTGGCGAAAGGCGAGCGCGGAAAAGACCTCGGGCCGCCTGAGGTCCAAATAGCGGTATCGAAGGCGCAGCTCCTCGCGCACCTTCGCGCCCTCCTCCAGCGAAAAGGGCAGCGGGTCGGCGGTCGACAAAAGCTCCAGCGTGTCGGCGTACAGCTCCACCTCGCCGGTCACAAGGCGCGCGTTTTTCGTTTCCTCGTCGCGAAGGCGCAGCGTGCCCGAAGCGCGCAGCACCGCCTGCGCTTTGACCGTCTCGGCCAGCGAAAACGCTTCCGGCGAAAGGCGGCCCGCGTCGCACACCACCTGCAGCTCGCCCTCCCGGTCGGTAAGGTCGATGAAGATCACGCCGCCCATGTCGCGCCGCGCGCGCACCCAGCCCGCCGCGGTCATGCGCTCTCCGGCGTCCGCCGCGCGCGCCGCCCCGCAATACTTCGTTCGCATCATAGCCTCTTCCTCCTTTTTTGCATACGCAAAGAACCAGCCTGTTGACAAAGCCCCGGGAGAGCTCGAGAGGGGCCACAGCTCCTCTCGAATCAAATCAAATCCAG
>CAZUIA010000096.1:0-10409 GCA_964620835.1 uncultured Oscillospiraceae bacterium
GCTCTGGTCAGGCTCCTGTTCGTTCTGCGCGGGCGGCTCGGTTGCGCCCGGCTGCCCGGGCTCCTGCCCGCTCTGCTCGGGCTCCTGCTCGTTCTGCGCGGGCGGCTTGGTTGGCGGAGCGGGGGTATGCGGGGCGTCGCCCGGCTCTTCGGGCAAGACGATTTCCGTCAGGTACGGGGTAAGGGTCAGGTTTTTCGTGGCCGGTGCGCCAAACACGAACCGCGCGGTGCCCTGGGTGGCATCGTACCAGTGCGCAAAGGCATATCCCTCCCGGGCCGGGCGAAGGCCGGGATCGTGGATCGGCTCGCCCTCCGTCACCTGCTCCCTTCGCAAAACGGCGCCCCCGGCGTCCAGGTACGTTACCGTAAAGACGGATCTCTCCGGTTGTCCGGCAGGCGTTTCCGTGCCCTCCCCGGCGGGGGGCGGCACGAGCGGCGTGCCCTCCTCCGCCAGGGCGGAAATGGCGGTCAGCCAAATCAGGCCGATCACAACGGCCAAAAGCAGCACGTTCCTTGCAGCTGTTTTTTTCATGGTTACTTCCTCCTTTGACCCGGTCGTTTGCGCAAGCCATTCTGCCTTACGATATTCTTGATCCAAAGTTGACTGTTTTTTCCAGCGTTTTATTTATTATACCCATCTGCTCTTACATACCCGGTTACATTTTGGAAATTTTTTCCAGTTTTCTCCGTCGTCTGTATCTCAAATGCTTCTTGGCGGGCTATAGGCCGCCGTACAGCGGGCGCCTGTGAACGCTGCGTTCAGCTCTTGGTTGGAAAGCCCGTTTGACGGCCCGGCATCAACCCCGCGGCCGTTCGCCTGAACAGTCCTTGCGCTTCCAGGAAATGGCGGCGCGTGTGTTTTATTTGAATAACCGTCAAAACCCCTTTCCAAACATGTCTGAAGCAGCCGCCGTCACGTTAGCGGCAAAACGCCGGCCCAATCGCGCTGCGGACGCGCGGCGGCCGTGCGCTTTTCGTTTGACTATATTAAAAAATACCAAAATTGTCCAACATTTTTGTTCCCTATTTTTCTACACGATTCGTCCGCCCGCCTTTTTCGCCCGCCCGCACCCTGCGTCCGCATCAGCGCCGCCCCGCCGCCTTGCGCAAACCGTCCGGCTGTGGCATACTACTCTGGTCCCCTTCCAAACGCCGCCCGACAGGAGGGAAATGTTTGACATACTATCTTTTATCCATCCTCACCGGCGCGCTGATCGCGTCCATGATCGTGGTCAACGGCGCGCTGACGGGCGTCTACGGCGTGTATCTGGCCACGGTGATCATCCACGTCATCGGCCTTTTGGTGATCACGGCCGGCTGCCTTGTCCGGCGCCAGAGGCTTTGGCCGCGCGGGCGGCTTCCGCTATGGCTGTACCTGGGCGGCGTGATCGGCGTGCTGACGACGGTGTGCAACAACCTGTCCTTCGGCCGCATCAGCCTGTCGGCCATCGTGGCGCTCGGCCTGCTGGGCCAGGCGGCCGCGTCGCTGCTGATTGATCAGTTCGGCCTGCTGGGCATGGAGTGCCGCCTGTTTCGCCCGGCAAAGCTTTCGGGGCTTTCCTGCATGCTGCTGGGCACGGGGTATATGCTGTGGGGATCCGCGTTTGCCCCCATGCCGGTCCTGATGTCGCTGCTGGCGGGCGTGGCCGTGGTGCTGTCGCGCACGGTCAACGCGCGGCTGTCCGCGCACACCACGGAGACGGCGAGCACCTTTGTCAACTACGCGGTGGGGCTTTTCTTTGCGGCGGCCGCGCTGCTTTGGCTGGGCAGGTCCGAGCTTTCCGTCCCCTTCGCCCTTTCGCCGCGCGCGTGGATATACCTGGGCGGCGCGCTGGGCGTCTTGGTGGTGCTGCTGCTGAACCTGACGGTCGCGCGCGTCAGCGCGCTGTACATGACGCTGCTTTTGTTCGTAGGGCAGATGTTTTCCGGCGTGGCGATCGACATGGCGCTCACGCGGTCGTTTTCGCCGCAGAACCTGGTCGGCGGGGTGCTGGTGGCGGCGGGCATGGGTGTCAACCTATGGCTTGACCAGCGCGGCAAGGCGCGGGCCGCATAGCCTGCGTTTGCCGGGTTCACGGCGTCAAAAAAGGGCTGTCGCGCGAAAAAGCGTGACAGGCCCTTTTTTGCGGGGGAAGAGAAGGGGTGGCGCGGGGAGCCGTACGGGCGTCCTCGCTCGCGTGCGTGCGAGCGTCGGGGAGGAACCCGCGCCGCACGGGTGATGCGGGCTGAACAGGGGGTGCGGCGCGGGGAGACGGGCCGGCCCTTCCCCGGCCGCCTGATTTCGCGCGTGAAAGGGCCTCCGGCGGCCAAAGGCGCTGCCTTTGGAAACCGCCGGGGACATGTCCCCGGACCCCTTCTTTGGGATACGCGAGAGGACAATGGGGCTGTCGCACGCTTTTTGGTGCCGCGGCCCCTCTTTTCTGATCTGTTCGGCGCGCCTGGCCGCATCCCCGTTCGGTCCGTTTTCCTGCCTTTCCCGCCCGGTCCGCGGCTCATCCGTCCTTGCGCCGCTTGGCCCGGTACTGCGCGGGCGTCTCGTGGCAATAGCGCCGGAAGGTGCGGATGAACGTGTTCACATGGCCGAACCCCGTTTGCGCCGCCACGTCCGACACGAGCGCGTCCGTGTTCGTCAGCAGGTGCGTGGCGTGCTCCAGGCGGATACGCGTCAGGCATTCGAGGAACCCCATGCCCGTTTCCTCCTTGATCAGCGCGCTCAGGTAGTTGCTCGTGTAGCCGAAATGGTCCGCCATCGTCGACAGCGACAGGTTGACGTCGTTGTGGTGCTCCTTTAGGTATTGCGTGAGCTGCGCGGCGGACAGACGGCGCGTGCCGTCGCTTTTCAGCTCCGGCAGGCGCATCACGTAATCGAGCCGCTCCCCGGGGGATTTCAACCGCATCATGCCGCGAAGGGCCGCGTCCGCCTCGCCGCCGCTTTCGCCGGTCGAGCAGATACGCGACCAGATAATCGCCGTGGTTCACCGCGTGGGCGTACAGGCTGCGCAGCGCGTCCTGGCGCGGCACATCCTCGCGGGACAAGAGCGCGAACATATCGATCTGCCCGCTTTTGAGCATCTGCAGGTGCGTCACCACCCCGCTTTTGCCCAGCGACAGCGCCCAGTAGAGCGTCTCCTGCGCCTGCACCTGGCCGTCCCCCAACGACCGCACGCCGTGAAGGGCATGCGACACCGCCAGCGTGCAAGGCCCCTGCGCGTCGGCGTTCAGGCGCGCGATCAGCGCCTCCAGCGCCGGACGGACCGCCTCGTCCGAAAGCGGCGCCTCGCTGTACAATAGCAGCGCCGCCTGATCATAGGGCCTGACGACGCACAGGACCTGCAGGCCCGCCGGCCTTTGCTCGCCGAGCGACTCCGCCGCGCGCGCGCACAGGGCGTAGCGCGAAACGGCCCCGTCCGCCGGGTTGATCTCCGGCAGCGCGACCCGAAAGTGGCCGCACAGCGCGTCCAGGCCGGTCTCAAGCAGCGCGTGGTCCTCCACGGTGTTGTTGTCCAGCAGGCGGCCCAGCACATCCTGGCGCATCAAATCGCGCATGCCGCCGACCAGCCGCTGCATGCTCTCGTTTTCGCGCCAGGCGGTGTTGACGAGGCTGTGGATGTGGGCCAGGTCGTGCTTTGCGCTCTGGCCGGGCCGGTAGGGCGCGCCGCGCAGCGCCAGCACGCCGAGCAGGTCGCGGATGGGGGTATACAGCCGGTGCAGCGCCAGCGCGGAAACCAGCACGACCAGCAGCGCCGCCGCCACGCCGACCAAAAGAGTGATGTGGCTGATGTTTCGGATGCCCTCAAAGATCGTTTCCGCCGGGATGACGGTGACATACTTCCAGTTGTCTGGCGCGGAAACGGAAACGGTCACAAAGTGCGGCTTGCCCGCGAGCGTCGCGTCCAGCCAGAAGGGCGCGCCGGGCTTTAGATCCATCTCGTCAATGAGCGAAAGCGCCTCCTCCAGCAAACCCGGCGTTTCGCTTTTGGACGCGGACAGGAGCAGTTCATCCGCCTCGCCGGCCACAAACTGCACGCATCCCGCGTCCGGCGCCAGCATGGCTTCCAGGTGCGCGATCGGGATCTCGATCAGCGCGCCGCCCAGCGGATACGGGCTTGAATACGGCAGCCCCTTGCCAAGCAGCAGCACCCGCTGCGCGGGCAGGGTGCCGTAGATGTCCCACGCGACGTCCACCAGCATCGAAAACGCCTGCGGCCGGTTGATGCGAGAGAGGATGGCCTCCCGGTCCGCCTCGGCATAGCGCATAAAAAAATCCGCCGCCAGGTAGCGCGTGGTCTGCGTCGCCACGCTGCCCGAACGCCGAAAGTACACCGACACGAGCGACCCGCTCGGCAGGCTCATCGACTGGCTGGAAAGCGCCTGCAGGATCTCGCGAAAGCGCAGAATGTCGCTGGGCTGAAAGGATTCGGGCGCCGTGAGCTGGCCGAGGATGCTGCCGTTGAGCGAAAGGCCCTGCGAAAGCGCCTGGTAGGCGCGGATCTCGGCCTCCATCCGCGATCTCAGCTGCGCCTCGCGCAGCAGCACGGCCTGGCGCGTTTCGGCCACCAGCGCGCGGGCGGACACCCGGTAGGAAATGCCGCCGACCAGGGCGATCGCCAGCGACGTCAGCAGCACGATGAGCGCGAGCAGATACGCAAAGGTATTGCCGCGAATGGAATACCTGTGCCGCACACGCTCACACCCTTTTTCACATTTGTGCAATGCGGCTAGTATTCTGCGTTTCGCGGCCAAATCCCTGCCGAAAGGGGCGAAGCCTTGCCGGAAAAACCCGGATGGGGCGCGGCCGGCAGGGAGCGCCGAATTTCAGCGGCCTCAAGCGGCGAAAAAGCCCATTGTTCACTCGTATATGGGAAAAGGCCCGCGTCCCTTTCGGCGCAAACCCCGCGAACATCCAGCGGGAGCGGCGCGGGATTTTCACAAAGGGCAAGGAGCCGAGGCGAAGGCGCAAAAGCGCCGCGCCCCGCTTTCCTCACATCAGCTCCGTCAGCATCAAAAACGCAAGCCCCTGGCCGTAGGCGGTCGGGCAGATCTTGATCTGCTTGTAGTGGGAAAGCGTATGCCCCATGCCCGTGCCGCCGGACACGCCCTGCACCGCGCCGCGCTGGTCGATCTGCCCGACCACGGCGGCCGCAGCCTTCATGCCCACCTCGGCCATCTGCCCATCCAGCAGCCCCAGGCGCACGCCCTTCAAAACACCAAAGGCGATCGCCGCCGTGGCCGAGGTTTCGCAGTACGTCTCCTCCACGTCCAATAGGGTGGTGAACAGACCGTTTTCCCTTTGCAGCTTCCAAAGCGAAAGCACCTGATCGCGAAGCGCCGATTCGATCAACCGCTCGGCCGGGCCCTTTTTGCCGCTGATTGCCAAAAACTCCACGGCCGCGGCGGTGAACCAGCCGTTGCCCCTGGCCCAGAACGCCTCGGCGAAGTTATGCCGCCGATCAAACGTCCAGCCGTGGTAGAAAAGGCCGGTCACCTTGTCCTGCAGGTATTTGATGTGCAGCAGGAACTGGTACGCCGCCTCGTCGACCCATTCGGGCTTGTCCAGCACCCGGCCCGCCTTGGCCAGGAACAGCACGGTCATGAACAGCGTGTCGTCCCAAAGCTGCTGGTAGTGCCGGTTCCAGACGGTGTTGTGCTGCAGGCCGCCAAACTCGGTCCTGGGCATACCGTGCAGCACCCAGTCGACCCACGAAATAATGTGCGGCAGATACGCCTCGTTTCGCGTGGTTTCGTACAGGCAGCAAAGCGCCAGCATGGGCGCGACGGTGTTGACGTTGCGGTGTGGCGGGTCCATGGACAGCCGCCGTTCATACCAGCGGATCAGATAGGAAAGCGCCTCCTCATCGCCCGTGTTTTCGTAGAGCTTGTACAGGCCGTACAGCGCCACGCCGGTCGGCCATTCCCAGTTGTCCATGGTCAGATGTCCGTCGCTGTTGTCGATGGGGTGCTCGCCGCGAAGCATTTCAAGCACCCGGCCGGCCAGCTCCCGATAGGCTGTTGTTTCCATAGTGCGTTCCCCTCCGCTCGTTGGTATCCCCAGTGTAGCAGACCGGCGGCCCGCGTCCAATCATCAGTTTTACCGCTTGCATGCGCAATCCTTCCGAAAAACCGTTAAACGGGTGATCGCGTGGGGAAACCGTCCATTGCGCGCGCGCAGGCTTGATGGTATACAGGGGGTATACAGGGCATCAACCGGGCATGTGGAAGAAGAAAAGACGGGAGGAAAGCGCATGACCTTCGGCACCCCTTCGGGCGCCCCTTTGGGCGCTCCCACGCCAAGGGACCGCCTCGTCCGCCGCTTCGCCGTCAGCCTTCGCCGCAACTGGATGCTGTACGCGATGGTGCTCATCCCGGCCGTCTACCTGTTCGTGTTCAAGTACCTTCCGCTTTCCGGCCTTCGCCTGGCGTTTCAGGGAAAGCCCTTAAAGATCTCGCTGCCCTACAGCGGGGCGTTCGCCGGTTTTCAGGTGTTTGAGGAAATCTTCAAAAACCGCGAGTTCTGGCTGGCGCTTCGCAACACGCTGATGCTGAACCTGCTGGACCTTTTGGTGGGCTTTCCGTTTCCGATTTTGCTGGCGCTTTTGCTCAACGAGGTGCGCCACCCGCGCTTTAAGCGGGTTTCGCAGACGGTCCTGTACCTGCCGCACTTTCTGTCCTGGGTCATCATCGCGGGCATCATGTACCAGCTATTGGCGCCCCACAGCGGCCTTGTCAACGTGCTGATCAAGCATTTGGGCGGCCAGCCGGCGCGCTTTTTGACCACCAACGTCAACTGGGTGATCTCCTACACGCTCATCGGCGTGTGGCAGAACATGGGCTGGGGGTCGATCATCTACCTGTCGGCCATCTCGTCCATCAGCCCGGAACTGTACGAGGCCGCGACCATGGACGGCGCGGGCAGGCTTCGCAAGATCCTGTCCGTGACGCTGCCGTGCATCCGGGCGACCATCGTGATCATGCTGATCATGCAGCTCGGCCGGATGATGAACTCGGGGCTGGAGCGCGCGCGGTCGCTCGGCAACGTGATGGTGCGGGACATGTACTACGTGCTTTCGATCTTTGTGCAGGAAAAGGGCCTGGCGTCGCTGCCGCCCAAGTACAACATCGCCACCGCGGCCGGCATGTTCCAGGGCGTGGTGGGGCTTTTGCTGGTGCTGCTGGCGGACACGTTCAGCAAGCGCATCGGCGAGGACGGCCTTTTGTAGAAAGGGGGAGAGCACGCGTGATACGCTCCGCAGCCGCGGTGAAAAAGCGCGCCCGGATCCGCCAGAGGCCGGCGGAAAGGATCGGCGAAATGCTGATCTACCTGGTCATCGTCCTCCTGTCGCTTCTGTGCCTTTTGCCGTTTGTGCACGTGGTGGCAAAGTCCATGTCCTCCAACCAGCAGGTCATCGCGATGAACGTGTACCTTTTGCCCAAGGGGCTGAACTTTGAGGCGTACCGCCAGGTGTTTTCCGACGGGGCGATGATGCGCGCGCTGTGGTTCACGGTCAAGGTGACGGTGCTGTTTACCGTCATCGGCATGGGGTTGACCGTACTGGCGGCGTATCCGCTGGCCCGAAAGCGGCTGATGGGCCGGTCCGTGCTGACGCTGTATTTCATCTTTACGCTCTACTTCTCCGCCGGCATCATCCCGGACTTTCTGCTCATGCGCGACCTCGGCCTTCTCAACAACCAGTGGTCGCTGATCCTGCCGCTGGCGCTGTCGCCGTACAACATGATCATCCTGAAGAACTACTTTCAAAACAGCATCCCCGATTCGCTCGAGGAAAGCGCGTTCATGGACGGCGCGAACGACCTGACCATTCTGACGAAGATCTTCCTGCCGCTTTCCATGCCGGTGCTGGCGACGCTGACGCTCTTTTACGCGGTGGGCCGCTGGAACGCGTACCAGGACGTGCTGTTTTACATCACCCGGGACGTGAAGCTGTACACGCTGCAGTACAAGCTCTCGCTCTTTGTGGACACATCGGGCCAGAACGTGGGCTCGCTGGAGGCGTCGGTCGGCGGGACGTTCCTCACGCCCGAGGTGGTGCAGGCTGCGTGCATCGTGTTCGCCACCGTGCCCATTTTGGTCATGTATCCGTTTCTGCAGCGGTATTTCGTCAAGGGCGTGATGATTGGGGCGGTAAAAGGATGAGAACCTCGCGGGATGGGACTGCGGTCCCCCCCGCGTGCCCCCCTGGGAGGGGACGGCGCCTGAAACGCCGCGGCGTTTCCGGGCGGCGCCGGGAGCGGGTACACTTTTCTCCGCCTTCGGCTGCGAAAAGTGCGCAAATCCGCCGTACATGCCGCTGGATTTGATTTGGTTCGAGAGGGTTTGCGAACCCTCTCGAGCTCTCCCGGGTTGGGTTGAGCAGGGTTTTTTGTATCTGGCCGCATTTTGCGGTGGATATACGTAGGGTCAAGAGAAAGGAGTCGCCCCATGAAGAAACTTTTGTCCGTGGTCCTGTTGCTTTCGATGGTTTTGGGCCTTGCCCCGCTTGCCCTGGCGGAGGAGGGCTGGGTCACCATCCAGATTCCCGTGTATGACCGAAACACGCCGGGCCTTCCGCCGGTGGACAACAACTTCTGGACCGAATACATCCAGGAAAACTTCGGAAATCCGAACCAAATCAAGGTGGAGTACGTGGCGATCCCGCGCACGCAGAGCATCGACAAGTTCAACACCCTGCTCATCTCCGGCGAGGCGCCGGACCTGATCTTTGACTATGACTACCCCAACATGGTGGCGTTCGCGTCCTCGGGCGCGCTTCAGCCGATCGACCTTGCACAGCTTCAGGAGGTTGCGCCGAATTTTTACGCCTTCACCGAGGAGCTGATGCACTGGGGCGAGCTGGGCGGGGAGCAGATGTTCATCTGCGCGCGCCGGCCCACCGCGTACAACTACGGCACCGTCATCCGCCAGGACTGGCTGGACGCGGTCGGCAAGGAAATGCCGAAGAATATCGACGAGTACACCGACATCCTGCGCGCGTTCAAGGCAGCGAAGATAGCGGGTGAGGATACGATCCCGCTGGCGATGTTCCTGCCCCAGCCCAACCAGTTCTTTGACTATCCGTTCCGCGATTACCCCTACCCGGAGGAGGACCTGGCGCTTTACAGCGATCTGACCATTGTGCCGCTGACGACGGATTCGTTCAAGACGATGCTCAAGTGGTACAACACGCTGTATAACGAGGGCCTGGTCAGCCCGGAGTTCGCGCTTGACTCCGACCAGACCAAGGCGCGCGCCGACTTCATGAACGGCAAGGCGGGCGTGTACGCCTTCTACCTGCAAAAGGAGCCGCCGGTCATTCAGACGCTGATGGAGAACGTGCCCGAGGCGAAGCTGTCCATCCTGCCCGCGACGGCGCTGCAGACTGAAAACGGGAAGCCCGTGGAGTTCAAGTACGCGGGCTACGGCATGGTCATGGGCATCAACGAATCGTGCGAGCACCCCGAGGCGGTGTACAAGTTCCTGGACTGGATGTGCCGGCCGGAAAACCTGTTCGTGCTGCAAAACGGCTTTGAGGGCATCAACTACACGCTGGACGAGGCCGGCCTGCCGGTGCCGATCCCTGTGGCCGAGGGCCAGCAGCCGCCCAAGGAGCAGCTCAACTACGGCTCCAACAAGGACATGTGGTGCGTCGTGATCGAGGGCAAGCTCTTTGGCGACGGCAGCGAGGAGGCGTCGATCGCCGCGCAGAAGACGTATCTGCCCGCGGGGTTTGAGTACCTGCTGGACGACCGCTACCAGGATTATCAGGAGAACGTGATGCCGTACTGGTATTCCAACTTCCAGTTTGACCGGGCGCTGGAGAAGACCAACGAGTACAAGGACACGCTGAAGGCGAAGTTCCAGCAGTACGCGGTGGAGCTGATCATGGCCAAGCCCGAGGAGTTTGAGGCCAAGTATGAGGCGGCCAAGGCCGATTATCTAAAGAGCGGGTACCAGGAGGTGCTGGACGAGCGGCTGGCGGTATACAAGGAAATCACGGGCAACTGAGCTGAGAAGTAGGATCTGTCGGATGGGGGGCTGCCGCCGAAAGAAGGGCGGCGGCCCTTCGATCGTCTCCCCTCGTGACATAGAGTTCCTAACAAAACCCCGGGGAAGCGTGAGAAAATGGGGTCGGTGAGGAAAGATGCTAAAGCCATCCGTCTTGCTTTTTATCCCTTGTTTGCGCGATCATCGCGCTTAGGTTTTGTTCCAAGCGCTTAAAACGCCCCGGCATGGCGTTTGCCATCCCGGGGCGCCAGGCCGTTGACAAACTGCGGTTTGTCAACGGGAGGAAAGGATTCGGCCTGAAATCCTGCGGGATTTCCGGGCGGCCGAAGGCAGAAAGGACAGATTCCTCCGGCTACGCCTACGGAATCTGCGCAAATCCACCGTACATGCCGCTGGATTTGATTAAAATC
>CAZUIA010000097.1:0-10381 GCA_964620835.1 uncultured Oscillospiraceae bacterium
GTGTTGAGCATGCGCGACTGGAGGAACGCGTCGTCAATGGCGCGGCCCATCTCCCCGCCCAGCGCGTCCAGCTCGCGCACCAGGTGGCCCTTGCCCGTGCCCCCGACGGACGGGTTGCACGCCATCATGGCCACCGCGTCCAGGTTCATCGTCAGAAGGAGCGTGTCAAGCCCCATGCGCGCGGCCGCCAGCGCGGCCTCGCAGCCCGCGTGGCCCGCGCCCGCGACGACGAGATCGTATTGCGTCATCCTTGCTTTGCCCTCCTGAAAAGCAGTATAGCATGAAGCGCGGCGATGCGCCAGATTTGTGCGTATTTTGGCAAAGCGGAAGGAAAAGGCGGGCCGGAAACGTTCAGTACATAGAGCCGAAAAGCGGCGCAAACGCTGTTGTTCGAACCGACGATTCATGGTATGCTACTGACTATGAAGGAAATTTACGCCGTCATCGCCTATATCGCGCGGTATTGGTTCGCGCTTCTTACGGTCGTCATCCTGTGGCGGGCCATGCTGTGGATCCGCAAGGACGCCGACCGCATGGCGCGCATGCAGCGAAAGCTCCCCGACGCCGGGTTCATCGGCGAGTGGGCGGTGATCGAATCGGGCGACGAGAGCCTTGCGAAGGGCACGGCGCTCAGCGCGCCCCGCGACGGATGGATCGGCAGCGCTCGCGCCTGCGACGTGCGCGTCAAAAGCCGGGACGTGCCCGCGCGCGCGGCCAGGTTTTATTTGCGGCCGGACGGCCTGCACCTGCTGCCCAGGCACAGCGGGTCCATCCTGGTGGACGGGGAGAGCGTCCGCCGCGAGGCGGTGCTTCGCCACGGCGCCACCCTGACCGTCGGCGGCGTGACGCTGCAGCTTCGCCTGTTCGCCGGGGTGCTTCTGAAGGGCGAGGTGCCGGTGAAAAAGAAGCGCGCGCGCCCCTTGGCCGCGCGGGGGGCCGAAGCCCTTGACGAGGGCGCGGCGCCCGGACCCACGGAGCTGCCCAAGCCCGCCCTGACGATGCCAAAACGCCGACAGAGGAGACAAACAAGTGCCACGAACACGCCGCGAGCGCCGGAAGCATAAGCGGGAGGAAAAGCGAAGGCCCAAGCTGCCGCGCGCCGTGCGCCGGGACGCCACGCGCCTGACGCTCAGCGCCATCATGCTCTTTGAGGTGAGCGCCTGCCTTTTGCTGGTTTTTAAAGGCGATGTGCCCGACCCGGTGGCCGGGCTGCTGGCGCTGGTGCTGCCCGCCCTGGCCTTTGCCACGGTGCGGCTTTCCGCGCGCTTTTTGAAGGCCGACGCCATGCTTCTGATGATCATGAGCTTTCTGTGCGGCCTGGGCGTGATCCTTTTGTACGGCCTGTCGCCCGAAAGGGGCATCCGCCAGTGCTGGATGTACGCGGGCGGCATCGGCCTGTTCGCGGTGTGCGCGATGGCGGTGCGCGTGATCCGCGACTGGCGCGCGCTGTGCTGGCTGATGATCCCGGCGGGGATCGTGCTGGTGCTGCTGCCCGTGGCGATCGGCCAAGAGACGAACGGCGCGAAAAACTGGCTGGCCGTGCCGCTCGTCGGCTCGTTTCAGCCGAGCGAACTGGTCAAGCTGTTTTTGGTGCTGGTGCTGGCGCAGTTTTTCAGCTCGCTCAGCGGCCTTCGGGGCATGCTGCCCGCGCTCGTGTTCGCGGCGGCGTGCCTGGGCGCGCTGATGCTGCAAAAGGACCTGGGTACGGCGCTGATGTACTACCTGGTCACGCTGCTGATGTACTGGGCCGCGTCGTCCAACCTGCCGGTGACGCTGGCCGGCGCGGCGGGCGGCGTGGGCGCGGCGTATCTGGGCTATGAAATGTTCGCGCACGTCAAAACGCGCGTGGCTGTCTGGCTCAACCCCTGGTCCGACGCCATGGGCAAGGGGTATCAGATCGTGCAGGCGCTGGTGGCCATCGGCTCGGGCGGGCTGTTCGGGCTTGGCCTTGGCATGGGCAAGAGCCGCGCGATCCCCGCGTATTCCACGGACTTCATTTTCGCGGTGCTGTGCGAGCAGTTCGGCATCCTCTTTGGCCTGTGCGTGCTGGGGATGTACGTGATCGTGGTGATGCGCGGCGTGAACATCTCCCTGTCCGCGCGAACGCCCTTTTACGCGCTGCTGGCGCTGGGGTGCGCGCTTTTGATCGGCCTGCAGACGTTCGTGATCATCGGCGGGGTGATCAAGCTGATCCCCTTGACCGGCATCACGCTGCCCTTCGTCAGCTACGGCGGCACGTCGCTGGTGACGTGCATGGGGCTGATGGGGTTTTTGTGCGGGGTTTCGGCCCAAAACAGGGAGGACCGGGAGAACGACGCCCGCCTGGCCCTGGGAGGGGAGGCGCCGCTTCCGTGAAAAAGCTTCGGCACAACATCCGCCTCCTGGCGCTGCTCATGGCCTGCCTGTTCGTGGGGCTGGGCGCGTATTTTTCCTATTCGGTCTACTTTTACGGCGGCCGGTGGTTCGCAAGCGCCAACAACCCGCGCCTGGCGGACCAGAAGCAGACGGTCGTCATGGGCGACATCACCGACAGGACGGGCCTGATCCTGGCGACCATGGTGGACGGAAAGCGCGCGTACCCGCGCTATGAGGACCTTCGAAAGGCCGTGGCCCACGTGGTGGGCGACAGCGGCGGCATCGTCGCCAACGGCGCGGAGACGTTCATGGCAGGGTATTTGCTCGGGTTCAAGTCGGGAATTTGGGATCGGGTGCAGCAGCTTTTCTCCGGCCAGCCGCCGCGCGGGGACGATGTGCAGCTTTCCATTGACGCGGCGCTGTGCGAATACGCCGCGAGCCTGCTAAAGCGGCACGAGGGCGGCGCGGTGGTGGTGCTCAACTACAAGACCGGGGAGATCCTCTGCTCCACTTCCTACCCGGATTTTGACCCGCGCCGGATCTCGGACACGATGAACGCCAAGGAGGACACCGGCGCGTTTGTGAACCGCGTGACGCAGGGGCTTTACCCGCCCGGCTCCACGTTCAAGATCGTGACCATGGCGTCCGCCCTGCAAAACGTGGAGGATGTGACCGGACGCCGGTTCGGCTGCACCGGCACGCTGCTGGTGGAGCGCACGACCATCACCGAGGCGTCGGGTCAGGTGCACGGCTCGGTGTCCATGCAGGAGGCCTTTTCCTTGAGCTGCAACACGGCCTTTTCCTCGCTCGCGCTGGAGCTCGGGTACAGCCGCCTGGCAAAGACCGCTTCCGATTTCGGCTTTGGGGATAATTTTCTCTTTCGCGACATGGTGGTCTACAACTCACAGTACCCCACCACGAACCAATCCAAGGACGACCTGGCCTGGTCGGGCGTGGGCCAGGGACGCGTGCTGGTGACGCCGCTGCACATGGCCATGATCGCGGGCGCGATCGCCAACGACGGCATGATGATGGAGCCGCGGCTGATGCTGTCGGCGACCACGGCGCAGGGCGCTTCGCGCATGCTGATGCCGTCCAGGACCTACAAGCGCGTGTGCTCCCCCGCCGACGCGCAGGCGCTCAAGTCGTACATGGTGGCGTGCGTGGAAAAGGGCACGGGCACGCAGGCGAAGATCAAGGGCATGCTCGTGGGCGGAAAGACCGGCAGCGCCGAAACCAGCAACGACAAGTCAATCAAGACCCACGCCTGGTTCGTGGGCTTTGTGGACAGCGGCGAGCACCCGCTGGCCATCGCCGTGCTGGTGGAGCGCGGCGGCGGGGGCGGCAGCATTGCCGCGCCGCTGGCGCAGCGCGTGCTTTCCAGAGCTATTTCATTGGGGTATTGAGGGCGCGCCAGCGTACCCGGCGCAGCCCCCAAGAAGGGGACCGGGGGCTTCGCCCCATAAGCGCCCACTTACGTAAGAATGTGGTATAATGTGAGCATGGAAAAGGATAGAGAAACGATTCCCCGGTATCTGCTTGAAGGATGGGAAGAAGCGGCGAAGAGCGAAGGAGCGCTGCAACGTTCCCGAAAGATCAAGACAGCGGAAGATCTGCTGTACTTGGTCTTGTTGTATCTGACAGGGGCGGGGTCTTTTCAGAATGCGTCGAAGCTGATGCGGTTGAGCACGGATATACAGTTGAACAAGGAAGCGGTGCGCAAGCGGATCATGGGCTGCTGGAAATGGCTGTGGCGGGAGTACCAGATCATTCTCCTTCTCCTGACGAGCCTCCTGCTCAACGTTCGCAGAACCGTACCCATAAAAGAATTCCTGCCGCGGTTGCCTGGGCTTTGCAGAGCTTCCAAACGCAAGCGTTCCCTTACGCTCTCAAGGCTCCTCAAAGCTTAAGCGGGCGCTTATGGGGATATCTCCCCAGGCTGATCGCAGGGCATAGATTCGGCCTTCCCGAACCTCCCGCCCGGTCCCGCAAGCCTTTTTGCCCGTACAATGGTATGATCCGCACAAAACACGCGCATTACGGCGCCCGTTCCCGTCGAACAGGCGCCCTGCTTGGATGCGGTTAGTGCAAGTCTTTTCTATGTTCTCTCTGATGCGCGGCCTCGTCCTTGATTTCTTCCCGCATGCCGGCCAGCGCATGGCTGCGGCGCTCATTCTTGTCTTTCAAAGCCTCTTTCGCTTTCGGGTCCGAGCTTTCGCCGATCCGTTCTTCGGCCAATTCCATGTTGCGGATGGTCATGTCGATATTCTTCTGAATCCGGTCGACATTGTCTCTGCGGTCATCGGGTTTGGGTTTCATCCTAAAAGCTCCTTTCGGTTAAAAAATGACAACAATAGCTTGCCACACGTGGGCATTCCTATACGGATCCGCTTTGTTTTGCGGCCGGCACCGCGGTTGAAAGCAAAAAGCCGCTCGAGGGGTCGGCTTTTGCCGTATCATCGGACAATCGCCGCGAAAAACGGCTGCCGGACCGCGTTGAAAAACGCGACACCCTTGTCGATTGAAATCGACTTCTGTCCGGCAACCGCCGGACGATCGGAACGCCTGAAAGGCTGACACCATACGGTGGATCCTCGCTTTGCCGTTGGTTTTCTTTGCAATGACGGGGATGGGGAGGGATCATGAGCGGACGAAAGAAACTCACACGCCTTTTGATCCTCAATCCGCCTATATTGCCAAGTCTCTTAAGGCATATGGAGGCAAAAAAAGGCCGAGCATGTGGTCCTCCAATGGCTTTACTTTTTTCTTTGTAAAGGCATGTCAGCGCGATATGTTTTTTGGTATACTATCCGGAACAGCTTGCCGCCAAAGCCTGCCGCGAAGGGAATACACAATCGGAGGTGCGCCATGTCCCATCATACCGCCAAGGAAGCCTATGAACAGTTTCAGCAGCGGCTGAACCGCTTTCCACAGGGCGCGCCGCCTTCGGAGACGCTGTACAAGATATTGGCTGTGCTGGTTGACGAACAGGAAGCCGCGCTGATGGCCGCGCTGCCCATTCGCCCGTTTACCGCAAAGCGCGCCGCCAAAGCGCTTCATATGACCGAGCCGGAGGCGCGCAAGGCGCTGGATACGCTGTGCAGCCGCGCGATGCTGCTGGATGTCGTGAAGGAGGGCGAGGAGACGCGCTACATGATGCCGCCGCCCATGGCCGGTTTCCTGGAGTTTGCGCTGATGCGGATCCGGACCGACATCGACCAGAAGCTGCTCAGCGAGTTATACCATCAGTATCTGAATGTGGAGGAAGCGTTCATGCGCGACCTGTTCTTCGGCGTGGAAACCCGAATGGGGCGCGTGTTTGTGCAGGAACCGGCGGTGCCGGCGGATCAGGCGATTCATGTGCTGGACTATGAGCGTGCCACGCACGTCATTGAGACGGCCGAGCACATTGCGGTGGGGATGTGCTACTGCCGGCACAAGGCCGAGCACCTGGGTACGGCGTGCGGCGCGCCGATGGATGTATGCCTGACATTTGGCAACGTGGCCGACGCGCTGTCGCGCCACGGGCACAGCCGCGCCATTGGCAAGTCGGAAGCAATGGATGCGCTGGCGCGATCCTATGAGAGCAATCTGGTGCAGTGCGGGGAAAACGTGCGCGAAGGCGTCAGCTTTATCTGCAACTGCTGCGGCTGCTGCTGCGAGGCGATGCTGGCGGCCAAAAAATACGGCGTGCAGCAGCCCGTGTATACCACCCATTTTCTGCCAACCCTACAAGAGGCGGAGTGCATCGGCTGCGGAAAATGTGCGCGCGTCTGTCCGGTGGAGGCGCTGCGCATGACCCCCGTGCGGCAGGGGGACCGCGAGCGAAGCGTGGCGCGCGTGGACGAGGCAATCTGCCTCGGCTGCGCGGTGTGCGTGCGCAACTGCCCTAAAAAGTGCATTCGGCTGAAACCCCGGGAAAAGCGGCTCATCACGCCGCTCAATTCCACGCATCGAATTGTATGTGCGGCGATCGAAAAAGGGCAGCTGGCCAACCTTGTCTTTGATACGCCCGCATTTGCGAGCCATCGGGCCATGGGCGCGCTGCTGACGGCGATTCTGCGGCTGCCGCCGGTAACACGCCTGATGGCGTCAAACCAGATGAAATCCAAGTATTTGGAGCGCCTGATTTCGGGGGCCAAGCGATAAGGCCGAAGGGTTGAATCCTGTCAACCGGGCCACAATGAAAGAAGGATTGCTATCCCCTCCGAAGAACGGTGCGGAAAAACCCGTTCTTTGGGGGTTTTTGCGCTGTGGTGGAAGAATTCACGGTTTTATGGTACAATGATTTAGAATGCGCGAGCAATCAGTGCTTATGATTGTTTATAGGACACGCAACGAAACAGAAAGCTGTCGTCAGGATACAATACTTTACGGATTTGAAAAGCATCAATGGGGAGGCGCTCTATGCTGGAGGGAGCCAAAAGGGCAATATATGTAATCACTGGCGTTATGGCCTCTGGAAAATCAACAGTTGCGGAGCTGCTTGCCTCAAAAATGGAAAAGGGTGTGCATCTGCGCGGCGACGTGTTTCGCCGAATGATTGTGGCAGGACGTGCGGAGATGTCCGCACAGCCGTCCGATGAAGCGATCCGGCAGTTGCATCTGCGCTATCTCTTGACCATAAACGCGGCGAAAACCTATTATGATAACGGGTTTTCCGTCGTTATGCAGGATAATTACTATGGGGAAGAGCTTTCCCGCGTATTGGACATGCTGGGGGATCGGCCTGTGCATGCAATAGTGCTCTGCCCCAATGTGGAAACAGTAAAGAAGCGAGAGGCATTGCGAGGGAAGGTCGGGTACATCGGTTTTACGCCGGAGGGTCTGTATGCGGACTTTATGAGAGAAACTCCTAAAATCGGCTTTTGGCTCGACACCTCAGAGCAGTCACCCGAGCAATCGGTTGAGGATATTTTGTTACACTTCAGGGGGCAATAAGGTTGGAAGAGACCGACGCGCGCTTTGTCCGGCCCGCGCTCATGGACCTGTATGCTCCGATGAACCAGGAGCTGATCAAGCTGCTGAAGGCGGAGACGACCCCGCAGGCGGCCGCGGACGCGATCGCCGCGCTGGTGGACAAGTAACGGAAAGGTGCCGAGGCGAGGGCTTTGGGCCTTCGCGCGTCGATAGCGGGCGCTTTGCCGGTGCGGAGGGAGTTTCGCGCCCGAACCTGCCGCGTTTTGGGGAAGCGCTGAGCGCAAAGCGCGGATTTGCCCGGCTGTGCCTGCGGAACTGGTGCGGATGTGCCGCGCATGCCGCCGGATTTGATCGCGATGGGAGAGGGCCGCTCGTTCCCTGCCATCCTTCCCGCGATGTTGGTGACAGTCTGTGTGCCCGTTGCGCGAAGAATAAGGCGCTTTGACGGCAGACGAAGGGATGGGTGGGAACCGCGGGGATCCTTGCGGGCGTCCTCGCTCGCGTGCGCGCGAGCATCGGGGAGGAACGCCGCGCCGCCGGGGGTTGCGGGCCGGCAAAGGGTGCGGCGCGGGAACCGGAATCGCCCGTCCTGCTTGCCCTGCCCGCGCGGGAAAGGGCCTCCGGCGGCCAAAGGCTCCGCCTTTGGAAACCGCCGGGGACAAGTCCCCGGACCCCGTCTTTTCGATGCGGAGGATACGTTCTGAAACGATCAGAGGGCTGCCGCACGCGCTTTGTGTACCAGCCCCTTTTTGTATGGAGAAGGCCGTATGGTCAAAAAGCCAACCGAGTTTGTCCAGCCGCAGCAGCCGGCAAAGCTGGCTGCGCGGGGGCGGTTCGCTGCATCCCGGCGCGTGGTACTGGGTGCGCTATGTGCTGCCCGCGCTGCTGGTCTATGTCCTGTTCATGGCCTGGCCCCTCTGGACTTCGTACGGCTGAGCCTGTATACCGGGAGCGCGTCCGGCCGCAGCTTTGCCGGGCTTGAAAACCACAGGCGCCTGTTCGCCGGGGGCGAGGTCACGGCGCGCTACTTCGGCGCGTTCGGCCATACCTGGTACTTCTTCGCCGTGCATATGCTGGTGCAAAACGTGCTGGGCATTCTCTTTGCCACCCTGCTGACAAACGCCTCCATGCGCGGGCGGCAGATTTACCGGACCATCATCTCCCTGCCGACGACGCTGGCGGTGCTGGTCACGGGCTACCTGTGGAAGCTGATACTAAGCCCGCTGTGGACCGGCGATATCCTGAAGGCCCTGGGGCTTTCGTTCCTTTCGCGCGCGTGGCCGGGGGACGCCTCCACGGCCCTGACCAGCGTGGCGCTGGTATCCTGCCGGCAGTGGGTGGGCATCCCGGCCATGATGTTTGTCGCGGCGCTGCGCGGCATTCCCGACGATCTGCTCGAAGCCGCGTCCATCGAGGGGGCAAGCGGCCGGCGGCAGTTTGCCCGCATCAAATTGCCGCTGATCCTGCCGGTCGTGGGGATGATCGCGATTTTGACCTTTGTGAACAACTTCAACGCCTTTGACGCCGTGTACGCGATGGAAAACGCCAACGGCGCGCCGGGCTACGCCACGGACCTGATCGGCACGCTCTTTTACCGGGTGGGCATCGCCGGGCAGCATCCGGTCGGCATTCCGGATCCGGGCCTGGGTTCGGCGATTGCCACGGTGACGTTCATCATGCTGGCGTGCGGCGTCATCCCGACGCTAAAGCTGACACAGACAAAGGAGTAGCGTATGAGCAAGCAAAAGGCGCGCTCCCTGCGCGTGGCCAACCTGCGCATCCCTTCCCATTTGATTTTGATTCTCTGGTCCCTTGTCGCGCTGTTTCCCATCTGGGTGCTGGTCGTCAACTCGTTCAAGACGCGCTTTCACCATCTACGAAAATCCCTTCTGGATCCCGAAGGTATGGAATCTTTCGAACTACTCCGCCGTGCTTCAAAGCGGCGATTTTCTGGTGTATTTCCCAAACAGCTTTGTGGCGGTCGTCTCATCCATCGCGCTGGTGCTGGCGCTGGGCGCGCTGTACTTTTTCTGGTCGCGGGCATGATGCTGCCCATCAAGATCGAGTCCATCCGCCTTTTGGAGATGATGCGGTCGCTGGGGCTTGTCAATACGCTCTGGTCGCTGGTCCCAATCTATGTGGCGATGGGCATTCCCATTTCGGTGTTCGTGCTGACGGAGTTCATCCGCCAAACCCCGGCGGAGCTGACGGAGGCCGGGTTCATGGACGGCGCGGGGCGGTTTCACATTTTCCGGCGCCTCGTGCTGCCGCTTCTGCGTCCCGCGCTGGCCACCGTCGCCATCTATAACCTGATTCCCTTCTGGAACGACCTTTGGTTCCCCCTGATCTTCATCAACAAGGAATCGTCCAAAACGCTGCTGCTGGGCGTGACGCGGCTCTTTGGCCAGTACCAGATCGACTGGTCCAAGGTGCTGGCCGTATTGGCGCTGTCGGCCGTCCCGGTCATTGCGCTCTATTTGCTCATGAGCAAGCAGTTTATCAAGGGAATGACCGCGGGCGCGGTCAAGGGGTAAGGGGCGCAGCCGGTAGGAACGATTCGGCCCGACATAAACTAAAGAGAATAAGGGAACGCGGAAGAAAGGCTGTCAAAGCAAAAAACCATTGCATTTTTCTGATTTTGTTGTTATACTTACCCCCGCCGGAATTGGTTGGTTTCTTTGACGGGCTGTACGGGGTATAAAGGGCCGAAGGATTATATCCCCCAAACCGGAAATAAGGAACGCGCCGTGCCGGGGAAAAGAAGCGCGGCAGCCCTTTTTATTTTTCCAGGCGATTCGCCGCCTTTGACGACACGTGTGCCCGTAGCTCAGCTGGATAGAGTGACAGACTCCGACTCTGTAGGCCGCTGGTTCGAATCCAGTCGGGCACACCATCAATACCGACATTAGTTGGTGCAAATAAGCTCACCGGTTGCGGTGGGCTTATTTGTTTACCTGCAAATCGCCCCTGAAATACCGGCTTTCAGCACTTTTTTTGCAGGAATACACGGGCGGGCGAGCGGGCGGTATTTCCACGTAGGAGGGCCGCAGAAAACTGTGCCTCGGAAAGCCGAAAATTACACGATCTCCAAAGGCTCCCGTGTAGT
>CAZUIA010000098.1:0-10284 GCA_964620835.1 uncultured Oscillospiraceae bacterium
TATTGTTTGGGCCTGGAGGAGCAGCGTTGCCGGTTGAGATCGGGAAGCACGCCGGATTTTGTTACGGCGTCAAGGCCGCGGTGGACAAGGCGGCAAGTGCCCTTGCCGAGGGTTCTCCGTGTTGGGCGTTTGGGGATTTGATCCACAACGCGCAGGTGATGCAAAGGCTTCGGGATCAGGGCCTTAGGGTGGCGGCGTCGCCCGAGGAAATCACCGGCGGTACGGTTGTGATCCGCTCCCATGGCGTGTCCCCCGGGATCCTCGACGCCCTGAAGGCGCGCGGCGTCCGCATCGTGGATGCCACCTGCCCAAACGTTTCCCGCGTGCACAGGCTGGTGCGCGAGTACAGCCTTACGGGCGAGCCGGTCATCATCGCCGGACAGGCGGATCACCCCGAGGTCAAGGCTACGGCCGCGTGGTGCCAAGGGCCGGTCTGGATCGTGGGCGACGCCGAGGCCGCGCGCGAGGTTCCGCCCATGGGCCGGGCGCTGGTGGTCGCGCAGACCACGCTGACGCAGGGCCTGTGGAGACAGATTGTGTCGGCCCTTCAGGAGCGGGTTTCGGCCCTGACGGTCGCGGGCACTATCTGCGCCGCCACCGAGCAGCGCCAGCGCGAAGCCGAGGAGATGGCGCAAAAGGCCGACGTGATGCTGGTCGTCGGCTCTAGGCACAGCGCCAACACGCGCGCGCTGTATGAAACCTGCCGCGCCCGGTGCGGCCGCACGTATTTTCTGGAATCCGCCGCCGATCTTCCCCAAGGGGAGATTCGGGCGTCTGATTATATCGCGATAACCGCCGGCGCCTCCACGCCGGATTGGTCACTTAAGGAGGTTGCGACACGTATGAACGACTTGGAACACAACGTCACGCAGGAAGCTGCACAACAGCCTGCCGCCATGCCCGAAGAGGCTGCCGCGTCCACGGCACCGGCCGCAGAACCCGCGAAAGCCCCGGTGGAAGAAGTGCAGAGCGCCGCCAAGCCCGCTCCGGCCCCAAAGGCCGCGGAACATGCGGAAAGCAGCTTCATGGCGGATATTGAGGCAACCCTTGTGACCATCCGTCCCGGGCAGACGATCACCGGCACCGTGGTGCAGATTACCGACGACGAAGTGTGCGTGAACATCGGCTATAAGTCCGACGGGCTCGTCAAGCGCAGCGATCTGGTTTCACAAGAGGTCAAGGTCGGCGACGAAATCGATGTGGAGGTCGTCAAGGTCAACGACGGCGAGGGAAATGTGGTGCTCTCGCAGCGCAACATCGTCAACCGCCGCAATTGGGACGCCCTGATGGTGCAGTACGATAACGGCGAATATGTCCTCGGTATCGGCAAGGAGGCCGTCAAGGGCGGCCTGATCGCCAGCGTGAACGGCATCCGCGCCTTCATCCCCGCCTCGCAGCTCTCCCAGCGCTATGTCGAGAAGATCGAAGACTTCGTCGGCAAGGAAATGAAGCTGAAGATCATTGAGGTGGACAAGGCGAAAAAGCGCATCGTCTGCTCCCGCAAGGCCGTTGTGATCGAGGAAGCGGCGGCCAAGAAAAAGGAGATCTGGGAAAAGCTGCACGAGGGCGAAATCGTGTCCGGCATCGTGCGCAGGCTGACCGACTTTGGCGCGTTTGTCGACATCGGCGGCGTGGACGGCCTGGTGCACGTCACCGACCTGAGCTGGGGCCGCGTCAAGCATCCCAGCGAGGTCGTCTCCCCGAACCAGGAGATCAAAGTCAAGATCCTCTCGCTGGACCCGGACCGCGAGCGCATCCAGCTTGGCTACAAGCAGACCCAGCCCCGCCCGTGGGATGTGGCCGAGGAAAAATATCCGGCCGGCTCCATCGTCGAGGGCAAGGTCGTCCGCATCACCACGTTCGGCGCGTTTGTCGAGCTGGAGTCCGGCCTGGACGGCCTGGTGCACATCTCGCAGTGCGCCCTGACCCGCATCGCAAAGGTGGAGGACGCGGTGAAGGTGGGCCAGATCGTGCGCGTAAAGGTGCTGGGCGTGGACCCGCAGGCCAAGCGCATCAGCCTGAGCATCCGCGCGGCGCTGGAGGAGGAGGCGTTCAACTACAACGACGCCATCCCCGGCGACGACATGATGTACGGAGGCGCCGACCACGACGTGTACGCCACGCCGGTGGATTATGAGCGGTTGACGCAGGAAGAACCGGACCAGGGCGAGTAAAGGACAGAAGAAGCGAACGGGGCTACCGCGAAACGGAGCCCCGTTTTTATCTGAAAAATGTATTGTAAGCAGTGTCCGTACCGGGTAGGATATTGACGCATCGGGCAAAGGCTTGCGTAGGATGGATTCCGTTGCCATACAAAAACAGGGGTGTCAAACAAAGCGGGTAAGGGCTTCCTGGAGATTCGGGGAATAATGCGCCCAAAACCCTGCGCTGCCCCTGTTGAATTGCCTGGCTTTTTTTGTTACAATGAGCTGAATCAAAAGAGGATAGGGGGGCTTTCGCGTGCGGTATCCGTTGCACCTGGTGGGGTTTGATTTCGGCGCGTCCAACGGCCGCGCCGTGCACGGGGCCTTTGACGGAAACCGCCTGACCATACGGGAGCTTCACCGCTTCCCCAATGAACCGGTTCAGGTCGGGGATACGCTGTATTGGGACGTCCTGCGCCTGTTTCAGCAGATGCAGCAAGGGCTTTTTAAGGCGGCGCGCGAAGGGATTACGCCCGCGGCCGTTGGAATCGACACCTGGGGCGTGGATTTCGGCCTGCTGGACCGAAACGGACGTCTCCTTTCAAACCCGGTGCATTACCGCGACGGACGCACCGACGGCATGATGGAGAAGGCCTACGGCATCCTGCAAAAGGAAGAGATCTTTCATCATACGGGTCTTGCGTTCATGCAGTTCAACACGCTCTACCAGCTTCTCGCGCTCAGGCGGGCGGACGACCCGACGCTTGCGGCCGCGAAAAGGCTATTGTTCATGCCGGACCTGTTCAGCTACTTTCTCAGCGGCGAAACGGGCACGGAATACACGATCGCCTCGACCTCGCAGCTCACCGACCCAAGGACGCGCGGCTGGTCCCCGCCCATCTTTGACGCCTTTGGGCTGCCAAAGGAGCTGTTCGCGCCGCTTTGCGAGCCGGGCACCGTCCGCGGCGCGCTTCGCGGCGTCCTGAAGGCGCAGATGGGCATCCAGGGCGAGACGCTGGTCGTGGCCGGGGCGCAGCACGACACGGCCGCGGCGGTCGCCGCCGTGCCGGCGGAGGGCAAAAACTTCGCGTACATCAGTTCCGGAACCTGGTCGCTGTTGGGCGCGGAAACGGGCGCGCCGGTCATCTCGCCCGGCGTGCTCGATGCCAACTACACCAACGAGGGCGGCGTGTGCGGCACCACGCGCGTTTTGAAAAACATCATGGGCATGTGGATCCTGCAGGAATGCCGCCGCGCGTGGCTGGCCGAGGGCACCTGCGAGGACTACGCCGGCCTGGCCGCGCTGGCGGAACAGGAAGCACCGTTTCGCTCGCTCTTTGACCCGGACGACGACCGGTTCCTGTCCCCCGGCGACATGCCCGGGCGCATCCGCGCCTACTGCCTTGAAACGAACCAGCCCGCGCCGGAGACGCGCGGCCAGTTCGCCCGCGCCATCTATGAAAGCCTAGCGCTCAAGTACCGGTGGGCCTTGAAGCGGCTGGAGCGCGACATCCTCGGCCGCGCGGTCGACTGCCTGCACATCGTGGGCGGCGGCAGCCACAACGCGCTGCTCAACCGCATGACCGCAAGCGCCATCCAAAAACCGGTTATAGCCGGGCCGGGCGAGGCGACCGCCATCGGCAACCTGCTGATCCAAGCCATGGCGCTGGGCGCGGTCGGGTCACTTGCGGACCTTCGCGCGGTCGTTCGCGCGTCGTTTGACACGGTCACATGCATGCCGGAGAACGGCGGGGCGTGGGACGATGCCTACGGCCGCTTCCTTTACAGAACGGGGTTAACGGATTGAACGAAAACGAGACGTTTTTGGGGCGCGAGCCGCTCACCGAGCGGGAGGCGCTGATGATCAGCCCGCTTCGCCTGGCGTATGTCGGCGACGCGGTACACGATTTGTTCGTTCGCACGGAACTGGTGTTTCAGGGCGGCAAAGCCCGGGCGATGCACCTGTACGCGGTAAAAAGCGTCAACGCGGCCGCGCAGGCGGGCGCGCTGGAGCGCGTGAAGGAGCGGCTCACCGAGGTGGAGGCGGACGTGGTGCGGCGCGGCCGAAACGCGCACGCGCACCACGCCGCGCCGCGCCGCGCAAACCCCAGGGACTATGCCCAGGCTACGGGCCTGGAGGCGCTGCTGGGCTTCCTCTACCTGACCGGAAGGATGGGCCGCCTGTGCGAGATCTACGCGGCCATGCACGAAAGCGAGGAGGCGGTCCCATGAGCGCTTGCACCCTGAAGGTGGAGCTGATAGCCCATACCCCCGCGCCGGAGCGGCTGGCGGCGCTCGGCGCGCGCCTTTGCTATTCCGGCCTGCCGATCGGCGGCCTGTCGGAAAAAGTCGCAAAAGAGGAACAGGACGCGTTTTTGTACGGGGTGATCGAATCGGGCCACCTGTCCGTTTTGGAACACGCGTCGTTCACGTTCGCGGTGGAGGGGGTGTCGCGCGTGCTGCTGGCGCAGCTCACGCGCCACCGTATCGCCAGCTTCAGCGTGCAGTCGCAGCGGTATGTATCCAAGGAAAAGGGGTTTGACTACGTCGTGCCGCCGTCCATCGCGGCACTGGGCAAGGAGGCCGAGGCCGAGTACGCCCGGCAGATGGAGACGATGCACGCGTGGTACGCCGCCTGGCAGGAAAAGCTGGGCGGCAAGGGCGAAAAGGCGAACGAGGACGCGCGGTTCGTGCTGCCCGGCGCGTGCGAAACGCGCCTGCTCGTGACGATGAACGCGCGCGAGCTTTTGCACTTTTTTTCCCTGCGCTGCTGCAGCCGCGCCCAGTGGGAGATCCGCGCGCTGGCGGACGAAATGCTCCGCCTTTCGCATGCCGCGGCCCCCGCGCTGTTTGCCAAGGCCGGCCCGCCCTGCGTCGCCGGCCCTTGTCCCGAGGGCAAGCGAACCTGCGGCAGGCCGGATGAAGCGAGAAAGCGCATGGCTGCGCTCAAAATGTAAACCCTACAGGCAAATACCATCCGACAGATAGAAGGAGAGCCCTATGGCATTTTATGACGATCGCGTGAAAAAGCCGCGCCATGCGCATTCACCCGGCCCGGAGGACGGCTACCGCCCGCGCGGCGGGAGGGGACAGGCGCCCGAAAAGCGCGGGCAGGAGGCGAAAAACGGGCAGCGGCCGCCGCGCAAGGAATTTGACATCCTCCGCGACGGGTATCCGCCGCGCGGGGAGCGGGGAAAAGGCCCCTACGGCAAGCACCAAGACGCGCGCTTTGGCGACAGGCCCCCAAGAAAGGACGCGTTCCATCCCGGAGGCGAGAGAACAGCCCCGGGCAAGCGCCCGGCGCCGCCGCGCGACGAACAGGCGCCGCGCGCGCCAAGGCCCCCGCATGCCCCGAGGCCGCCGCGCGCGCCTTACCCCGCCTATGCCCGCCCGGCTGAGCCGCCGGTCCGCCCGCCGTTTGACGGGGACGAGCCGCTGCCGCGCGAGAACCTGCTTTCGGGCCGAAACCCGATCCGCGAAGCGCTCAAGTCCGGGCGCGACATCGAGCGCCTGCTCGTCGCCAAGGGCGAGCTGTCCGGCTCGGCCCGCGAGATCGTCGCGATGGCGCGCGAAAGGCATGTCGTCGTGCAGGTGGTGGACCGGGTCCGGCTCGACGAGATCACGCAAAACCACCAGGGCATGATCGCCTTTGCGTCGGCGTTTCGCTATTCGACAGTGGAGGACATGCTGGCCCTTGCTAAAGAGCGCGGCCAGCCGCCCCTGCTGGTCATCCTGGACGGCGTGACCGACCCGCACAACCTGGGCGCGATCATCCGCAGCGCCGAATGCGCGGGCGCGCACGGCGTCATCGTGCCTGAGCGCCGGGCCGTGGGGCTGACCCCGGCGGCCGTGAAGGCGTCGGCCGGCGCGGTGGAGTACGTGCCCGTGGCGCGCGTCGGCAACCTGACGCGCCTGCTTCAGACGCTCAAGGACCAGGGCATCTGGATCACCGCGGCGGACATGGCCGGCCAGCCGTACACGAAGGCCGACCTGACGGGCCCGCTGGCGCTCGTCATCGGCGCCGAGGGCAGCGGCGTGTCCCGGCTCGTGCTGGAAACGAGTGACCGCCGCGTGGCGCTGCCGATGGCCGGCAAGATCGATTCGCTGAACGCCTCGGTGGCGGCGGGCGTGCTATTGTACGAAGTCAGGCGGCAGCGGGGATGAAGCCGCTGCTCGTCGTGGACGGGTACAACGTCATCGGCGCGTGGGAGATAGCCGTAAAGAAGAAATGGACGTTTGAGGAGTGCCGGGAGAAGCTGCTCGCGCGGCTTGAGGAATACGCGGCCTACCACGGCTGCGAGGTGGTGCTCGTCTTTGACGGTACTAGGAGCGAGCGCCTGGTCCGCACCGAGGAGCAGGCGGGCCTGGTCCGCTTGGTCTATACCCGCCATGGGGAGACGGCCGACCAATACGTGGAGCGGCTGTGCGACACGCAGCCGCGCCACCGCGACGTGCGCGTGGCGACGAGCGATTCCGTTGAGCAGACGGTGATCCTGGGGCGGGGCGCCACGCGCGTGCCCGCCCGGGAGTTGCTTCGCGAGATGGCCGCGGCGCACGCGGCGCAGCGGGCGCAGATCGAAAGGCGCCCGGTCAAGCACAGCACCCTGATCGCCCGCCTGCCCGAGGAACAGCGAAACGCGCTGGAAAAAATGCGCAGAGGGGAATAAACCCACGCCCCCTCGCGCCGGAGGCCCGCTTTGACGAACGAGGAAAGATTTGCCGACAGGACCGACGAAGAAGTCTGCGTGCTGGCCCAGCAGGCGGACGGCTTTGCGTTGGAATACCTGCTCAACCGCTACAAGAACTTTGTCCGTTCCCGCGCCCGGTCCTATTTCCTGATCGGCGCGGACCACGAGGACATCGTGCAGGAGGGCATGATCGGCCTGTACAAGGCCATCCGCGACTTCAAACCCGACAAGCTCGCGTCGTTTCGCGCGTTCGCGGAGCTGTGCATCACGCGCCAGATCATCACCGCGATCAAGACAGCGACCAGGCAAAAGCATATCCCGCTCAACTCCTACGTCTCGCTCAACAAGCCGATCTTCGACGAGGAATCCGACCGTACGCTCCTGGACGTGATCAGCGAGGGCCGCATCACCAACCCGGAGGACCTGCTGATCGGCCAGGAGGAGCTCTCCAGCATCGAAAGCCGCATCGGCGAGATGCTGTCGGACCTGGAGTGGGAGGTGCTGACCGCGTACCTGGACGGCCGCTCCTACCAGGAGATCGCGGCGGACCTGGGGCGGCACGTCAAGAGCATCGACAACGCGCTGCAGCGGGTGAAGCGCAAGATGGAAAAGCTGCTGGCGACCAACAAAAGCTAGGGCAAGCGCCGATGGGTTCGGCGGCGGGCTTGCCGGGAAACTTTTCAATGTTCCCTTTGCCGCGTATCCGGCGGCCGCAGCGCCGCTACGGCTTCCTTCCGGCTCCGCGCGGAAAGCCGAAACCGCCGCGGCAATCCACCGTTCCGTTTGAATCGGCACACCGTCAGGGCAAGCGCCGGCGGCCGGAAAGCGGCGCGCGGGACATTGCCGGCATGCGCCCCTTCAGGGGGCTTTTTCTTTGCCCGCGAAATCTCCGTAAAAACAAGCGCGAAAACCCTTGCCCAAACCGCGCGGCCACGCTACAATAGGAAAGGCGCGGTCGGCGCGGAGCCTTGCTGTTTTTACGGCCTTACAGGCGTGTGCTGCCGAAAAAAAGCGGAGGGGAAGCGCTTCGTCGTTTGGCAAGCGTGCCGTCCGCCTGCGGGCCGAATTTCCAAGGAAAGCTGTGAACACGCGATATGGCAAAGAAAAGGGTTACGTTCTTCCTCGTTTTGGCGTTTACGCTTCTGACTTCCTTCATCGCCTTTTTTGGGCTGGACATCAATTTTCTCGATATCCACATCATGGGCGCCAGCTACATGCGCTTTGGCATCGACATCAGGGGCGGCGTGGACGCGGCCTTCGCGCCCAAGGACCTTGACCGCCTGCCCACGCTGGGCGAGCTGGAAGCGGCGCGCGAGATCTTCGAGACGCGCCTGAACCAGCGCAACATCCTCGACCGCGACGTGACGATCGACCAGCAGGGCGGGTATGTGCTCGTTCGCTTCCCCTGGAAGACGGACGAGGCGGCGTTCAACCCCGACGAGGCGATCGCGGAGCTGGGCGATATGGCGCACCTGACGTTTCGCGACCCGGACGGGAACATCGTGCTGGAAGGCAAGCAGGTGCAAAGCGCCACCTGGGGGACGGACACGCAAAAGCCTTCCTACCTCGTGCATCTCAAGCTCAAGCCCGAGGGGCGCGCGATGTTCGCCGAAGCGACGAGGCGCCTGGTGGGCCGGCAGATTTCGATCTACATGGACGAAACGCGCATCTCCTCGCCCGTCGTCAACCAGATCATCGATTCGGAGGAATGCTCGATCACCGATATCCGGACGGCTGAGGAAGCGAAGCTCCTGTCCGACCAGATCAACTCCGGCACGCTGCCCTTTTCGATGACCGCGACGCACTACAGCGCCATCAGCCCGGCGCTTGGTTCCAACGCGCTTCAGGTCATGGTGACCGCGGGCGCGCTCTCCTTCGCGCTCATCTGCCTTTTGCTGATGCTGTACTACCGCCTGAGCGGCGTGGTAGCCGCGATCGCGCTGCTATTGCAGGTGGCAGGGCAGATCATCCTGCTCACCTGGCCGCAGTTCACCGTGACGCTGCCGGGCATCGCGGGCATCATCCTGTCCATCGGCATGGGCGTGGACGCCAACATCATCATCTCCGAGCGCATCCGCGAGGAGATCCGAAGCGGCAAGAGCGTTGAAAACGCCGTCACCTACGGCTTCAAGCGGGCGTTTTCCTCGGTGTTTGACGGCAACATCACGGTGCTGATCGTGGCGTTCGTGATGCTCTTTTTCGGCTCCGGCGCGATTTTGTCCTTTGCGTATACGCTCCTGTTCGGCATCCTGATGAACTTCGTGGGCGGCGTGCTCGCCACGCGCCTGATGACGCAGTCGCTGATGCAGTTCCCGAGGCTGCGCAGGGCCGATTGCTTCATGGGCCCTAAAAGCCTTGCGAAAAAGGAAGTCAAGGTGTTCCCGTTCTTTGAAAAGCGCAAGGTGTTCTTCCTCCTTTCGGCGGCCATCCTGGTCATCGGCGTGGTGATGATGGCGGTCAACGGCGTTAAGCTGGATATTCAGTTCAAGGGCGGAACGATCATCAAGTACAGCATGTCGGAGACCGTGCCGCTGGACGCGGAGGACGCCGGCGCGCTGGTCGGCAGGACGCTCGGCGGTCAGTTGGTGACCGCGCAGATCACGACGGACTATATCTCCAAGGAGCAAAAGCTGGTCTTGAACCTTGCCGGCGGGGAGGCGTTCACCGGGGACGCGCTGGAGGCGGTGACCGCGGCGCTTCGGGAAGCGTACCCCGAGCAGGGGATCGAGCTTTCGGAGGTCAACAACGTCGCCCCGTTCTTCAGCCGCCTGTTCCTTCGAAACGGCGTGATCGCCATCGTTCTTTCGGCGGTCCTGATCGTCGCGTACATGTGGCTGAGCTTTCGCAGGATCCACGGCCTGTCCGCAGGCGTCATGGCGCTTTTGGCGCTGGTGCACGACGTGCTGGTGGTGTTTTTCGCCTTCGTCATCTTCCAGATTCCCATCGGTGATACCTTCATCGCCGCCGCGCTGACCATTCTCGGCTACTCGATCAACGATACGATCGTCATCTTCGACCGCATCCGCGAGAACATGCAGCTGGAGCGGGGCGTTGCGATGGAGCAAATGGTGAACAAGAGCATTTCGCAAAGCTTCACGCGCTCGCTCAACACGAGCCTGGCGGTCGTGGCGTGCCTGGCGATGGTATATGTTTTCGCGGCGGGCAACGGGCTGGATTCGATCAAGAGCTTCGCGCTGCCCCTTTGCATCGGCACGGTCAGCGGATGCTATTCCACCGTGTGCATTGCCGAGCCGGCATGGGTGATGTGGCGCAAGCGCCAGGAGAAAAAGCGCGGCGGGCAAGGGCCTGCGCAGGAGGCGTGAGCGAAAGCTTTTCTTTAGCCAAAGGCTAGGGCATCCCCGGCCCATCGACTCTTTCGTTCGGGCGCAGACCGCCCAAGAAGGGGCCCGGGGATGAAATCCCCGGCGGTTTCCAAAGGCGGCGCCTTTGGC
>CAZUIA010000099.1:0-10274 GCA_964620835.1 uncultured Oscillospiraceae bacterium
GTTCTGCCTGAGGCCGCCCGGAAATCCCGCAGGATTTCAGGCCGAATCCTTTCCTTCCGTTGACAAACCGCAGTTTGTCAACGGCCTATGGGGGCATTCGCCCCCTTTTTGTTTCCCTGTTGCCCAATTCTTGGCAACTCATGCGCGCCGCCGGACGCCGCGCGAAAGGAGCACATGGCCTATACGCTGATCATCGCCGAAAAGCCGTCCGTCGCGCGCGACATCGCGCGCGTGCTGAAGTGCGGCGAAAAGGGCGAGGGATACTTCGCGGGCGGAGATTACCGCGTCACCTGGGCGCTTGGGCACCTGGTGTCGCTCTGCGAGCCGGAGGAGATCGACCCCAAATACAAAAAGTGGCAGGAGCGGGACCTCCCCATCCTGCCGGACAGCATCCCGCTGAAGGTGCTGCCGAAAACCAAGTCCCAATATGCGTGCGTGAAAAAGCTGATGCTCTCCAAGGATTGCGGCGGCCTGATCTGCGCGACAGACGCCGGGCGCGAGGGGGAACTGATCTTTCGCTACCTCTATCGCATGGCCGGGTGCGAGAAGCCCTTTTCTCGCTTGTGGATCTCCAGCATGACCGACGAGGCCATCCGCGAGGGTTTTTCGCAGGTTAAGCCCGGTGCGGCGTATGACTCGCTGTACGAAAGCGCGCGCTGCCGGTCCGAGGCGGACTGGCTGGTGGGCATGAACGCCAGCCGCGCGTTCACCCTGAAATACGATGCGCTTCTGTCCGTCGGCCGGGTACAGACGCCCACGCTCGCGCTGCTGGTCAAGCGCCATCACGAAATCGCTTCGTTTGTGCCCAAGGACTATTGGACCGTCACCGCGGACTTCGGCGGGTACACGGGCCTTTGGCTGAACGAGGAAACGAAAGAAAAGCGCGTCTACGATGCTGAAAGGGCCGAGCAGATCGCGGCAAAGGTGCGCGGCAGGCGGGCCGTGGTCGAATCCGCCCAGCGCGAGGAAAAAAGGGAATGGCCCCCGAACCTGTACGACCTGACGAGCCTGCAGCGCGACGCAAACCGTCTGCTCGGTTTTACGGCGAACAAGACGCTGAGCGTCGCGCAAAAGCTGTATGAGGAGCACAAGCTCCTCACCTATCCGCGCACTGACAGCCGCTTTCTGCCGCGCGACATGCAGGGCAAAACGCTTGGCGCCATCCGCGCGCTGCCGGAAGCGTATGCGCCGCATGCCGCGCCGCTGCTTGCAAAGGGAAGTCTGCCTCTTTTGCGCCGCGTATTCGACGACGCGAAGGTGTCGGACCACCATGCCATCATTCCCACCGGAAAGAAGGCCGACCTTGACAAGCTGCCGCCGGACGACCGCGCGCTGTTTGATCTGGTGGCCAGGCGTCTGCTCGCCGCGTTTTACCCGGACCATATGTACGACGCGGTGCGCGTGCTGACCCGCTCCGAGGGCGAGGCGTTTGAGAGCCTGGGTCGCGAGGTGACCCAACTCGGCTGGAAAGCCGTGTACGCGGACATGCCTTCGGACAAGCCCGCCAGGAAAAAGGCCGAGGATGACGAGGCCCAGGCCTTGCCCGCCCTTGTCGAGGGGGAGGAGCGCACGGTGAAAAAAGCGCAGGTCAAGACGGAAAAGACCAAGCCGCCCGCGCCGCACACAGACGCCTCGCTCCTTTCGGCGATGGAGCGCGCCGGGCGCGAGCTTGAAGACGAGGAACTGCGCGAGTCCATGAAAAAGGGCGGCCTTGGCACGCCCGCGACGCGCGCGGCGATCATCGAGCGGCTCCTTAAGGTGGGCTATGCCGAGCGCAAAGGCCGGGCCATCTCGGCCACGGAAAAGGGCGTGAAGCTGATCGCCGTGGTGCCGGCGGATATCGCTTCGCCCGAAACGACCGGCCGGTGGGAAAAGGCGCTTTCGGACATCGTGACCGGCGGCATGGGGCCGGATAGGTTCCTTTCGGGCATCCGCCGCCTGGCCGCGTCGCTGGTGGAAAGCGCCCGAAAGGCGCCCGGGGACGTGGCGTTTGCACGCGAGGAGAGGCGAAAAGGGAAAGGTCCCAAAGCAAAACCCGCGGGCATCGGCGCGGCCTGCCCGGCCTGCGGCCAGGGCGAATTGCTGGAAAACAGCAAGGCGTTTTACTGCTCGCGCTGGCGGGACGGGTGCAAGCTGACCTTCTGGAAGGACGCGCTGGAAAAGTCGGGCGGCCCGCCGTTGACGGCAACGCTCGTGGCCCTGGCGGTCAAGCAGGGGCGCGTGCGCGGCAGCACCGGCACGCTGGTGCACGAAAAGGGAAGGCTCTGGTTCGAGCCGGCGGCAAAGGAACGCGCGGGAAGGCATGCGTAAACCGTCAGGCGCGTTGAACAACCCCCTGCCATCTGGTATACTGATCCAAACGGCGGCCTGCCCGCCACCCGGACGCAAAGGAGGAATTTGATTGCTCGCCCGAAAAATCACCGCGTCCGAACGCCCGGATGCCGAGCTGATTCAGTCCATCGCATTCTTTTACCCGTTTGACCCCAAGGAGGGGGAAAAGGCCCCGGACGCGCCCCCAAAGAAACCCGGCATATATGATGTCTGGGCCAGCTTTGACGACGCGGGCCGAATGACCGGCACGGTGGTCAACCACGCGTTTTCCACCTATTACGACGGCCATATTGTTCCTTCCGGCGGCATCGGCGGTGTGGCGTCGCTGCCAGAACACCGCGCGCAGGGCGGCATCCGGGAGGTCTTGCGCGCCATCCTGAAGGAGGATCGCGAAAAGGGCGTGCTCTTTTCGCTGCTCTTTCCGTTTTCGCATCCCTTCTATCGCCGCTTCGGCTACGAGCTTTGCCATGAGGGGCGTGTGCTGCGCTTCTCGGTGCGCGCGCTGAAGGAATACCGGCAGGATATCGCGGTGCGGATGCACCGGCAAAGCGAAGGCGACGCGCCGTTTCGCGGCGTGTACGACGCGTACGCGCGGCAGTTTTGCTATGCGCTGGCGCGCGAGGACGGCGCCTGGTCGCGCATGCTGCGCGGCACGCCCGAGGAGGCGAAGGCGTACCGGTACCTCCTCTCGCGCGAAGGCCGCGACGTGGCGTACTGCATGCTGCACACGACCCGGGTGACCGACTACGCGCTGATGCTGTGGATCGACGACTGGGCGTACGTGGACAAGGCCGCGCTGTATGCCCTGCTCGGCTTCCTGTACCGGTTTTCCGCCCAGTGCGAGAAAGTGTGCATGGAGGTGCCGGACGGGTTTGAAATGGGCGCGCTGCTCGATGAGCCGTATGATGTCGAGCAGGTGGCCTTCAGACGGTCCATGGCGCGCGTGCTGAACGTGGAGGAGGCGCTGAAAAAAATGCGCCACCCGGCGGAGGAGGGTGCGTACACGCTTTCGGTGGAGGATGCGTTCCTGCCGGAAAACACCGGCGTATACCGCGTTTCGTTCGGCGCGGGGGAAACGCGGGTCTGCCGCGCGCCTGGAGAAACCCCGGACGCTTCGATGCATGTGCAGACGCTCGCGCAGCTCTGCTTTGGCTACATGGGCTTTGACATGGCCGCTTTCAAGCGCGACGTGGAAACGGCCGGCAACCTGGAAACGCTTCGCCGCGTGTTCGTCCGAAAGCCAAGGTTCCTTTCCGACCGGTTTTAGGGTGCGGCGCGAAAAAAGGCGGGAAACGCGGGAGCGTTCGTCCGCCTTTTGTGTGCCGCAAGAGGAGAAAACGAAAAACGCAAAAAGCGGCGAGGGCCCGGCCGCCGCCTTGGCCATCGCGCCCTCGCCTTAGGGGCCCATCGAGGTGCGCTCCCCGCTCACGCGCTCCCCTTTCCCTTTTCCTTTTCCTTTTCTTTTTTCTTCTCAAGCCGCTGGCAGGTGGTCAGGCTCTTTTTATGGTGCTCCCGGCATGCCTCGCAATCGCCGTGGCGGGGGCAATCGGACGTGCAGGGACAGCTATCGTTGCGGATGCGCACTCGGCGTTCCTCCTTTTGTCCGCTCATCGCGTCAGGATGCCGGCGTCGTATATCCAGGGTACAAAGCCGACGGAATCCACATCCACGTCGGGCCGAATCGTAAAGTCATTTTGGGTGATGTCGACAAACGGGGATTCGTCGGTGAAAAACAGGTTGTCTTTCAGATTGATCTGTTCCTTTTCATACTTCCGGTAGAAAAACGGCTCGCTGGAAACGAGGATGTTCGCCTCCAGCGTGAAGGTGCCGGAAGCCTCCTTGTCCGACGTGCCCACCTGGCCTTCCAGGTTGTAGGCGAAGATGTTGTTTCGGACCAGGTTGTCGTTGCCCTTGTGCTGAAAAAAGCCCTGGGACGAACAGAGATAGACGAGGTTGTTCGTCACGGTGATGCCGCTGGCGCCCTCGTCCAGGTAGATGCCCCAGCCGCCGTAGTCCGCCGCCGTCACGCCGTGGATCACGTTGCCGGTGACCACGGTATGGCGCTGGGTGCCCAGCAGGTAGATGCCGCCCATGTCCGAAAGGCCGCCCCCCTGGCCGATGCCAAAAATCAGGTTGTTGCGGATGGTCAGGGAATCCGTCACGTTGTAGCCCTTGCCCCAGATCCAGCCCGCGGAGATGGCCGTATAATACCCGCCGGAAATCTCGTTGTGGGCGATCTCGCAGGAGCGCGCGTGGATCAGCAAAATGGCGGCGGCGTTTCGGAAGTTCTGGCCATAGGAGCGGATGCGGTTGTTCACGATCGTCAGCCGCTCGGTGATCACGGACGGGTCGCTTACGTTGCGGCCGCGGACGAAGATGGCGTGCGCGCCGATGTTTTCAAACGTGCAGCCGGTGATCGTGATGTCCTTGACCGATTCGTTGAACCGAATGCACCCCGCGCCGATGTCGCGAAATGCGCAGCGGATGAACGCGACGTTCGCGGTGTTGGCCACGTACACGCAGGAGCCCGCGTCGTAGGCGGCCTGCGGAAAATCGACGTGCGCGTCCCGATTGGGGATGGACCAGCCCGTGCGGACAAAGGAAATGCCCTCAAAGGCGATGTTTTGCGCGCCGTCGACGACCAAAAGCTGCTCCAGCGCGCCCAGGTACAGCGGAGTGTCCTCCGGCGTTTCACCGGGCAGGGGCGCGTAGTACAGCGTGCCGCTCGCCTGGTCGTACGCCCATTCGCCGGGAGAGAGCGGCGCATGAAGCACGTTTTCAAACCAGTAGCGGTCGCCGGGCGAAACGGTCATGGATGTGCGGCGGTTCAGGGACACGCGGCCCGTGGCAGGGTCGTACAGGGAAACGCCGGTCAGCTCATCCTTCCACAGGTGCAGCATGCGCACAATCGCGCCGTCCAGCGGGATGGGGATGTCCGCGGGGTTTGCATAGAAGGCGCGGTGCCGGGCCTGCGTCTCGCTGGCGGGGTCCTCCGCGTCGGTGGGCAGCGTGTATGCGACCGAAAGCGTGCCCTCCTTCGGCCAGGCGGCCAGGCGGCGCGCGCCATCGTCGCCGTAGAGCGCGCGGGGGATCTGCCTTAGGTTTAGCGCGGCGGACCAGACGAGCCGGCCCTGCCATTCCACCCTGGTCCAGCCGGAAACGCGGCTTTCCCCGCTGATGACCGGCCTTTCCCCCGGATACGCGAGGAACGTGACGGGCTGCCGGTCGCGGTAGGTCAGAACCAGCGCCTCGGACAGCACGTAGGTGCCCTCGCGCAACAGGATGGTCGTGCCGCCCGGGGACGGGTTTTTGCGGTACAGCGCGAGGGCCGCCTCCACCGTTTGAAGGGGATACTCCTGGGAGCCTTCATAGGCGTCGGAGCCGGACGGGGAAACATAGATCGTCCGCGCGGCCCCCTCGGCCGGGGCGGACGCGGGGAGAAAAAGCGCCCAAAGCATCAGCGCGAAAAGCAGTCGTCGCATCGATGTACCTCCATTTGGTCCATTATATCGGCACGCCGGAGGGCTGTCAATGCGGCGGGCGGGGCGCTTAAGGCTCGCGCGCAGGGCAGGCGGTTGACGAAACCGGCGCAAACATGGTAGGGTACGGGTATGTGCATGCAAAGGGAGCGGAAAAAAGATGCTGTGGATCGAGGCAAGAAGCGCGGCGGGCGAGGTGCTCGCGCGGGCGGAAGGCGAAAAGGAAGCCCGGCTGGTGTACCGGGGCGCCTATCGGCAGGGGGACATGCTTTTCTTTCAGGCGCAGGGGGTGCATGCGCATGTGTGCGTGGACCAGGCGGTCAGGGCCGCGCCGGTCTATTTGCTAAAGGGCGCGTTCGCGTTTCCCATTCCCTTTGGGGACGCGAAAAACGGGTATCCCCCGCAGGCATTTTTTGGCGAGATGCACGTGGCGACACTTCGCGCCGTTGAAGATTTTGAGCGCAAGACCCGGCGCAACGTGGCGCTCAACCCGTTTGATTTTCCCGCGTCGTCCGATTGCTTTCCCCACGCGGTCGCGAACGTTGAAACGCGGGGCGAGGCGCAGTTTTTTGCGCGAAACGCCATCGACGGCTGGCGCGTGAGCGAGAGGCACGGGGGCTGGCCCTACCATTCCTGGGGCATCGGCGGCAGGACGGACGCGTGGATTCGGGTCGATTTTGGCCGGCCGGTGCGCGTGGACGAGGTATGCGTCACGCTGCGGGCCGACTTCCCCCATGACGCGTGGTGGGAGCGCGCGACGCTTTGCCTGTCGGACGGGTTTTCCACCGGGCTTTCGCTGGTCAAGACCGGCCAGCCGCAGGCGTTTTCCATCGGGGAGCACATCACCCACTGGGCGCTGCTCAAGGACCTCATCAAGGCCGACGATCCGTCGCCGTTTCCCGCGCTGACACAGCTGGAGGTGTTTGGCGCGGAGGCGTAAAGGGCGGCAAAAGGACCGATGGTCCGGTTTGCGGCAGGGCGTGCAGCGCCCCAAGGGCGTTTGGGCGCTTGTGAAAGCGCGGTTTCGCCTTTGCGGGAAACGAAGTCCGCGCCCCTTCCGCTTTTCAGGCTGTTTTCCGCGCGGCGACACGCGATAGAACGAAAAGAAGCCGCCCGCGATGCGACGGCTCCGGTGCTTGCGCTTGGGGAAGCGAAGCGGCATGTTATCCGCACGCGTTCTTTTCCTTGTCCACATACATCAAATGATCGATCCGCTTCAAAAACTCGCCGACCGACATCCCCGATTCTTTATTGTAGCAATCATATCCAATGCTCAGGCGGATTTCATAGGGGGTTGCCTTATGCAGGTTGAACTGGGAAACGTTCTCCCTGAGCCGCTTCACCATGGCGGCAAGCTCCGCCTTTTGCCCTATTTCCATCAAGACGACGAATTCGTCCCCGCCATATCGCGCGATAAAGTCCGTTTTTCTGAACGTGTTCCTCAGGATCTGGGCTGTGTGTTTCAGCGCCTGGTCTCCATAGTCATGCCCGTACAAGTCGTTGATCCGCTTGAACGAATCCATATCGATCATAATGCCGGCAATCAGCTCGCTGCGCCGGTTTTTGATGAGCGTCTGCAGATAATTGTCAAGATGCCTTCGGTTGTTGACCCCGGTCAGATAATCCGTATGGAGCTGATCCTTTTGGATGTTGATGAAGATGATGAAGATGGACAGGGTTGTGGTGATCCAGATCACCACAACCCCGGGGATCAGAGCCTGGACGATGCTGCCGGCCACGGGAGGAAGCGCAAAAAAGAGCAGATACGCATACTCTTTTCGGGCAATCTTTTTTCGGTTCCGAATCAGAAACACGGAGGTGTACGCGATCATGTACAGGCATATACCGAGCAGAAGATAGAACAAACGGCCCCGGCAATAGACATTGTTCCCGTCAAAGGCGTGGTACACATCGGTGAAAATGCTGGCAATGGATAAGGCCGCGTTCGCGAATACCGGAAGAAGCATGGGATGAAGGACCCTGGTTATGCGCGCCTTGCTGCCGTACACATAATAATCCACATAATAATACCAGATCAGGCAGATGATCGGATTGAGAATATTGTATAGCACGACCGCCGTTATAGACAAAAACCTTATATGCCCGCCGGGCCTGCCGTCGAGGGCCCACAGCAGCGTATCCAAAGACAAAAGCAGGATGTTGACGAAAAGCAGAGCAAGGAAAAGCTTCTGATCCAATGCGTATTGACCGTCCTGGCGGCGCATGTTCAGCGCGATCGTGCACAGGATGGCGATCGCGAAGCAATTCAATTCTACATACAAAAACAGTGGCGAGATCATGTGGAAATCATCTCCTCCGTGCATCGGCGAGCCCCTTCCGCTTTCTTGCAGCAGCCAAGGGTGGAGAATATCGGCGTTCTTTTCATCCCTATTCTACAGGATACAGTCAAAAACCTTGTGAGTACGCGTATTTTCACAGTGAATCAAATCTTCGCATCAAAATATCACGCCGAAACGGCGGATAGGGCCGGCGAAAAGGGGCGTCAGGGCGTCCGGGGCTTTGCGCGGGCGGGCAATCGCCCCGATCCGCAAAAGAGCAATGCGCGCATGCGAGGCCGTCAGGGCGCGGAAAGAGGCCGTCGCGCGTACCGGTGTTTCGCGCGCGGCCCCCTCCCCGGTCTCCGCCTGTTTTACGTGGAGGACATTTCAGTTCCCGTCCCTTTTTCCATCCGGACGCGTTCTGCCGGGCTGCATCCCGTCAGGCGGCATGCCGTCCGATCCGGCCGGAGGCGTTCCGCCCCAGCCGCCCATACCGCCCGGAGGTGTTCCGCCCATGCCACCCCCAGCGCCCATGCCGCCCATCTGGCCGCCTCCGGCTCCTGCGGTGGCGGTTGCGAGCAGCGTGGCTCCGCCGTATACCTCGTAGCTTTCCCCGCTTGCGATGTCCAAAGAGGAAAGGGCGAGCGCCTGGCACGCGGCCGCCGGCGTGAACGAGATCAGGGTTTTTCCATCCTTTTGCACAGTGATTTCGCTTCCCGCCGATACGCCGGTCAAGTATACATAGCTCTGCGTGGAGCCTTCGTCCGGCGTATTTCCGACCTCCGTGCCGCCCCAGATCACAGTGCCGCCTGTCAGGGTATACCGCCCGTCGCAATCCATGGCGCCGTTGGCGCGGGATTCGATGATGGATACGATGTTTCCGCCGCTGATGGCGACAGGCCCGTTGGCGTCAAGCCCGTCGCCTTTGGCAAAAATGGTGATCTGCCCTCCGCTGATGGTGATGCTGCAATTTCCCAAAGCAAAGCTGTCCCGGCCAAACCATCCGCCGTCCGTCTGTCCGGCGCTCCCGCCGGCCGCGTTGATCCCGTCGTCCGACGATATCAGGTCGATCGTTCCGCCTGAGATGGCAATCGTGTTTGCTTCCAATCCCTCGTACGACTGCGACACCGCAATGCTGCCGCCGCGGATGGTGAGGTCCCCGTCGGCGTGGACCGCATCGTCGCCTGTACGGAGGGTAAAGTCCCCGCCGCTGATGAGGATGCTGCCGTTGGCGTGCACGCTGTCGTCGTAGCTGTCGACCGTGAAGCGCCCGCCGGTGATTTGAATGCTCCCGGCCGTTTTGATTCCCTTGAAGCTGTCCGAGGCCGTGTCCGGGGAAGCGGCTGCCGCAGGGGAGGCGCCCCCGCCCGCGGTGATCGTGAATTCACCCCCGTATATGTCCACCGTCTGATCGGCCTGCATGCCGTCGTGGGCAGCAAGGATGGAGAAAACCCCGTCCTCTATCGCGATAAACCCCTTCCCGGCGTCCTCGGCGTTGTTGGTCTGTATGCCGTCGTTCCCGGCCGTGATGTGAAAGCTGCCGCCAAGCACCGTCACGGAATCATTGCCGCGCAGGCCGTGGTTCGCGGCCTTTACCGTGAAGGCACCGCTGACGATCAACAGGTCGTCCTTTGTGCCGATTCCGTTCTTGAATCCCGCGTTTACGGTTAGGGAACCGCTTCCGTTCACCGTCAGATCGTCCTTGCAAAACAGGGCGGCATTCGGCTCCTCCTGGGCGCTGTCCGCGTATTGGTACGCATCGCCGCCGTCCGTAAGCGCGTTTGTCGTGCCGTCCGCCAGGGTCACGATGAGCTTATCGCACTGCGAGGCGTAAATGGGCGCGCCCTTTTGGTTGGTGATGTCGGCGCCGTTGAGCACGAGCCGGACAATGTCGTCCTTTGTCGCGGCGATTTGAATCTGGCCGTCCGACAGCGTTCCGCTCACCACATAGGTTCCCGCGCTTGAAATGGTGACAACAGCGCCGTTCGCCGCCGCTCCGTTGCCGCTGATGGCGATGTCCGCGCCGCTTAGCGTGATGAGGGTCGCCTTCGCTTCCTCCCAAGCGGCGTCAAGATCCTCGGCCTTTGCTTGGGCGGAGGGCTTTGCGGCCGCCGCGTCGGCCTGCGCGGCGGAAGATGCCGCGTATGCCTTCCCCGCGTTGGCGGCATAGCCCGACAGCCCGGCC
>CAZUIA010000100.1:0-3612 GCA_964620835.1 uncultured Oscillospiraceae bacterium
CGTGTTGCCGCGCTGTACGGCCTTGTTCGGGGCAGCGAAGAGCGGTTTGACTGCTTTGTCAACGACCGGGTGCGGCTGAGCTTTTATGCGGACTTCGTGTACCCCATGGCGTCCGGGTCCACGCTGGAAAGCTACCTTTCGCAGTCCCCGGAGGGCGAGATGTCGGACGAACTCCTCGATTGCCGCCGCGAGATCTGGCGGGTGCTCGGCGGCACGGAGCTTGCGCTGATCCGGCTTTCGCCGGCGGAGTTTTTCCACTTCGGCACGACCGAGGAATGGAGGGATCTCCTGCTGACGGGCGAGGAGCGGTTTTCGTTCCTCGGCTGGCGCAGGAAGGTGGCGAGCGTCGGCGAAGCGCCGGGCGCGGCCCTGATCAACAGCCTGATATCGCCCGGCGCGCTCGTTGGCGAAGGATGCGCCGTCGAGGACAGCCGAATAGGCGAAGGCGCCAAGATCGGCGCGGGGTGCGTGCTGTCGGGCGCGGATTTGTCCGCTGAGGATTTGCAAGCCGCGCTGCCGCCGGATACCGTGCTGCACGTATTGCCCGTGCAGGACGGGAAGGCGTATTGCGCCAGGTTCTACGGCGTGCGCGACAACCCCAAGGAGGCCCTGCGGTTTGGAAAGCCGATCGGCGAACCTCTCTGGACTGCGCCGCTTCACCCGGTGCGAAGGACGCGAAGGGAGGCCATCCGGGCCGCGCTCAGCCTCACCGAAGCCGGCCCCCGCATGAGCCTGAAAGAAAGCTTTGCCGCGGCCAGCCTGCCGCATCTGCTTTCCTGGGAGCGGGAGATCTCCGACGAGGTGCGCGCCCGGCGCGTGACCGCCGCGCTGGAAAACGGCGCGTATGTCGAGGACGTGCTGCCCCTCTTGCCCGCGGGCGGCGAGGGCGACCGGGAGATCGACATGCTCACGCGGCGCGCCGCTCTGGCGCCATTCCCGCTGAAGCACCGGCTGTATTACGCCCTGTCCCGCGCGGCGAACGGGCGGGACGCGCAGCGGGCGGAGGAGATGGACAACGCCTGCTGGCGCGCCGTGAACGACCACCTGCTGTCGCACGCCATGCGGGAGCTTGCGTCGCTGCCAAAGCCCGCGATCCTGCGGGACAAGGCGGAGGTACTGCTGCCGGTGCGCATCAACTGGGGCGGCGGCTGGTCGGACACCCCGCCGTACTGCCTGGAGCACGGCGGCACGGTGCTCAACGCCTCGCTGCTGCTGGACGGAAGACGGCCCATCCGCGCCTTTGCGGAGCGGCTTGACGAGCCGGTCATCCGTATCTTCAGCGACGACCTTGGGGTCTTTAAGGAATACACCCGCCTGGAAGATCTGAAAACCGGCAACCCGCACGACCCGCACGCGCTTTGCAAGGCGGCGCTTTCCGTGTGCGGCGTGGTGCCCGAGGGCGCCGAGGGCCCGGTGAAGGATGTTTTGGCGCGCATCGGCGGCGGCATCGCCCTTCGCACCGCCGTGGAAAACGTGCCCAAGGGCTCCGGGCTTGGGACGAGCAGCATTCTCTGCGCCGCGGTGGCGCGCGCGCTGTCGCAGCTGCTCGGCCAGCCGGACGACGACGGCCGCATCTCCTCGCTCACGCTGTGCATGGAACAGCTCATGAACACCGGGGGCGGCTGGCAGGACCAGATCGGCGGGCTTTTGACGGGCATCAAGCTGGTGTCCTCCCGGCCGGGCACGCCGCAGAAGCTTCAGTGGCGGCGCATCCAGATGACGGACGAGGCGTTTTCGGAGCTGAGCGACCGCTTTGCCCTGGTCTTTACCGGCCAGCGGCGCCTGGCGCGCACGATCCTGCGCGATATCATGGGCAAGGCCGTGGCCGGCCAGCCGGATACCCTGCAGGTGCTCTCCGCCATCCAGCGGCTGGCGGTCCTGATGGCGTTTGAGCTGGAAACCGGCGACATCGACCAGTTCGCCAGGCTCACCCGCGAGCACTGGGCGCTTTCCAAGCGGCTGGACGCGGGCTCGTCCAACACGTGCATCGACCACCTGGTCACGGTCGCGGACGACCTGATCGACGGGCTGATGATCTGCGGCGCGGGCGGCGGCGGGTTCATGGGCATGATCCTAAAAAAGGGCGTGCCGCGCAAGGCGCTGGCCGGGCGGCTTTCAGGCGTGTTCCAGGAAAGCGGCGTACGGCTATGGAACGCACAATTGGAGCGGTAGACGCATCGTATACGGTTTGCTGGCGCATGATAAGAGCATCTCGGGTGAGGGGGTGCTCTTTTTGCAGGAAAATAAGGACCGCGCGCGCCGGTCGAATCTCTTGCTGCTCTGCGGGATTCTGCTGCTCGCCGCCGGGCTTGTCTGGTTATGGTATGAACTGCCCCGCGCCGACGCGACAGGCGCTAAGCAGGTGCAGCTGGTCGCGCCCGGCGCCAAGCAGGCGCAATCCATCCAATACGTCCGCTGCGGGCACGAGGTACTGCGCCGCGTCGACGTTCTTCCCGAATGGGTGGGCCTGAGCAAGGATGCCGTCCTCCATGTGATGGACCCCGCCTGGCGAATGACCTCCTTTTCGCCCGCCGTCCTGGAGATGTCCCGGGCGATGGACATGTTTTGCCCGCAGCATTTTGTGTTGCTCCTCGGCCCGGACGGCACGCCCGGCATCTACCGCAACCGGTACGGCTTTTCGATGGAGCGCCTGGAGGACGTGACGCTGCGCGCGCTGGACGAGGCGATGTGGGAAACGCTGGCCCAGGGGCTTGCGTTTGATTCGCGGGAAGCGCTCAATGATTGGGTCCGCGACTGGAACGCGCAGCAGTCGGATACGCAGACATGATGCGAAAAACGCATCCACCGCAAACCGGAAATGGGCATGGCTCGCGCGCAGGCGGCCGACCGTATGCGGCGCGTCTCCCCTCCTTCCCTTTAGACGGATCACCCTTCCTTTGGGCGTACGGAAGCTTCGACGCCCGCTTTGCAAAGGCCCTTCCCGTATCTTCATATGCCAAATATACCAAAATTGTTTGAACCCGGTTCAGGATAATCTCCTGTTCGCTTTCGCTGACCGCGCGAATGTGCTCCCCTTTCCCCTCGCGCCGGGACGCGTTTGGCTATCCCCGCACGCGCCTACAGCGGCTTGGTCAGCTTGGCAAGCTGGCTGGGCGGAACCTTCATCACCCGCTTGAAGGCGCGGCGGAAGGTATGGTCGGAAGTGTACCCGACCCTCTCGGCCACATCCTTGATCAGCCCCTGCTCCTTCAGTAGCTCAAAGGCGAGGTTGATGCGGCGCTGCTCCAGGTACCCCGCAAAGCTCATGCCGAAATAGTCCTTGAACGTGCGGTACAGCGTGCTTTCGGAAATGCCGGACGCCTTGGAAACCATGTACAGGTTCAGGGCCGGGTTTGACAGGTTCTCCTCGATGTATTGCCGCAGGATCTCCTTGATCTGCTGGTTTTCTTCCTGGCTTTGGATTTGCGTGACGCGCGACACCTGCTGCTGGGCCCTTACGGCGCAGTCCCTCAGCCCGTTGAGCGACCTGACGGCCGAGAGGGATTCCACAAACGCGCCGATATCCGGCTCGTCGGCGGCGTCCTGCAGCGCCCGCAGGATGCTGTGCCGCAGCGCCTCAAAAAGATTCCTGAGCATGGCGGCGTCGAGCGA
>CAZUIA010000100.1:3712-10173 GCA_964620835.1 uncultured Oscillospiraceae bacterium
GGATGCTGTGCCGCAGCGCCTCAAAAAGATTCCTGAGCATGGCGGCGTCGAGCGATCGCTCCTGAAGGTTGGCGCGCAGGATCTCGTCAAGAACCCCCTCCAGTTCCGCGCGGGTTCCATGCCTAAGAGACTGCATGAAGCGGATCTCAACCTCCATCGGGAAATACATCGTGTCCGGCGACTGCGGAAGATCCTCCGCGCAAAACACGCCCCTTCGCTCCAGCAGCGCCATGTAACCGGCGATTTCCTCGGTCTGCGCGTACAGGGATTTGACGTCCCAAAGGTCGCCGCAGCCTTCGCTGATGGAAAAGGAGGGGACAACCCAATCCTGCCGACCCACCTGCCCGGAAAGGGCGCGAAAGCGCGCCGCCAGCGATTCGGCGCCGTGCGCCTCCCGCTCGATGAGCAAAAGCGCAAAGCTGGCCACGTCGATATCCGAAGCCACATGCGGAATTTCCAGGTGCTCGGCGAAAAACCGCTTGAGGAAGATGCGGTACGGGAGAATCTGCGCGTTTTCCACAGGCGGGAACCACGGGTCCAGCAGGGAGACGCGCACCACATGGTAGCGGGGCGCGGACAGGTCCAGCGACAGGGCGGATACCTGCCTGAGCATCTCCGCGCGCGAGGGAAACGTGCCGTGCAGGCAGCTTTGCACCACGGTCTGGCGCAGCGCGTCAAGCTGGCGGTCCATGGCCTCCCGCAGGGTGCCCACCGTATTGGCGAGGGTATTGACCGTGGATTCCAGAAGATGGCTTTCGCTTCGGGCGGGTTCAAAGCCCACGCCCACCTTCTGCGCCGCGGTGGTGATGTTTTTGACCACCCGGCTGCGGCGGCGCCACAAGGCGATGCAAAGGAGGCTTCCCAGCAGGAACGCGGCCGAGCCGATGAAGGACATCAGGTGCTTGATGGGCGCAATGTTTTCCAGCAGGTATTTCTTGCCCGTCAGCGTCAGATAGATAAGGTCCCCTTCCTGAACCCGGCAAAGAAGGTACCTTTCCCCCTGGTGCGAAATCTCCCGGTAAGGCGCGGGGTCCTCATTTGCGTAGCGGGCCAGGTCCTGCGCGTCAAACGGCGCATCCCCGATGGCCGACAGCGGCAGCCCTTCGCGGCTGAGGATGTAGGCCCCGCCGCCCGGGCCGGTATCGTTTGCGCCCATCAGGCTGTCCAACGCATGCAGTTCCAGCTGGATCACGATCAGCCCCGACGGGGTAAGCGAGTTGGGGATGCTCCGCAGCAGCAGCACGTCCCTTCCTCTTTCATCCTCGCTGACCAGGAGATACCCGGCATAGCGCTGCCGGCTCAGCGCGAGCAGCTGCTCATAGGACACCCCGCGAAAGTCCGCGTGGCTGTCGTAGTTGTAGCGCGTGTTGGCAAAGGCGTTGGGCTGTTTGATGACGAACTCGGCGTCGTTGAAGAAGATGAAGACATCCTTGATCATCTGGTTGGTGAGCTTGTAGTTTGGCAAAGAGCCGATCGCCTGGTAAATGGCATAGATATCCCGGTTCTTTTGCTCAAACCGAGAGCGGTTGACGATGGCGTTGGTGTTCGGGTCGGAATGGATGTAGGAGCTGATGTTTCGCAGCTCCTCAACGCGCGCGGTGACGATGTGCGCGGTTTCCCGCAGCGCGTTGAGCGCCGTTTCCTGGCGGGATACCAAAATAGCGTCCATCGCGGTGCCGTACAGCGCCACGACGACCAGCAGCGGAACCAGGAGGATCGAAAAATAGGAAAGCAGCATCCGGACGGAAATGCCGTCAATCCGTTTGAGGAGGTTTTTCAAATGCAAAACTCCAAATACCGTTTTGATAAATGATACCGAAAAAAACGGCGGCTTACAATAGGGCGAACGAAAAAGCCTGGGGTTTGCGGCATGGTTTTGGGGGGAAATCACAGGTTTTGTACGCTCAAAGCCAACATTGTACGTTTGCAGAATGTGGCGAATATGCTATATTCTCGCCACGGATATATGCAGGGTGTCTGCATCATTGAAAAGGGAGGGTTTTTCTGTGAGGAAAGCATCGTCCAAGGTATTGGCAATCTGTCTGTGCGCGCTGATGTGCGTGCCCGCGTTTGCGGCAATCGGCTATGCCGAGGCGGGGAACCTGACGCCGGTCGGGGAATTCCCCATCGCCACGGAACGGATCGAGATGGACATGTTCTGCATGAGCGCGCCCAACATCATCGACTGGGCCACCAACGACTTCACCCTCTATCTGGAAGAAAAGACCAACATCAAGTGGAACTTCATTCAGGCGCCCAACGATGCCGCCAGGGAGAAGATCAACCTGCTGCTGGGCAGCGGCGACTACCCCGACGCCTTTATGTTTTCCACGCCGGACGTGGCCCAGTATGGCGTCAAGGAACAGATCCTGATCCCGCTGGAGGACTTGATTCCCCAGTACATGCCCAACTACTGGAAGTACATGCAGGAAAACCCCGCGCACTGGAACCAGCAGCGCCAGGCGGACGGCCACATCTACGGCGTGGCCTCCATCAACGTGTGCTACCACTGCCGGTACTACAACAAAATGTGGGTCAACATGAACTACATTGAGGAGATCGGCCTGGGCGTTCCGGAGACGACCGAGGAATTCAAGGCCGTTTGCCAGAAGTTCCTGGAGCTGTATCCAAGCGGCGTGGCCGTCACCGGCTCCACCACCGGCTGGGGCGAGCAGTTCATCAATTTCCTGTCCGGCTCCTTCATCACCAACCCGGGCGTGCGCACGGCCGGCGACAAGCTGCTCGTCTCGCCCGAGGGCAATGTGGTCACCCAGGCCAACCAGGACGAATACCGCGAGTTCCTGCGCTTCATGAGGGAACTGTATGACATGGGCGCCATCTATGACGGCGGCTTCACGCAGAACCCCGACCAGTACCGCAGCCTCGTCAACCAGCCCGACGCGCCCTGCCTGTTCATCGCCTCCGGCGCCATCGTCAACAGCGTGGACGCGGACGTGAACCCGGACCTGTACCGCGCCTTCCGTGCGATCGCCCCCTTGAAGGGCCCGGACGGCACCCAGATCTGCACCCAGTTCAAGTACAACGACATTCAGGAAAACAAGCTCGTCATCACCGACAAGTGCGAAAACCCCGAGGCTGTGCTCCGGTGGGCGGACCAGTTCTACACCCTGGAAGGCTACCTGCAGTATCAGTACGGCCCGAACCTCGACGGCACCGACTATGTGCTCAATCCCGAAGGCAAGCTGGGCCTCAACGACGAGCCCGCGCTCTTTGAGGTGCTCAACGCCTACACCGCCGAGCCCCAGAACCACGACTGGCAGGATTGCGGCCTGATCTTCGCGCCCGAGTACATCCGCTTTGGCGAAGCAACGGACCCCAACGTGGACATCGGCTCCGCCGCCGGCCTTGAAAAGCTGCTGCTCATTGAGACCCGCGAAAAGTGCGAGCCGTATGCGCAGGATCCCGCCACGCAGTTTGACGTCCTGCCCAACCGCGTCAAGATGACCGCCGAGGAATCCGACGCCATCCAGACCATCGCCGTGGAGCTGGCGAAGTACATCGACCAAAACACCGTGGCGTTCATCACCGGCGCCAAGGACATCGAGACCGACTGGGACGCCTATGTCGCCGGCTTTGACAACATCGGCCTTCCGCAGTACCTTGAAGTGTACCAGACCGCCTGGGACCGCCAGATGGGCAAATAAGCCGCGCGCCCTTTACGTATCCACAAAAGGACATTGGCACACGGCCAGCGGCGGAACTGTCCGGTTTTCCGGACAGTTCCGCCAGGGTTATCACGCTCCGCCCCCATGCGCGGGGCACCCTGCTCATGGCCCCGGCCGGACGGCCACAGGGCCAAACGCTTGAGCGGAAAGGAAGATTGGTTATGGTGGTACAGGATGGCCGCGCCATGCACGGGCTTCGCGGGAAGCGCCCCAACCGCATCAAGAACAGCGGCTGGCAGTTTTGGCTGATCATCGCCCTGCCGCTTTTGTATATCCTCATCTTTCATTACCTTCCCATGGGCGGCATCGTCATGGCGTTTCAGGATTTCAGCCCCCGCAAGGGCTTTTTCGGCAGCCCCTTTGTGGGCCTGAAGTGGTTCAGGCAGTTTTTGACAACGCCCTCCGGCGTATCCACCATTCAAAACACGCTTTCGCTGGGCCTGTATACCTTGCTCGCCGGGTTCCCCATCCCCATTTTGCTGGCCGTCGGCCTCAACGAGGTGCGGGACCTTCGGTTCAAAAAGACCGTGCAGATGGTCACCTACGCGCCCTATTTCATTTCCGTCGTGGTCATGGTCGGCATCCTGATGCAATTGACGGACCTTCGGCTTGGCATCATCAACCGGATCATCGTGCTTTTGGGCGGCAAGGCCGTCAACTTCTTCGGGAGCGCCCCCGCCTTTCCGCACCTGTACGTGATCAGCGGCATCTGGCAGACCATGGGATACAACTCCATCATCTATATCGCCGCGCTTTCCGGCGTCAGCCAGGAACTGCAGGAGGCCGCGCTGGTGGACGGCGCCTCGCGCGTCAAGCGGATCTGGCACATTGACCTGCCGTCCATCCGCCCAACCATCATCATTCTGTTGATTTTCAGCTGCGGCAGCATCATGAGCATCGGCTTTGAAAAGGTGTATCTGATGCAGAACTCCATGAACATGCAGGCTGCGGAGGTCATCTCCACCTTTGTGTACAAGGTGGGCCTTATCAACGCAAACTACGGCTTTTCCACCGCCGTTGGGCTTTTCAACTCCGTGGTGGGATTCGTTTTGATGCTTCTTGTCAACCAGATCTCCAAGCGCCTGACCGGCACCGGCGTTTGGTAAGGAGGGACGGCACATGATATCCACAGCCCCTGGCAAAAAAAATACGCTGATCAAGGATTCCGCGGGCGACCGGATCTTTATGCTGGTCGTGTACCTCCTGCTCATCGCCGTGCTTCTGGTGGTGCTGCTGCCCCTGGTCTATGTGATTTCAGCGTCCTTTTCCTCCCCGGCCGCCGTGGTGGCAGGCGATGTCTGGATCCTTCCGGTCAACCCCACGCTGCGCGGCTACGAGGCCGTGTTCAAAAACCCAAAGATCGGCACCGGCTTTCTCAACTCGTTCATTTACATGACCTGCGGCACGGCCATCAACCTGGTGATGACCATGCTCTGCGCCTATCCGCTCGCCCGAAAGGAGTTTCGCGCGCGCAACGCGCTCACCGGGCTGATCGTGTTCACCATGTATTTCAGCGGGGGCATGATCCCCTCCTACATGGTGGTGCAAAAGCTCGGGTTGATCGACAAGCGCCTTGCGATGCTGCTGCCTTCGGCGCTGAGCGTGTGGAACGTCATCCTCTGCCGCACGTACATCGCCACGTCCATCCCCGACAGCCTCTATGAGGCCGCCTCCCTGGACGGGTGCACGCCGATCAAGTTCCTCGCGCGGGTGGTCGTGCCCCTGTCCGCCCCCATCCTGGCGGTATTGGCGCTGTATTACGGCGTGGGCCACTGGAACACCTATTTCAACGCGCTGATCTACCTCAACAGCGCCCGGCTGCATCCGCTGCAGATCGTCCTTCGCGAGATCCTGGTGCTCAACAAGGTCGATCCGACCATGATCGCCGACGCCCGGGAGCTGTCCGCCAAGCAGGGCCTGACCGACCTGCTGAAATATTCGGTCATCGTGGTGGCCTCGGTGCCGGTGATGTGCATTTACCCCTTTGTGCAAAAGTACTTCATCAAGGGCGTCATGATCGGCGCGGTGAAGGGATAGCCGAGCCGCCGAAAAACGAAAGGAAGAAAAACCGTGGAAAACGACAACATCCGCTTGCGCAAAGAGCGCACCGAGTGGTTTACCCAGGCAAGGTTTGGCATGTTCATCCATTGGGGCCTGTACGCCATTCCCTCGCGGGGGGAATGGGTGCGCAGCACGGAGAGAATGGCGCACGAAGCCTATCGCAAGTACGCCGACGAGTTCACGGCCGAGGCGTACAACCCCCGGGAATGGGCGCGGCTTGCCAAAAAGGCCGGGATGCAATACGCCGTGCTCACGGCCAAGCACCACGACGGCTTTTGCCTGTGGGATACCAAGCTGACTGACTTCAAGGCCACCAACGCCCCGGTGGGCCGCGACCTGGTGCGGGAATACCTGGAGGCGTTTCGGGACGAGGGCATCCGGGTCGGGCTGTACTTTTCCATCATCGACTGGCGGCATCCGGACTTCCCCCACTACGGCGACCGCCAGCATCCGCTTCGGGACGATGAAACGGAGAAGAACGTGGAGCGGGATTTTGACCGCTACCTTGCGTTCATGCACGGCCAAATTCGGGAGCTGCTGACGGACTACGGCAAGCTGGACATCATGTGGTTTGACTTTTCCTATGGGGACATGGCCGGCGAAAAGTGGAAGGCGCAATCGCTGATCGACATGGTCCGCGCCCTGCAGCCCCACCTGCTTATCGATAACCGCCTGGAAGGCAGCGGCGAGAATTCGGGCACCATCCTCTCGGCC
>CAZUIA010000101.1:0-10151 GCA_964620835.1 uncultured Oscillospiraceae bacterium
TTTCAGGCCGAATCCCTTCCAAACCGTTGACAAACCGCAGTTTGTCAACGGTTTGGGCCGTCGTCGCGCAGGACGACGGCCTTGGCGGCCAGACGGCGGCGGTCGTCGCTCATGGCGGCGTAGTGCTTGCGCGTGGTGTTCACGTCTGAATGGCCGAGCACATCGGCCACCAGGTAGATATCGCCGGTGTTTCGGTACAGCTCGGTTCCGTAGGTGCTGCGCAGCTTATGCGGGCTGATCCTGCGCTTGAGCGGCGCGGCGGCGGCCGCGTATTTTTTCACCAAATTTTCGATGGCCCGCTGCGTGATGCGCCGCCGCTGCAGCGACAAAAAGAGCGCTTCCTCGTGGCCCTTGAGCGCGGGCGTTTGTGTTCGCACCTTGAGATATGCCTGCAGCGCGCCGGCCACCTCGTCGGAAAAGTAGAGAATCATCTGCTTTCCGCCTTTTCGGGTGACCAGGAAGGCGTTTTCCTCAAAGTTCAGGTCATCAAGGTTCAGGCCCACGCACTCGCTGACGCGGATGCCCGTGCCCAGCAGCAGCGTCAGGATGGCGACGTCTCGCAGCCGCGTATGCTTCGTATATTTTCTTTGCCGCTCGCCGAACGCTTCTCCGGTTTCCGCCAGGTCGAGCAGGCGGGCGATTTCATCCGGCTCAAGCCGAAGGATGGCCTTTGGGTGAAGCCTCGGCAGCGGCACCAACGAAGCGAGATTTCCCTCTATATATTTATGTTCAAATAAATAACTATAGAAGGAGCGGAGCGAGCAGAGCTTTCGCATTTTGCCTTGTTCGGCGTTTTCAACGGCCCGGTCCGGGTCGTCCCGCTTGAAATAGAGGGTCAAGTAGCTGGGGTAGCGCTCCAGGTCCGAAAGGGTGATGGCGCGGATGTCATCGAGCGTCAGATGTGCGCGATCCTTGCCGGCAAAGGCTGGAACCTCCTGAAGCAGATACTCAAAAAAGACGCGCAGGTCATACAGATACGCAAGGCGTGTCAGCGGCGCGTATTGATCCTCAAGGGAGCGGATGAAGTCTCCGACGAGCGCCGGCATTTCCAGCAGCATGTCGCGGATGAGCTGCGTATGGCGCCGCGCGGTTTCTTTGGCATAGGTGGGCTTTGCGGGCATAAAAGCCTCCGATCAGGAAAAATCATGGAAGCGCGCTTCCAGCAGCAAAAGTATAGCGCATTCTTACGGGAAAGTCAAATCTATTCGTAAAAGATGCCTTTTGCGAATAGATTTTGAACGTAGAACAAAGAGGGGACGTCGTCCTATGCCTCCTCCGCCTGCAGGTTTTCCTTGATGGCGGCCCGCGCCAGCGCGTCGCAACGGTTATTGTCCACGTCGTCCGCATGGCCCGGCACCTTGACGAACTCCACCTGGTGTCCGTGCTTTCGGATGGTCATCAGCAGAATCATCCACAGGTCCTGGTTCTCCACCGGCTGCTTGGCCGCGTTTTTCCAGCCGTTGAGCTGCCAATTGTCGATCCAGCCCTTCTCAAACGCGTTGACCAGATACGCCGAGTCCGAGCAGACCTTCACGCGGCACGGCTGTTTGAGCGCCGCGAGCCCCTCGATGGCGGCCATGATCTCCATGCGGTTGTTGGTCGTGCCGGGCACGAACCCGCTCATCTCCCTGGTATGTTCCCCGTACCGCAGCACGGCCGCCCAGCCGCCCGGACCCGGGTTCCCCGAGCACGCGCCGTCCGTATAAATCGTTACTTCCTTCATCCAAGCGCCACTCCCTATTTTTTTGCCATGGCGGCGGCTTTTCTCGTGCAGGCATCCACGGCGTCGATCACCGCGCCGCGAAGCCCGCCCTTTTCCAGCGCGTAGATTGCCTCGATGGTCGAGCCGCCCGGCGAACACACCGCGTCCTTGAGCGCGCCGGGATGCTTGCCGGTTTGAAGCACCATCTTCGCGGCGCCCAGCAGCGTCTGCGCGGCGAGCGTATACGCCGTTTCCCTCGGCAGGCCTTCGCGAACCCCCGCGTCCCCGAGCGCCTCGATGAACAGGTACACATACGCAGGGCCGCTGCCGCTTAGGCTGGCGACCGCGTCAAACAGTGTCTCCGGCACCAAGAGACTCCGGCCACAATATGAGAACGCGCGTTCGATTTCCGCAAACCGTTCCGGCGAAACGGTATGGTCTGCGCAAAGCGCGATCACCCCTTCCCGGACCAGGGCCGGCGTGTTGGGCATCATGCGCAGAATGCCGCGCGCCGTGGGCAGCGCCTCCTCCAGCATGGCCTGCGTCCAGCCGATGGCGATGGAAACGAGCTCGCGCACCGTTGCGTGTTCGGCAAGCGTTGCCAGCATCGCGCGGATGTCCTTGGGCTTGATGGCCAGCACGAGCGTCTCCGCCGCGTTTGCCAGCTCCACCGCGCTGTTCGCCGTTGCAACGCCGATCGAGCGCATAGCGTCCATGCGCTCGGGATTTACGTCAAAGGTAAGAAGCTCCTGTGCATCCATGCCGCCGTCGAGCATGCCGCGGATCAAGGCGGTCGCCATGTTGCCCGCGCCGATAAAGCCGATCATCCGCTTTCCCCCATTTCCTTAGAAGCTGAACGTTTCCGTCTCCACGTCGGTGTTCCACTGGCTCTGCTCCTGATAGGCAGAAAGCGCGCTTTTCCATTCGACGGTGAACTCCTCCAGCGTGAGGTTGTTTTCCGTCATGTACATCGCGGCCTCTTTGCCGACATACCTCAGATGGTATGGTTCGTACGTGATGCCGGTAATGTCTTCCTTTCCCTCCGGATAGCGGATGATGAACCCAAAGCGCGCGCAATTTTCAGCCATCCACTGGCCTTCCTTTGTCTTGGCGAACTCCTTGTTCATTTTCTTGTCGCGCCATTCCCAGTTGAGCACGTCGACCGCGAGGCCGGTCTGGTGCTCCGAAGCCCCCTCCTTTTGTACCACTCCGTCGTCCCGTCCCAGGCTTTTGATGCGGTTTTCATACATGACGGCCTGCGTTTGGTACGCGCGGTGGGCGGACTTGACATACAGCTTGATGCCCTCTTCCTCCGCGGCCGCGAACATGCTTTCCAGCGCGCCGTACATGACTTGCCGCACCTGCATGGGGCTGCTGGAGGTCTTTTTCACCTTCACCTCCACCAGCTGGTGCAGATCATCCTTGGGCGGATAGTCTTTGGCCAGCAGGTTTTCTTTGTTGACCAGCAAAAGGATATCCAGCGGGTCCGCCAGGATTTCCTGGGAAATGGGGTATGTCCAAAGCGCCGAGCCGCCCGGCTGCTCGGCCGGCCCCGCTTTCACCGGCGATTCGGTGGGTTCGGCCCGCCCGGGCAAAACGAAATAGGATTCAGGCGTGGATTCCGGCAGAATATCCGGGGTCGGCGCGGGCGCCGCGTGCGCGAAGCCGATCCACAAAGCCAGCAGCAAAAGCGCTGCAAAATACCGTCTCATGGTCAGTCCCCTCCCCTCCGCGGCGGTTCTTGCCAAGCGGACGCGTTTCGTTCCTGCAGCAGTTGATGGTATTCCTCAAAGGTGATGCCGAGCTGATGGATCTCCTTGGCAGCCTCCGCGCCTACGAAGCGCAGATGCCACGGCTCCCATGCGTATCCGGTGATCTCGGTCGTATCCTTGGCATAGCGGATGATAAACCCAAACCGATGCGCGTTTTTCGTCACCCATTGCCCTTCCGAGGATTCGCCAAAGGCTGACGACAACCCCTTTGCAAGGGTCGATTCCCCGTTGATGTCCATGGCCAGCCCGAGCTGGTGCTCCGAAGCGCCCGGGGGCGCCACCGTACGCGCCGCACGCCTCTCTCCCACCTCATTCACCTTGCGCTGGAAGATGGATTTTTGCAGCGCGTAGGAGCGGTAGCCCGACACCGCGTAGAGCGTATGCCCCTGAGCGAGCGCCTCGTCAAACAGCGCTTCCAGCGCTTTGGCCGCCTCGGGGCGAAGATAGACATACTCTTCCTTCCCCTTGGCGATCAAGGTCTCCGGCAGCACAAGCGTTTCCGGCATATACTCGTACGCAAGCCTATTGCTGCGGTTTACCAGGAAAAGCGGAGATTCCGGGGACGACGCGTCTTGCGCCTCCTCGGCGCAGGCGGACGCTGCAAGCAAACAGAAAAACGACAGCAGGATCGCGAAGGATCGGGCCTTGCTCCCCATGGTGTGGCTACCTCATTTCTTTGGTATCAAGCGGCCGCAGGGCGTTTCCGCCCAGCTCTGCCAGCAGCTTGTCCAGCCGGGCCTGATCGAGCCTGGCGGTGACAAGCGTGCCTTCGTCCTCATACGCTTCGTGCAAAACCGTCGCGCTTTGATGCAATTGCGACAGCAGGCCGCCGCGCGCGTACGGGATCAGCAAGCGGACAGTTCGCTTGGACGAAAGCAGGCGCTTTTCAATGGCGCAAAGCAGCGCATCCTTCCCCTCACCCGTCTTGGCGGAGATCTCCACCGCGCCGGGGAGCAGCGGCTTTTCCAAAACCTTGTCGGTTTTGTTCAGCACATGCAGAATCGGCTTATCCGAAGCGCCCAGCTCCGACAGCACCTGCTGCACCACGTCCACCTGCCGGTGCAAGTCCGGCGAGGACGCGTCGGATACGATCAGCAGCAGATCGGCCAGCAGCGCCTCCTCCAGCGTGGAACGGAACGCGTCCACCAGGGCGTGCGGGAGCTTTCGGATGAAGCCGACCGTATCGACCAACAAAAATTCCCCGCCCTCCGGCATCGGCACGCGCCGCGTCACCGGGTCCAGCGTGACGAACAGCTTGTCCTCAGCCGTCACGCTCGCGCCGGACAGCAGGTTTAGCAGCGTGGATTTGCCCGTATTGGTATACCCGACGAGCGCCACCACGGGAATTTCACTTTTTTCCCGGCGATTTCGCTGCACCGTGCGCTGGCGGGACAGCTCCGCCAACTCCAGGCGCAAATCGCTCAACCGCTTTCGGATACGCCGGCGGCTGATTTCCAGCTTCGTTTCGCCCGGCCCCCGGGTGCCGATGCCTGCGCCCAGGCGCGACATCAGCACGCCCTCGCCCATCAGGCGCGGAAGCTGGTAGGAAAGCTGCGCCATCTCCACCTGGAGCTTGCCCGCGCTGGACTGCGCGCGCTGCGCGAAGATATCCAGGATGAGCGTGGCGCGGTCAATCACCTTGGCCTGGACGGCCCTTTCCAGGTTTCTTGTCTGTGCACCTGTCAGCTCATCGTCCACGATGACCAGATCGCAGTCAAGCCCCTGGACGTCCAGCGCCAGTTCGTCCGCCTTGCCGCTGCCGACATAGGTGGCGGTATCGGGCTTGTCGCGCTTTTGCAGCATAATGCTGACGACCTCCGCGCCCGCGGTTTCGGCGAGTGAACGGAGCTCTTCCAGGGATTCCACGCTTTCGATGCCCACAAGGATTGCGCGCTCGGGCCGGTCGGTGATTGCGCCGCGCACGCCAAGCGCGAGGATGCGGTCGCTCTCCTCGATGCGCCGCATCCATTCGGCCTGCGGAAGCTGGCTGATGGCGACGACGCCCGTGATCTCAGGCTGCGGGATGCCGTTCACCCGCTCCCCCAGGAATGCCGCCTGAATGCCGGTCGCCCGGTCGTTCAGCACGCCGATGGAGGCGATGGCATCCAGCTTCAGGTTGACGAGCGCCTGCAAATCCACGTCCGACAGCTCCGCCGAGCCGCCGGGGTGCGTGTGCAGGCACCGAACGCCGGAAAGCCGCTCCAGGCTTCGGCGCAGGCGCATCTCCGGCAGCGGCACGCTCTCGATGCTGCCCACCGTCACGTCCAGCACGTCGCCCGCGCGGCTTACGTACACCGAGATCTCGCGGCGAAGCAGCGTTGTGTAGCGGACCAGCGGGGCGATCAGCTCCGGCGGCGCAAAGGTGGATTCGTCCAGTTCCAAACCGTACAGAGCGTCCATCTCGGTGAGAAGCGACGCGCGAATGCCCTCGAGGTTTCCGTGTATCATGCGGTCTCCTTATTTTGGGGTTTGGCCTAGTATACCAAACCGGGCGCGATATGGTCAAGCAGGGCAGTGATGCCCTTTCGGCCCGCGGCGTACAGCGGCCTTTCGCGTCCCAGGCGGATGCCGTTGGTGAGCAGGACGGCGGCCGTTTGGGTCTTGGGATCGATCCAGGACTCGCACAGCGCGCCGTAGGCCGTGCCCTGATGGCCCCAAAATGCGCGGTCCGCGGCAAACACGCCTTTTTCGGCATACGCGGCGCCAAGTCCCCTGCCCGCGTCGCACCGGACGCTGCCGATATGGTCCTGGCGGACAAACATTTCGCCGCTTTCCCGCAGCAGCACGGGCATAAGGGAAAGCAGGTCCGGCGCGGAAATCATCAGTTTGCCCGCAGGAATGCCGTAGTGCATGCGCGGGTTCGGCGCTTCGTCCATGGGCGAGGCGGCGATCGCGTAGGCGTCGTACGCAAGCGTTCGGCCGGGCACATGGTAGCAATTCGCCATGCGTTCCCGGTTTCTGATCCGCTGCGGGTGAAACGACGCGTCGATGCCGCGCGGGGCAAAAAACGTCTGCCGCACATAGTCGTCAAACAGCATGCCGGATGCGGCTTCCACCAGCATGCCGACAACGCCAGCACCGAGGTTGGAATACGTAAAGCGCGTGCCGGGCTCATACGCAAAGAAGCTCTCCGGCAGCAGCTTGTCAAGCGGCGGCATATCCGGCGTGCCGAGCACGCGGTCATAGATTCGGTCGTTGATGGCCGCAGTATGCGTCAAAAGCTGGCGAAGCGTGATGGGCTTTCCCGTGGAAAACCCGAGCGTGTCCGAAACCTCGCCGTCCAGGGAGAGCTTTCCTTCCCGCACCAGGCGCAATGCCGCCGCCGCGCCAAACATCTTGGAGATGGACGCGACGCGAAAAATCGTGTCCTTTTCGGCCGGTTTTTCACCGATGACCGCCTCCCCACCGAAAAAAAAGGACGGCTCCCCCTTCCCCGGAAAAACGCCCGCGCCAAAGCCCACGGGCGAATACGGAGCGATCACACGCCGAACCTCCGCACGGCGGCGCGTACGGAGGCTTAGGTCAAGGTATAGCCGCATGAGCGGCATCATGTTTTTCATACCAGTACTCCCCCGTCAGGACGCGCCGATGGTTTGTCGGCTTCGAATCTTGTGCCGCGTCTTGACCCATTTGCTCTGCTGCCTGTGTTTGGCCAGCCCGACGATTTGCGCAGCGGAGACGTTCATGAGGTTGACGAAATAGCTGAACAACAGCGCGGGCAGGTCCAAGGCGCGGATTCGGCGGTCGTTGTCCACCCGCTCGGCCCACCAGATGAGCGCCACAAAGCTATAGCCAAGCATCAGAATGGACGAGAGCGAAACCAGGACCTGCTTCAAGAGATTCCCCCTGGCCTGCCCCGCGGCGACGGCAGCCTGCGCGGCGTTCATCGCAGTCGCCAGCGCGTCCCCGTAGACGAGCGGGTTCAAAACGTTGAGAAAGCCCGAAATGAGCAGCAGGAGCATGAACACCGGCGCGGCCATGGAATACATATAGGTGAACAGTGAAAGCATCTCCCCAAAGGAGATTTTTCCCTTCAGCCACACGCTCAGCAGGCGTGGGGTGTTTCGAAGCGCCACAAACCAATGCCCCTGGCTCCACCGGACACGCTGGCGAAACGAGGCGATCAGGTTCGTCGGCTTTTCGTCATAGATGCGCGTGTTGTGGTTCCAGAGGATGCGGCCGCCGTTGACCGTCACGTCCACCTGCATTTCAAAGTCTTCCGTGAGCGACATGGTGGTCCAGCCGCCGCGTGCCTTCAAATAGCTGGTCTGAATCGCAAACCCCGTGCCCCCGACCGGCACATTCCAGCCAAGGCGGTATTTGGACAGGTTCATAAACCGATTGGTGATCGTGTAGGTGGCATGATAAAACCCCGCCACAATGCCGTCCCGGTTCTTGCTGCCAAGGTAGCACTGGATGATCTCCGGCTTGTTTTCGCTGATGTATTGGCTGTTGACCTCCCGAAGGATCTCCCTGTCCATCAGGTTGTCCGCGTCAAAGATCATCAAAAGATCGTATTTTTCGGCATAGTCCGGCAGCGCGATCAGCGCCTTGCGCAGCGCGATGGGCTTTCCGGTCGGAGAGTGCTTGCTCTCCTTTTGCGTCTCGATGACCTTCGCACCCATCTCCCGCGCGATTTCGGCCGTGCGGTCCGTGCAGTTGTCGGCGATCACGAAAAAATCCACCAGCGCTTTGGGGTAATCCAGCGCCTGCAGGTTGCGGACCATGTCCGCGATGACCGCTTCCTCGTTGTGCGCAGGCACCAGGATCAAAAACCGCGCCTCGGGCTCTTTTTCAGCATAGGTTCTGGCTGCGCGCCGAAAGCCGAAAAGGCTCAGGTATAGATTATACGCCAACAGCACTGTCATCCATGCGTTGCCAATGAACAACAGCACCTGTAAAGTCCATTCGATAATGTCCACAGGCCCCTCCTTTGGCAGGATCAAAAACCTAGCGCAAGGTCAGCGGGTCAATAGGGTCCATGTCGTCAAAGTCCTGGTTTTCGCCGACCATCCCCCAGATGAACGCGTAGTTGCGCGTGCCCACGCCCGTGTGGATCGACCAGCTGGGACCGATGACGGCCTGCTCGTTGTGCAGGATGATATGCCGGGTCTGGGTCGGCTCGCCCATCATGTGCACCACGATGGCGTCGCCCAGGTCAAAGTAGAAATAAACCTCCATCCGCCGCTCGTGCGTGTGGCAGGGCATGCTGTTCCAGTTGCTGCCCATCTCCAGCTGCGTCAGGCCCATGCAAAGCTGGCAGGTTTGCATGACAGCCGGGTGCAGGTACTGATAGATCGTGCGCTTGTTGCACTGCTCGGCCGTGCCCAGCGGGCGCGGGTTTGCCTGGGAGATGTCGATCCTGCGCGTTGGGTAGGTCGTGTGCGCGGTGGCGGAGTTGAGGTAGAACTTCGCGGGGTTGTCCGGGTCGTCGCTTGCAAAAGAGAGCTCCTTTGCGCCCATGCCCACGTACAGCCCGTCGCGCGGGTTCATGGCATACGTTTCGCCGTCGACGATCACCTTGCCAGGGCCGCCCACGTTGATCGTGCCCATCTCGCGCCTTTTAAGGAAATATTCGCTGGCAAGCTCCTTGCCGCCGGTCAGCTTCACCTGCTCGTACACCGGCATAATGCCACCGGCAATGATGCGGTCATAATGGCTATACGTCAAAAGCGCTTCGTCGGCTTCAAACAGTCTTGCAATCAGATGATGTTCGCGAAGCTGCTCGGTGGTGTAATGCTTCGCATCCTCCGGATGGGATGCGTACCGGACATCCAGTTTCATCGCGGGTACCTCCTTCTTTTCCAGGTTATTATAGCACATCGGCTTTAGGCATACAATAGCAAGGAGGTGAGCGCCGTGAGCCTGTCGGAACTGAGGACCAAGGATGTCGTCAATGTCTGCAACGGCAAGCGCGTGGGCAAAGTGATGGACATCGAGTTCAGTGTGGAAACCGGCCAGATCGAGGCGATCGTCGTGCCCGGAGACTTTGATTTTCTGGCGCTGGTGCGCGGGGAGAAAAAGGGCATTGTCATCCCCTGGTCGCAGATCTGCTGCTTTGGCACCGACATCATCCTTGTGCAGTATGACGACACGCAGACGGAATGACCAACCTTTCTTGTGCGCGCATTCTTTTCCGCTTGATCTTTACGCGGGGAGTTCCGTACTCTATAATAATAAAAAACAGGCCATTGAGAAAGGATGCGCGCGCTGATGAAATGCATGTACTGCAACGGCACGTCCAGCCGGGTTGTGGATTCACGTCCCACGGAAGAAGGAAACGCCATTCGCCGCCGCCGCGAGTGCGAAAGCTGCGGCCGGCGCTTTACCACCTATGAAAAGATCGAAGCCGTGCCGCTGCTAGTCATCAAAAAGGACGGCAGCCGAGAGGCCTTTGATTCGGAAAAGATCCGAAAGAGCATCGTCAAAAGCATTGAAAAGCGGTCCGTTTCGATGCCCGAGATCGATCGGCTGGTGCGCGAGGTGGAGATGCAGGCGTACAACGCGCTGGATCAGGAAATCACCTCCACCGCCATCGGCGAAATGGTCATGGACGGGCTGAAGAAGATCGACGAAGTGAGCTATATCCGCTTTGCGTCCGTGCATCGCCAGTTTAGGGAGATTTCCTCCTTCATCGAGGAGCTGACCAAGCTCTTGAACGAGCAGTCCCGTCGTGA
>CAZUIA010000102.1:0-10073 GCA_964620835.1 uncultured Oscillospiraceae bacterium
ACGCGTTTTTCGCGCAACAGCCCCAGACCGTTGACAAACCGCGGTTTGTCCATGGCGTACGCCGCCGCGGTATTCTCCGCGGCGGTCCTTTGCACCAAAGCGGCCGGCCGTTTCGGCCTATACCTTCTTGCTCATCACCACCCGGGTTCCCTTGCCGGGCCGGGAATCAACCTCCAGCGTATCCATAAAGCTCTGCATCACCGAAAACCCCATGCCGCTTCGCTCCATCTCCGGCTGGGTGGTGTAAAACGGCTCCATCGCCTGCTCGACATCGGCGATGCCGACACCCTCGTCCGAAATCTCAATGCGCAGCAGTTGGGAGGGATGGTCCAGCGTCGCATTCATCGTAATGGTCCCTTCCATGCCGCGGGGGTATGCGTGCACCACGGCGTTGGTGACCGCCTCGCTGACCGCGGTCTTGACGTCGGCCACGCATTCGAGCGTGGGGTTGAGCTGCACCATGAACGCCGCGACGACCACGCGCGCGAACGCCTCGTTTTCCGGGCGGCTGTCAAACGTAAGCCGCATCGAGTTCGATTCTTTCACCGCGCACCCTCCTACCGGCATTTTTCCACGATTTGGTATAATCCCGACATCTGAAAGATGCGGTCCACCTGCGGGCTGGCCCCGCGCACCGCCAGGCTTCCGTTTCTGCGAGAAAGCGTGCGGTAGCGCCCGATGATGACGCCGATGCCTGAGCTGTCCATGAACGTAAGCCGTTTCAGGTCGATGACCAGGCGCCGGATGCCGGGATCGGCGATCAGCGCGTCCAGCGACGCGCGCACCCTTTCGGCGCTCGCGTGGTCAAGCTCCCCTTCCAGTTGTACGGTGACGGTGTCCCGGACGACGGACGCCTTGCTTGCCTCGGCGTGCCGTTGCTGCTCCATGCCGCTGTCCTCCTTGTTTCGCTTTGGTAGTGTGGTTCTTTTTTGAGCCCTCCTTATCCTTCCTCGAAAAATAGGGATTTATGCGTATCATATGCCGTCTTTCGACAGATTTTTCAGGAAAAAAGCGCCTGGGACATCCGCCGTTTTTCTTTACGGACAACGGTAAAACGGACAAAAAAGCTCGTCCTCCCGAGCGCGGCGGGCAGCTCCCGCTCGCGGTGCCCAACAGGACGAACCTTCAAGTTGATCGGCCTATACGGAAAGCCTGCCGCCCCTACTCAAGACGCTCCTTTTCACAGACGCATGACCTTCTTTTTTCGCTTCGATCCGGCCGAAAATTCCCGCATCGCAATTGCACGGCCTTATAGGCGGCTTTGTCCGGTGCGGATACGGCATATCCCTTTGCCGCTCACGCGCTTTTGTCAAGCGTCCCGCGAAGCACGGCCTCGGCCTCCTCGCCGTCCAGCCATTCCCGCTCCAGCAGCCTTTGCGCCAGCGCCACGAGTGCCGAAAGATGCTCCGCCAAAATCGCCTTGGTCGTCTCGTAGATCCTTTGAAGCCGCGCGCGCACGATCGCCTCGCCGCTCTGCGCTCCCCAGGGCGCGAGCGCGGGGCGCACCGCCAGCCCGGCTTCCTCGTCCATGCCCCATTCCAGGCACATGCGGGCGGCCAGCTCCGTGGCCTTTTGCAGGTCGTTCGCCGCGCCGGTGGTGACGGACAGGCTGCCAAAGACCAGTTCCTCCGCCGCCCTTCCCGCCAGCGCGATGCCGATGTGCGCCTCAACCTGCGAAAGCGTGAGAAGCATCCGGTCTGGCGGCACCGCCATGCTGTAGCCGGCCGCGCCGCGCGTGGATGGGATGATCGACACGCGCGCCAAACGGCTTTCTGGGTCGAGCAGGAGCGTCGCCAGCGCGTGCCCGGCCTCGTGGTGCGCGGTGATGGACAGCTCGCGCGCGCACGCGGCGCGGCTCACCTTTTCGTCGCCCACCAGCACGCTGCGAAACGCCGCGCCGATGTCCTCGGCCGTGATCACGCCGCCGTCGCGCCGCGCGGCCCGAAGCGCCGCCTCGTTCATCATGCTCTCCAGCTTCGCGCCGCTGAAGGAAACCGTGTCGGCCGCGAGCCGGTCAAAGTCCACATCGCGCGAAACCGGCTTGCCCTTGGCGTGCACGGTCAGGATCTGCCGCCTGCCCGCGCGGTCGGGCATGCCGACCTCGATCTGCCGGTCAAACCGGCCGGGCCGGGTGAGCGCGGTGTCCAGCTTGTCGGGCCGGTTCGTGGCCGCCAGCACCACGATGCCCGCGTCGCCGCGAAAGCCGCTCATCTCGGTCAGCAGCGCGTTGAGCGTCTGCTCGCGCTCCTCGTTGCCGCCCTCGCGCCGGCCACCCAGCGCGTCGATCTCGTCGATGAAAATGACCGCCTTGCCGCCCTTGCGCGCTTTTTTGAACAGTTCGCGCACCCGCGCCGCACCGACGCCCACGTACATCTGCACAAAGTCCGACCCGCTGACCGAGTAAAAGGGCACGCCCGCCTCGCCCGCCAGCGCCCGGGCCATCAGCGTCTTGCCGGTGCCCGGCGGTCCGTAGAGCAAAACGCCCCTGGGTACGCGCGCGCCGTAGCGGGCATACTTCTCAGGGTAGCGGAGTACGTCGACCAGCGCGCGCAGGCTATCGATCGCCTCCTGAAGCGCCGCCACATCGGAAAAGTGCTGGTCCGGAATCTCCGACAGCAGTTCCAGGCCGCGTTTCTTGGGCTTGAAAAAGTCCCGAATCGATTGGAAAATTTTGGAAAAAGCGCGCATTCTATCAATCTCCGTTTGCAATACAAATCAATTTGCTTCAAAGTATACAGTGAACGTATGCCAAAATCCACGGCAATGTTTACCTGCCATGCCGGGCGTATGCTTGGGTACACTACGCGCACAGGCTTTCAAAAGGGAGGCGGCAGCATGTCGCGAAAAAAGAAAAAACCAAAGGCGTTTTCGCCGATCCCACGGGAACGCGCGCTGGTGGTTTGGGAGAACCGGGCGCCCGCGCCCCTTCCAAAGCCGGAGCCGCCGGCGAAGGTCGAGCCGCCCACAGAAGAAAAACGGCCGGTCGATCGGAACAAGAGACGCAAACGCCGTTGGCTGCCCATCGCGGCCCTATTTTTCGTGCTGGCGCTTGTCACCGGCTTTTTTGTGCTGGATGTCCCGCACTGGCAGACGCTTGATCCGCTGAAGCTGACCAAGCTGGCGCAGACCTCCCGGCTGTACGACCGGGACGGCTCGCTGGTGACCACGCTGCGCGGCAAGGAAAACCGAACGCTGGTGAAGCTGTCGCAGGTGCCGGTCGACGTGCAAAACGCGTTCATCGCCGCCGAGGACCTTCGGTTTTACCAGCACAACGGCTTTGACCTGGTCCGCCTGTTCGGCGCGATCATGGCGGACATTCGTTCGCAGTCGCTGACCGAGGGCGCGAGCACCATTTCCCAGCAATTGGTCAAGCTGACCCATCTGTCCAGCATCAAGACGTTCGCCCGAAAAGCCGAGGAATTGTTTCTGTCCATCCAGCTGGAAACGCGGTACACCAAGCAGGAAATCCTGGAGATGTACCTGAACACCGCGTATTTCGGCGAAGGCGCGTACGGCATTCAGGCCGCGTCCGAACGGTATTTTGGCAAAAACGTGCAGGATTTGACCGCGGCGGAGGGCGCTTCCCTGGCCGCCACGCTGAAAGCGCCGTCCTCCTACGGCCCGACCGGCGGCCCCGAAAACAACAAAACGAGGCGCAACTACATCCTGCGCACGATGATCGACAACGGCCTGATCGATCCGCAAACGGGCCAGGAGGCGCTTTTAGAGGAGCTGACGCTGGCGGAGCAAAAGCCGCGCGTCAACGCGCACGGGTGGTATGTGGACGCGGCGATGGAGGAATCCGAGCGCATCCTGGGCGTGACGCCGGACGAGCTGCTCTCGGGCGGCTACTACATTGAAACGGCGCTGGACCCCGAGCTGCAGACGCTGGCGGAAAGCCTGTTTGCCAACGCGAAAAACTTTCCCGCCAACGCGTCCGACGGCACGAAGGCGCAGGGCGCCCTGGCCGTATGCGACGTGAAAACCGGCGGGCTTGTCGCGCTGGTCGGCGGCAGGGAATACACGGTGCAGCGCGGCTTCAACCGCGCCGTGCACATGCGCCGCCAGCCCGGCTCAGCCTTAAAGCCGCTGGCGGTGTACGCTCCGGCCGTTGAAAAGGGGTACACCACGGCCAGCGTCCTTAAGGACGAGCGGGAGGACTTCGGCGGCGGCTACAACCCGAAAAATGCCGGCAACGTCTACCATGGCGCGGTAACGGCCCGGCGCGCGCTGGCGCTTTCGATGAACGTGGCCACCGTGCGATTGATGCGGGACATCGGCATCACCGCGTCGGTCAACTTCCTCAAACGCGCCGGCATTCCGCTGACGGACACGGACGCCAACCTGTCGCTGGCGCTGGGCGCGATGACGACCGGCGTGACCCCGGTCGAGCTGGCGGCATCCTACGCGATGTTCGGCAACAGCGGCGTATACAACGCGCCGTTCATCGTCACGCGCATCTTTGCCGCGGACGGCACGACGCTCTATGAGCACAAAGCCGAGCCGCGCACCGTGCTTTCCCCGCAAAACAGCTACCTTTTGACCAGCATGATGCAGTCCGTGACCGCGTGGGGCACGGGCGCGAAGCTGTCGGCAACCGGCCTTGCCGTGGCGGGCAAGACCGGCACGGTTTCGCTGGTGGGCATGTCCGGCAACCGCGACGCGTGGATGGCCGCCTACACCAGCGACTACGCGCTTTCCTGCTGGATGGGCTTTGACAACACCGACGCGACGCACCGCCTGCCGAGCGGCGAGCAGGGAGGCGGCCTGCCGGCGGCGATGGCCACATCGTTTTTGCGGGGCACGTACAAGGACAGGGCCAGGCCGTCGTTCAAAGCGCCGGGCGGGCTGGTGTGGCTGACGATCGACACGGCGGGCAGCGTCGCCAGCGGCAGCCCGGTGCTGGCCAGCAGCTATACGCCCGACGCCTATAAGCTCAGCGAGGTGTTCCTGGAGAGCAACAGGCCCTGGACCACCAGCAACCTCTGGCAGGCGCCGCGCGCGTGCTCGTATTTCTACGTTGATTACGAGGCCTCCGGCCAGCCGAAGCTGGTGTTCGGCGCGACGGACACGGCCAATTACCGGGTGGAGCGCATCCGAAACGGAACGTCCACGGTGCTGACGGAGCTATACGGCAAGGCGGGCCAGACACTGACGTATACCGACTGGACCGCCGCCGCGGGCGAATGGTATACCTACCGCGTGACGCCGATTCACTCGGCCATGCTGGAGGCGGGCGTGCTGCTGGAAGGCCCCGCGTCGTCGCAGAGCGTGCAGGCCAGGCCCGCCGCCGGCAGCGGGTTTATGGACGGGATTCTGAAGTGGTTTGTCAACGGGGCGTGACGGGATGATCGGTATCGCGGTCCCCGGCGGCAATTGCCGAAAGCACATGCGGGCGAGCAAACGCACTGACCGAGGCCCGGACGGCGGGCGCGATGCGCTTTGACACGGCCTTTACCAACCCGGACGGCACGAAGGGCTTTCGGCAGGAGTGCTTCCAAACAAGCGGGTGGGCTTTGACGGCAAGTCCACCATCAACCCCAAGCAAATGGCGCGCGGTGCGCGGGCAGACGGCACCGCGCGTGCAGAAAGGAAATTTGTAAGATAAAAAGCAGAGCAGGGCACATAAAAGCCCGCCGCGATGGGCAACGCAGCCCATCGCGGCGGTTTTTCTCGTGTTGTTTCAATGGAGGCTGTATGCGCGTGCCCAAAGGCGATAAGCGATGCCTTCCCTCGCGGGCGGACCGTTTACAGCTCCAGGCTCCGGAGCCACTCCCCCACATCCCCGCCGGCCTGATCGGCCAGCAGGTCCGCCCGGAAGGGACACCCCGTCAGCGCCTCCTCCAGGCGGACGGAGAGGCCTTCGTCCATGGCGTCCGTGTATACCTTTGCGCGCGACACGCGGCCGTCGGACAGCGACAGGAGCAATTCCACGCCGCCCCAGGCAAAGCGCTTCTCAAGCGAGATGTCAAACGACGGGGCGGCCCCGTAGTTCCAGTCCCAGGAGGCGTTTCGCGCCGCCAGCGCTTCAAACCCGTCAAGCGCCAGCGCGTCCGCATCCTCTTGTTCGCACGGGCCGTATTCTTTTCTGAACGCCGCTTGCATCGCCAGCGCCATCGCCTCGACGGTCATATCCCCGCACAGCGCCTTCAGGTTCACCACGCGCGAGGCCACGCTTTTCACGCCGCGCGCGCTCATCTTTTCCGGTGAAACCTGCAAATACCGCGCCATGCGCGCATGGTCCACATCGATTAACAGCGTGCCGTGGTGCAGGCCGCCGTGGCGCGTGAAGCGAAAAGCGTTGCCGGAGAACTTTCGCCCCTGTGCCAGCAGGTCGTTTCGGCCGGAGAACTCGCATTCGATACCGAAGGAGCGCACCGCTTCCTGCACCACCGAAAGCTGGCGCGAAAGGTCGTACGCGTCCCTTGGCATAAGAAAGCTGAAGTTAAGGTTCCCAAGATCGTGAAACACCGCGCCGCCGCCGGTGGTGCGGCGGGCGAGCGTGCCGCCCTCCTGCTCCAGCAGCTGGGTGCGGCACTCGCGCCACGCGTTCTGGTTCCGCCCGATCACGACGGTGGACGCGTTTTGCCACAGGTAAAGGATCGCTTCCTTTGGCCCCTCGGGCCCATATTGCATGAGCAGCGCCTCCTCGCGGGCGAGGTTGCGGTGCGGGTTTGTCTCCCCCGACCGCAGCAATCGCGCGCGCATCAGAGGATGTGCACGAGCATCGTCTTTTGCTCGTCCAGCTCCACCTTGCAAAGGCCCTGCTTTTCCAGCGTCTTGAGCAAGTCCGAAAACCGCTTGCAGCCGATCGCCCGCTCGCTGAAGTTCGGGTATTCCGCCTGGATATCGCCCTTCAAGATGGACGGGTTCACGCAGTCAAACCCGTTTTCCTTATAGAGCTTGAGCTGGGCGGCAAAGATGCTCATGTAGTTGTCCTTGTTGATGTCGGGCTTCGTCCCCTCGTCGCGCTTTAGGCTGACAATCATGTTGTAGTTGTCGTTCACCACGCGGATGGTGCCGAACTTCTGCGCGATGTGGGTCAGAAGCTTGCCAAAGGACGCAAACCCAAACGCCTTTTCGTTAAAATCCGGGCGAAGGCGCAGGACCGTCGTCTTGACCTCGGAGGCGTACAGCTCGTCGTCCTCGGCCTCCTCCAGGATCGTCTCGACCAGCTTGGCCAGGTCCTGGTCGTTGAGCGGGTCCTCCGCGGCGCTCTTTGTCTCCTTCTTCTTGCTGGAGACGTTTTCCAGGAACATGAACTCGTTGCAGGCGCTGATGAAAATGTTGGACGCCACCTCGCTGCGCGAGATGCCGAGCACGAACTTGCCCATGGTCTTCAACTTGCCCACGAGCGGGGTATAGTCGCTGTCGCCCGACACGATGCAGAAGCTGTCGATCAATTCGCTCGTATAGGCGACCTCCAGCGCGTCGATGACCAGTTGGATGTCGAGGTTGTTCTTTTGATGGTGCCCAAAGCGGAGCGACGGAACGACGTTGAAGGTGTTGGACAGCAGCAGCTCCTTCAAAGAGCCGTAGCGGTCGGTGTAGCCGTATACCTTCCCTAAGAGGATATCGCCGCGGATCTTGACGCGCTCGATGATGTAGTTGAGCATTTCGGCCTTGGCGCCGCAGTTTTCCAAATCGACAAATATCGCAAAACGCGATGTACTCATATTTAAAATTGATTCTCCTTGATGTTTAGTTGGGGTTTTTAAAATCCGTAAGGGCGGGCGGCGCATTCAGGATTTTTTTCAGGATGCGCTCATAGGTTTCGCCCTGTGCGAAGACAGGCCGATAATCCGTGCCGCTGCCTTGGCTGGTGGTGCGGATGGGAAGGATTTTCAGCTCCGGCCCTTCCACGCCGCCGTTTTTCGAAACGGTGAACGTGAGCTGGGCGACGTACGCGTCCCGGTCGCCCGGGTCCGTGTTGCCGCCAAAGACGAGGTTTCCAAGGCTGTAGAGGATGTACGTGCCCTCGTACCGCTCAATGCCCTGGATGACGTGCGGATGATGGCCCACGACAACGTCCGCGCCGGCCTTGATGGCCGCGCGGCCGATGTTCCGCTGGTCGCGCGTGTAGGGTTCATACTCGCTGCCCCAGTGGAACGACGCCACGACGATCTGACAGCCCTTGTCGCGCAGCGCTTTCACGTCGCCGCTGATATCTTTCTTGCCGTTTTCGTACGGGAACGTATTGCCGATCAGCCCAATCTTGACTCCGCGCACCTCGTAGACCGTAGGCGCCCCCGATGCGCAGTAGACGATGCCTTGGGCGGAAAGCGCCGCCCGCGTGTCCGCCTTGCCCTGGTCGCCAAAGTCCCCGTAGTGGTTGTTCGCCAGCGTCACCGCCTCGACCGAGCCGAGGGTCAGGATCTCCGCGTACTCCGCCGGGCCTTTGAAGTTGAACTTCTTGTCAACCTTGTCGGTGCTCTCAGTCAGCGTTCCCTCGAAGTTTACAAGCGTCAGGTCGTCCCGGCCAAAGACGTCCACCAGGCCGGAGAACGGCCACGCGTAGCCCTTCTCCTTGACCACGGCCGCGAACCCGTCGCTTCGCGACCGCTGCGCGTCCGTACAGCCGATGGTGCAGTCCCCGCCCACAGTGATGACGATCCTTTTCGGCCAGCCGTCGTCCGTGTCCGATGGCGCGGCGAGGCTGCCTTCGGGCGCGCTGTCGTCCGCCGAAAAGGTTTCCGTCTCCGTCTCATATTCCACGTCCGAAAAGGAGATTTCCGCCTCGGGCGGCGCCGATTCCGCCCAGGCGGCCTGGGAAAGGGACAGGGCGACCATCCATGCGCAGAGCAGGCATGCCCAAAAACGCTTCATCCTTCGCTCCTTCACTGCCAGCTGGTCGGGTATTCCTTCACCGCGTATTCCAGCTGCTTGCCATTTTGCATCAGCTTGTTGATCACGCGAGAAATGCCCTGGCTTCCCTCGGAAAACGGCGTCACCGCAAAATCGTTCACGCCGCTTTCTCCGCCGTTTTGCCCGGTGACCGATGAAATGCTGGCCGGGATGATGCGAAAGCCCCCGGACGAAACCGTTCCATCCGAAACAAGGAATTTTTGCTGGAACAGGAAGGTGTCCATGTCCCTCGGCTGCGAATTGCCCGAAAAGCTGCAATTGCCGAGCGAATAGACGATATACTTTCCATTATATTCCTCGATCGGGTTGACGCGGTGGCTGTGGTGGCCGAGCACCAGGTCCGCGCCCGCGTCGACAGACGCGCGGCCGAGCTTGATCTGGTTTTCTTTGGGCTTGTAATCAAGCTCGTCCCCCCAGTGGAAGGAGACGATGACCAGATCGTGCTGCGCCCTGGCCGCCGCGATATCCTGCGGAACCTGCGTGAACAGGCGGTCGTACGCGCCGTTGAACGTCTGATAGGCGAGCATGGCGATGGACACGCCCTTTGTCTCATACACGCCCATGCGCCCGTCGCTGGCGTACACGATGCCCTGGGAGGTAAGCGCCTGCACCGTATCCCGATACCCCGTTTCGCCAAAGTCCATGATGTGGTTGTTCTCCAGCGCCACGGCCTCGATCGCGCCGAGCGTCAGGGCCTGCACATGGCTCGGCGGCGCGCGGAACACAAAGTCGTTGTTCTTGTGCCGGGTTTCTTCGGTCAGCGTCCCTTCAAAGTTGACGATGGTCAAATCGTCCTGCGCGAAGATGTCGTAGACATTGGCGAAGAAATAGGCGAGGTTTCCCTCCTTTTGCGCGAGCATCTTGGTGTAGATGTTCGACTTGGGGTTTCCCCTCATGTTCCCGCCAAACGTGACGTCTCCCGCCGCGGTGACCAGGATCTCCACGCCCTCAACTGCCGGGACCTCCGGGCTGCTCAGGCCGTTTTCCGCCTGTCCCGGCGTCTGCTCAGGCGTACCGGGGTCGTATTCAACGTCTTGAAACACCACCTCCGCCAGCGCGATGCCCGCAAGCACCGCTATGCACAAAAGCAACACCAAAGCCAGGGTTCGACGCATCCGGGGGTACCTCCATCCGTAGGATAGATCAATTGTACCATTGATTGGCGCAGGACGCAAGCCGCGGCCCGGCGGGCATGCCAGGCCGCGGCT